>NZ_WJBJ01000016.1:0-89481 GCF_020804205.1 Methanosarcina sp. DH1 | reverse complement strand
TTACGGACTTTGATAAGAGAYAGCCCTGATATATTAAAGGAAATTTTTGGGGATAAGTTAGTCCATCAATATTGTTTAATGCACTTAAACAAGCTTATTGTTAGTGATTTCCCAAAAAATACAACMATTGAACAGGAATTATTGAAGTACAGGTTATTGAATATATTTTACAATCGAGAGAATGAAATTAAATTTCTGGAAGAACTTCTATCTGAAGAACCTAATCTAGTTAATAAAGAAGAAAAACATCAGGAATGGAGTAAAAAMGCAAAAAAGAAATTTTACAAGTATAGAAATGAATTAAAGCTTGAAAGAAGACGRAAAAAGGAAAATCTTCCAYTTAATAGTCTTGAAAAAGCAAAATATAACTTCAATAAATTAATGGAAAATATAAGAACATATGATGAATTGGTTCAAAAACGATTGTGGATGATCAATAAACACTGGCTAAATCTTACTTTGTTCCATTATCTTCCAGGAGCGCCGGCGACAAATAATCCTATTGAAAGTTATTATTCAAAAAGTCTAAAAACGGATAACAAGAAGCAGTTCAGGACTGATAAAGGAATTGAGAATCAGATCAAACTTGCTCAAATGAGAAGATTAAATTTGCTCAAGAAACCACAAAAGTCATTTCTGGAATTGTTCAGATTATTTACTCCATTTAAGCTTTAGTAAAAGATATTTTTGAGAGCTGAGTTAAGGATTAAGTAGCGGAGCGTATCGATTTTAGTCAAAAAATTCAGTGAAACAATTAACGGAGTAAAATAATTCTTTGGCATTCCTGCCAAAGAAATCATTTCTCAAGGATTATTACAGTTTATTTGAGCAGTTAGCAGAGAAAAGTGAAGTTTTAAGGACGGAAAAAATGAGAAATCACTAAATTATGAAACTGAGTCTATTTACAGCTTGTTTTATACAATTTTATTTTGTATAGCTTATTCTTTTGAGTTGCAATCTTTTTTGTTAAAAGACTTATTTCAAAACCTAATATATACTTAGTTCAAAGAGCGTTTATGCTGGCTCAGCAATTTGAAATTGCCCTGTCAATTTAAGGAATTGAATTAAAAAACGAATTTTAGGCTATGCAATAATCTGCAAATTTTATAGGTTTTTGCCTGATAAATAATAGCTCAGGAATTCGGAAAATAGATAAGAACCAGTAGCAAAAAAGATTGAGAACTTTTGCAAATCTACTTTTTTTCCCTTTCTGAAAACCTGTTAATTTTACTGGAAAGGCGCTGTACTTTGCTGCGCAGTTCTTCAATTTCTTTTGAGAACAACTTTTCACTTCCAACAAGAAGGCTTGCAAGGGCCGCAGTTACATAGACGAAAATGTAAAAAGCATAAGCGGATAATAGAAAGGCCAGTATCTTTCCTTCAATGGTTTTTGGCCAGTAATTGCTTCCTGCTGTAATCATAATCGTTGCTGTCCACCAGAGAGCATCCCGATAAGAAGTAAAACCTTGCCGCTCAAAATCATACATCCCCGCGGCTCCAAGTAGAGTTATCAAAGTCGTAAGCAGCAGGATATATCCCAAACCTCGCTGCTCTATTATCTGCCGGGCTGTTCTTAAACTCCGATAAAAAGAAGAGAGAACACTGGCCAGATGAAGAGATCTGACATGGCTTGCAAACATGACCAGCTTGAGTCCGCTAAATAGCTTAAGAATTCTCAATACAGGCAAAAACAGGGAAAGAGCGACAAGCCAGTTTTTCTTTAAATAATCCTTCTTTTTCGGGGAAACTACCAGTTCAATAAAAAAATCAATTATAAATATTCCCCAGATAAAAAAACTTAATGTCTGCAATGTAGATGAAAGACCAGACACTAAGTCGATAATAATAAGAATCAGCCATAAAATTGACAGCGACGTGAGAGGAAAATCAAAAAGAGAATCAATCTGGGAAAGTAATTCCATTCGTTCTTCTTTTAATTGCTCTTTATCCATGTTTTTATTCTCATCAATGTATACGATCACATGCAGATTAGTGTACTTCCATTGTAAAAAAGAACTATAATTATAATAAGTATTCTTAGGGCATTCACAGACTTATTGATAAATCTATTTTAGCCCGGAAGTTTGTTTGACGCCCGAATATTCAGTAAGAGCAAAATAGATCGGAAGGATGATTTTGGAAATCAGGCAAGCATGTCGAGTAGATAATGCACGATAAAAAACTAGAAAAAATGAGTAAAGAACTGCAAGTAATATATATTTGCAGCCTCTACTTCCTGAGTAGGATTTTCTAATCAAGCTGACAGGTAATCCTTTCCTTATTCATGCTTCATTACACGAACATTTTACTGCTCAATAGCTACTTCATACCCAATTTTTTGGTCATGCCCCCATGTTCTTAATCGTAGTTGTGTTTCCAGTAATGTTGCATGTAACGGTTCTGGTTATTATTTGAGTCATGTCATCCATATTTCGGATCATAATCTTTTTTCCGGTTACACCCATTTTTCCGTGCATTCTGGTCATGTTTCCCATTTCTCCGGCCATTCCAGTCATGTCCATATCCTCGAGTACAACTGTGCTTGCGTCCATTCCTCTCAGATAATCCATTTTTTCGGTCATTCCTGGCATAGTATCCATTTTTTCGACCATTGAGGTCATGTTATCCATATCTTTACATATAATCATGCCTCCGGTCATGTTACACGTCATGGGTCTGGTTATGTTTTCCATTTTTCCGGTTATGTTATCCATTTTTTCGGCCATTCCGGGAATGCTAAATATTTTTCCGGCCACTTCTTCCATACTGCCCATGTTTCTGATTATAATCATTTTTCCAGTTAGATCACATGTTATGGTTCCAGTCATATCTCCAGCCGCGAGCACATTCATGTTTTCCATTCTTCCGGTCATGTTCTCCATTCTTGTGGCCATTCCGGTCATGTTTTCCATATCTGTGGTCATATTGCATGTCACAGTCCCAGTCATGGTTCCGACCTTGACTATGGTCATGTTCTGCAGAGTTTCTGATATTCCGGACATGTTCTCCATTCTTGCGTCCATTACACCCATTTTGTCCATTTTTCCGAAAATAACCACTTTTCCGGGCATATTCTCCATTTTGCCGATTATAAGCGCTTTTTCGGTCATATTTCCAACGTCTTTGACTATGACTACTTTTCCGACTATATTAAATGTCATGGGTCTGGTCATATTCCCCATTTTGGTCATGTTCCCCATTTGTCCGCTTATATTATCCATACCTACCATAGCTGCGTTTCCGGTCATGTTGCAGGTAATGGTTTCATCGATATTTCCGGCAAGGATAGCACTCATATCCTCCATGTTTCCGGTCATGTCCTTGTCAGTCTGCGCTTGCACAGACACAATAGACAATGTCATGCATAACGCTAGCAGAGAAACGATTAATTTCATTTTCATTCTTAACCCCCGTATACGAGCTCGACCAGCAGGTCGATTATATATATTCAAATTAAATAAAATACAATTTAATATAAATTTAGTAAATAATAAACGGACCGCTTATAAATAATTAATCTCTATCAACTATACAGATTAGTCTGGTTTTAAGGGTCAGATGGCGTTTTAAAAGTAATTCTCTCTCACATATCCCCAGTGCTTATCTAAAAAATCAAAACTGCATTTCTGAATCTTATGTTCTGAATAATTATCAGGCATATGATCATGAAAATAGTTATGAAACTATTCTAGTTGAGAATAAAGTCGAGAATAAAGTCGAGAATAAAAGTGATTCTTTTAATTCCTCACCAGATAAACGGCACAAGCCGATACCTTACCTTCTTTGTGTATTCTCTATATTCTGGAAGCTCTTCGTAGAGCATCCTGTCTTCGAAGTATGTGCGGAAAACAAAAGCAACAGCAAGTAACAGTGCAGGAATTAAACCGTAAAGAGAGCCAATGACTAACGGAGCACAGCCATAATACAGTATCATGCCGGCATAGCCCGGATGTCGGACGATAGCATAAGGCCCTGTGATAACAGCCCTATGTTTTCTTTCCTTTTGGATGCGGACTGTAGTTTCAAAAAATCTGTTTTCGACCATTGCCCACGTTACAAAAACCCAGCCCACTATGAAAATTACCACGCCGACAGCTAGAAACTCCATTCCAAGGCTTGAAAGCTGAAACCTTCCCACATCAAGCCCGCACACAATAAACATTATGAAAAGAAATATGATATAAAGCACTGCAAACAGCTTATCCCACCACTTCATTTCTCTCCATCTCATTTCACTCCGTGCTCTTATGATCTCAGGATTGAGTTTAAGGAAAATAACCATGTTAAAGAGCACCGAGATGAAATAAAGGCTAAAGAAAAACCATGCTCTGGGCAGATCAATCATACCGGCAGAAAGAAAAAACGCTACCATAAACAAGAATAGGCCTGCAATAACCTGTACAGCCCTTTTGACAACTGCCTTCCAGAATAATGTATTTTTTTCCACCACTTCAATCCCAGGAGAAATTAGTTTTGGTGTTCAAAAAGATTTTGATAGTTGCATTAGGGGCTCGGCAGGAATAATAACTTCTAAAAATGAACTTTTAAAAATGAACTTCTAAAAATGGCAGATTCAGAAGTAAGTTTACATTCAGAAGAATAACTTTAATTAAAAATAAGCAGAATAGAGCACGACTTTACTGACAATAACTGGAGTTATTACATGAAAAATATTAAAGACTTTCTTAAGAATGACAATTTTGCTGCAATTTCAGGAATCGAAATTTTAGAAGCCTCTCCAGGATATGCGAAAGCTCGCATGAATATAGAGGAAAAGCACCTTAATGCCTTGAAAACCGTTCAGGGAGGTGCAATATTTACCCTTGCAGATCTCACTTTTGCTGCAGCGTCAAATGCTTACGGCAATGTTGCTGTTGCTATCAATGCAAATATTTCTTTTGTAAAAGCCGCAACAGGCAAGACTCTCATAGCGGAAGCAAAAGAAACCTCAATAAACCCCAAAATTTCAACATATACCGTAAATATAACTGATGATAAAGGAGATCTTGTAGCAATATTCCATGGTATGGGCTACAGGAAAAAGATTTCACTTGATGAGCTTTCCCGCATTTAAATCCAGAAGAGTTAATCTCCAGGACTTACGCACTTGAAGTACAGAATCAAGCACTTTAGGTGGTGTGACTTGTTTAGTGGTTTAGACAGTTGAAGGTTTGATGCTATTGATTTCTCAGTTCAACCGCGTAAGTCCCAATCTCAACAAATCAGCAGGGTACTAAAATGCGATCCAAGACTGACCAAAGGAAATTCAGGGGTTTTGGAGTGCGGAAAATTCACTCCAATTTATCAAAAATAATCTCCATTTTTCCCATTTCTCGGGCGAGATTCTTTGAAATCATGCCATTTTCGAGCCAGCAAGCGTTCATTACTGCTGCCGGGACAAGACAGGTAGGTGTAAGGGGCGCTTTAGCCGATTTCTGGCTAAGAATATTTTCGGGACCTCCCATAAGGTCTTTCATTTCCATATCAAAATGCGTGCCCCATTTTCGAAGTTTTTTACATGTAGACTTAATATGTATGTGAGTGCTCTTTCCCTCTTTAGTGGCAATTATCTTTGTCGTATGTCCGCATATTGTATTCAATGAAATCTCTGTAACCATTGGTATCTCTCCTCGTTATTTCCTGGAACGTCGGGTCCTTTTTCAGCATTAAAATTTAAATAGAACATTAATATTTTAACTTTAACCTGCAAACAGATTCATTCACCTTGGATTCATTCACCTTGGATTCATTCACCTTGGATTCATTCACTTTAGATTTATTTACCAGATTCATTCACTTTAGATTTATTTACCAGATTCATTCACCTTATTTTTATATAATTTTTAGCATATGCCTTTTTTCTTCGCCTGCACTTGTGAACTTACTATCATATTTTTATTTACAACTCTCTAAATCTAATATCCTTTTAAGGATACAGGCAGGGTGTAAAATTGAGTTTGATTCTGGCTAGCTGATCGCAAAGTTCTTATACGATTCTATTTGTATTGATTAGTCCATAGCAAATATGCTAGTTAGGTACTCCTGCTAATAAATTAATATATAATCAGAGCATAAGCGATAATTATACTTATACCTGACACGATCACCAGACCAGGATAATCAGGATTACAGTATATTTACAATCGGAAAGTACAGAATTACAATAGCAAAATACATAAATAATCATTAAAGATAAGCATTGATCACAATTTCAATACACAATGAGGTTTTAATATGAGATGGCAAGGTAGCTCCAGAAGAAAAGTGACTGGTGGGAAAGTTATTGCTGCCCGCGGAAAGCGCAAGTTTGAAATGGGCCGTGAGTCTGCAGAAACTCGTATAAGTGAAATAAAGAGGAAAAACGTTCACACTATGGGAGGCAACAGGAAGGTAAGACTTCTTCAGTGCGATATTGCAAACATAACCAATCCCAAAGACGGAAAAACCACTTCTGCTCCCATTGAGACAGTTATCGATAACGTTGCAAACAAACACTATATCAGGCGTAACATTCTGACAAAAGGTTCAGTAATAAGGACTCCTCTTGGAACTGCTAAAGTTACAAGCAGACCAGGGCAAGACGGAGTTGTAAATGCTGTATTAATTGAATAAATAAAATATGATTTATCCCCGAGACAAGGATTATTTGTCAAATTCCCATAATTTTGTGCCGGTGACCAACATGAATGAAAAGATTCGACATATACTGGAAATTCTTGAGAATGATGCACGAGCGAGTCCAGAGGAAATAGCATCCCTTACAGATATGTCTGCAGAGGAGGTTTCCCAGGCAATTGCAAAACTTGAAGACACGGGAGTTATCCGGCACTACAAAACCATAGTTGATTGGGATCTGGTCGGGGAGAACTACGTTTATGCCGTTATTGAGCTGAAGGTTACTCTCGAGCGCAATCAGGGCTATCAGGCAATTGCAGAAAGAATCTACAAGTTTCCGGAAGTCAGGTCAGTCAGGCTTCTATCTGGAAACTACGACATATCCCTTACTGTCCGGGGAAAATCGATGAAGGACGTGGCCTTTTTCGTAGCAGAGAAAATTGCAACCCTTGATCAGGTACAGAGCACTTCAACCCACTTCGTACTGAAAACGTATAAAGAAGATGGGGTCATTCTTCATGAACCTGAAACGATTCAAAGGCTACCAGTATCATCCTGATACGAGCCGGTTCAGAACCTGATATCCCTATCCGATTTTATGTTTCATAATACATATATACTTTTTAAAGGGTGTTTTGCTTGAGACCTTCATGTGATTCTTCTAAGTTTGTTGCCGACGTTGTGAAAGAAATTCCTCCGTCGGGAATACGCCGTTTTTTTGATCTGGTTTCCGGACTTGAGGATGTAATCTCCCTTGGTGTAGGAGAGCCTGACTTCATTACTCCGTGGCATATCCGTGAGATGTGTATTCATTCTCTGGAAAAAGGGCAAACTTCATATACCTCAAACTACGGGCTTCCTGAGCTCAGGGACGAACTTGCCAGAACTTATTACAGGCGTTATGGTCTGGATTATGACCCTTCATCCGAGATACTCATCACCACAGGTGTGAGTGAAGCTCTGGATATAGCAGTAAGGACAGTGGTCAACCCTGGCGATGAAGTTATTATCGTCCAGCCCTCCTATGTGGCATATGTACCTTCTGTTGTTCTTGCAGGAGGTAAGCCGGTTATCGTTTCCACCCACAGGGATGATGAGTTTAGCCTGACTGCAGAAGCCCTCAAACCTGCAATCACGGACAAGACAAAAGCAATAATTCTCAACTTCCCTAGCAACCCTACAGGAGCGATCATGACACAGGAAGGCCTCGAGGATATTGCCGACCTTGTTGTGGAGAATGATCTGTTTGTTATCTCGGACGAAGTTTACGAGTGCCTTACCTATGAAGGCAAGCATGTTCCGTTATCTTCCCTTGATGGCATGAAAGAGCGGACTGTGATGCTTAATGGGTTTTCCAAGGCTTATGCAATGACAGGGCTAAGGCTTGGTTTTGCAATGGGTTCTCCAGAGATTATCCATTCAATGATGATGATCCATCAGTACTCCATGCTCTGTGCTCCTATAACGGCTCAAATTGGAGCAATTGAAGCACTCCGTCACGGTAAAGATGAAATGGGGCGGATGATCCGAGAATATGACCGACGCAGGCATTTTATTGTCAGAGGATTTAACAGGATAGGGCTTGAATGCTGCAACCCTAAAGGGGCATTTTACGCCTTCCCTTATGTAGGAAACACCGGGCTCTCTTCCTCAACATTCGCAGAGCGCCTTCTGGACGAAAAGAAAGTTGTGACAATTCCAGGAGACGTTTTTGGTGAGGCTGGTGAAGGCTTCCTGCGCTGCTCCTATGCCGCATCCATAAATGACATTAGAAAAGCGTTAGATAGAATGGAAGACTTTGTTGACGGGTTAAAGCAATAAACTCAGAAAGTGATCTACAGTCACTTTTCAAAATTTTCATCAAATCTTTTTTACTCGGGTCTCTTTATTAACCTGTTCTTCATTATCTGCTTTATTGCTTAAAGTTCGATAGAACTTTGTGTTTTTTTGCGCATTTGCTCACATTTACTTATTTTTAATAATATTTGTGTATTTTTTACAACCTTTGCTCATTTTCAAGTATCGATGACAACTTCTGTTTATTATTCATTACTTCTGATTACTATACTCACATCCAATTCAATTTTTGAGACATTTCCAAAGCTCATAAAACCCTGAAACTGCCAAAGTTAGTTAACTATATATATAATTTCCAGGCTCAATTAGCTTGACGTTTATGAAACCCATTATTCCTGAAGATGAGCGTTCTAAAGAACCTCTTGACACTGATAGGGTAATTTATCACCCGGATATGATAAGGGCTAACGAATGGGTCCTGAACGAATATGAAGCTCCGTATAGGGAACTATGTATTTTTGTTCCCTGTGCCAAAAGGAAACCCTATCACGAAAGTCCCTCTCACAAAAAATTCGATCGAATAATCTTTGGGATTGCAAAACCTGAGGATGTGCATATAGTAACCTTCGGAACCTGTGGAATTACCCCCAGGGAACTTGATACGCAGTACCCTTTCATGCATTACACATTTATGATGGGCAAATGTAACGTGACGAAAATCAAAAGAGATTTTATAAAAATGGAAAGCGAAAGACTTGCCGCTTATCTTGAAAAGACAAGGGAGAATTACAAACACAGAATAGCTTACTGTATCGGAGACTTTCGGACTGCAATGGAAAAAGCCGTAGAAATGGTTGACATAGAAGTTGACATCGTGCCAAGAGAATCAACTATCCAGACTATGCTCCAGCCAGATAAGCCTTTTATCTATAACAGCCTCTCAACTAGAGAATATCTTCAGGATTTTTCAGACGCAATTACAGATGCTCTTAAGCTCCCAAAGAGAAAAGTAGGACTTAAAGAAGATCTATCAGTTGATGACGCTGATTGGTACCTCCTTTAAAATGAAATTTCTATTTTTCTCTTTCTCTTTCAATTTATATGTGTCATAATGTTTTTTGACTGTATCTTTTTGTATCTGAGAAAAACATCTTCAGGTGCCATATCTACATTTAATACGAGCAATATTTTTTCAGCTTTTTTCAGCTTTTTCCAGCTTTTTCATACTTTGTTGAACGTAGTAATGGCGATTTTATTTTCATCATATTGTTTATAGGAGGTGTATTCCTTTTCTTCACATCGGTCATCGGTTATGGAGTTTTCTTGCCAGAAAGCATCGATGTTGCATTCGAAGCCAGCCTGCTGGGCGTCCTTCTTAATAAAAGAAAGCCAAGAGAAGAGAATTAAAATAAGAAATGGGGGAAAGAAAAGGATGTTAAGATTCCTGCATCGATTAACAAGGATAACTAAACATTTACCAAGGTTTTAGTAGAAAAAATTAGATTTCGAAGACGTCTTCTTCGGAAATGCCGCTTTCCTGCGTGGAGCGTGACATACAGGACAGGATTCAAAATAAAGACATTAGAGCCATTTGATTTCATCTTCCTCATTTGAAGCTTTTTTTCTTGATACCCCTTTCCTTTTACCTTTTTTGCTTGAAAGGGCTTTTTCCTCTGGTTTCTCAGCGGGTTCTTCAATGTATTTTATAAGAGAGTCAAGGTTCTGTTTTATTTCATATTTATAACTTTTTGGAAGGTCGCCGTAATTTTCAACAGCTTTCAAAGTTTCCTCAAAATAGAACTTTGCAAGGGTCGGATCATTTTCAATGTAGACGGTCCCCATAATAAAATGCAGAGGGAAAAAGTTTTCATATTTTTCATTGAATTTTTGGTAAAAGTCCTGTATTTTTTCAAAATCATCCTTTTCCATAAGTTCCAGGACATAGGATTGAACAAGGTTAACATAATCCGGGCCATTTTCCAGTAAGAAATCAAATTTCTCATTGTCGTCCATTAAAAAGAAACCGGTTTCAAGATCTTCTGCCATCCTGTCATTTTCAAAAATTTCGTCTGGCCCCAGTACTTCCAATAAGCTTTCATCTTCAAAAAGATCTTCCTCATCAAAGAAATCATCGGTCATTTCTCTTTTCATGAGGAGCATATCAACCTGAGCTCCGGATACGCCCATTTTACTTGCAAATTTTTTGAATTGACTTTCGTATTTTTTCTCTTCATCCTCAGAAAAAAAGCCAAGCACATACGTAATCCACTTTATATAGGCCTGTTTGTCCTTTAGCCAGGACCTGTTGTCAATGACCCACAAAACGTAGTCAAGGACAAGGGTAAATTCATGGTCAGTAAGTGGGCTTTCCTCAAGAGGTTCAACCAGGCTATCTGCAATTTTCTTTTCAAGAGGTCTTTCAAAAAAACTAATTGGCTTGTTGCGGTTTAGCTTGATATTCTTCAATGCCTTTATGAAATCTTTGTCCGTTACTTTCCGGTTTTCGTTGTGGTAGTATTCGGCAATTGAAAACTCGATTTCACTCAGATATTCGCTGTACTCGTATTCATTCGTGTAAATGCTTTTTAGTTCCTTTATCTCCGGAGTATCCGGCACGAGAAACTCGGAAAGGGATAATTCATCTTCACCAATTTTGCGGTCTTCATCATGATCCATATGACTGCTATCTTTTTGGGGATTTATAACAGTTTCCATGTGTTTTCAGAACTGAGAAGTCATGAATTTCGCCTTATTGTCCGTTTGACGCTTGTCTTTTTGTTCTGAACACATTTTTTAGTAGGTATATGAAATATCCTAAGTGAATATTGTTCATTAATTATAAGCAAATTTATATATACGATAAATAACAATTGTTAGATAACGTATGTTATATTACAGGATTCGATACGTCATCTAAAAAAAATGATGAAAAAACAAGACGTATTGGACCTTTTCGAACATATAGGGAAAACAGTTCAGTGTTTGCACGGGAGTGTCCGGTCTTGTTTCGTGAACTGGCAATGCAAAATATCCATACGTTACTTAGCATGAAACCATTCAGGATGTATGATTGAATCATTAACTGAAGATAATAAGCTGTATTCATGGAATCTTAGTGAACTTCTGTGTAGCTCAAAAAATAGTAAAAAGTCTTTCAGATTAAAACAATGTTTTGTTATCGAATCGGGGTAAAATTATGAAATCAATACTTATCGTACTTGCTTTGCTTCTCTTATCGGCCTTCCAGGTCTCTGCAGCAAATAACACACAGATCGAGGGAACAGGTCCAGCCCACATAGCCGAACTCTACAGCGATCTCGAGTCCTTTGATGTAACAATCTACTCAACCCAGCCGGAAAAGAACCTGACCCTTGAGACATCCCTTATCAGGCCGGGAAGAGGGAGTGAAGAAGTCATTGCTACACAGAAATTTTTAACTGGTAGCTTTCCTGCGAATACAAGAGTTACGAAAGTTGGCTTCTGGGATGTAAGGAATCCCAAACGTGGAGCTTATACTCTGAGAGCAAGGCTTATGGAACAGGGACAGGTACTCTCAGAATCTAAGTATGAATTTGTTTACGGCAGCAACTCAGCTTCCAGACTTCAGGTAGATGATCTTGTCCCTAACTCCGAAGGAATCTCTGTTGTGCTCTCTCCAAATCAGGCTTCACTTTTTGATATCGAATATATGCTTGTAAACGGGCACGACGTAATCTATGAAACAAAAACCGAAAAAGTATCCTTGACAAGTGTTCCTGAAGCCTTTTCTGCATCCTGGGGTACTCTTCTTGAGAATAATAATGAATATGCCGGAAGAGTAAAGGTCCATGTTTACTCCCCAGACCAGGGATTTATAGTTTCAACAGAGCGTTTCACTGTCAGAGACGATGCCGAGATTACTGACATCTACGAAGACGAGACCGGAGCAAGTGCAACTGTTTTAGGGCGTTCCCAGGTGCCTTTTGAAGGAAGTCTGGTTTTTTCCGTATATGAAGCAAAGGAAACTTCAGGACGCGACAGTTCGATGTTTGTTGAATCCGTCCGTGAGAGAGTCCCGGTTCTTTTGACCGATGACGATGAGACCGTTGAGGTCGCCTGGAAAGAAAGGCTCACAGAAGGAGTTTACAGGCTTGAGATTGAACTTATCGGTAACGACGGAGATGTTATAGAACGCAGGGAAACCATTATTGAGTCTGATCTATCTCCTGTGAATGAGAGTGAGACAGTCCCTGACACAGGAAATGAAACCTCAGAAGAAGATGATGGTAACGGTATTACCGGCTCTTCTGTTATTGCAGGAACTGCGGGGATTGCTATGGTTTTTGCCTTTTTTAAAAACCATAATAAAAAATCTAAAAGGCCGTGAATCCCATGAGTTATGAACTTATAATTGCTCTCAGACAGATCAGGGCAAGAAAATTCCAGACCCTGCTTTCGGTAGGAGCAATAGCTCTCGCTGTAATGATACTTACAGTTTCTCATTCTATTATGGTGGGTGTTACAGAGGAGTTTTATAACACGTCGGTGGACAAAATTCCTCAGGTCCTGGTCTCTCCAGAAGAAGGCGAGGATTACATCTATCTCTACGATACTCTGATAGAAAATGTTGGCTCAATTGAAGGAGTTACTGCAGTTTCTCCTTTCCTTACAGGGCAGGCTTCTTTGAAATTCAAGGACAATTCCCTTAATTCTGAGCTTAGAGGTGTGATCCCTTCACAGGAAAATGAAATTAGCTCTATCGAAGACGATATGGTTGAGGGCAGTTTCCAGGAACTGGAGTATTCAAGAAATACGGTGGTTATAGGTTCAAAGCTGGCAGAAAAACTTGAGGTTAATCTGGGGGACTTCGTAGATGTGTCTTTTCCGAATGCAAATCCTCTCTCTCTCAGAGTTGCGGGGATCTTTCATACCGGATCTTCTCTTGACGAGTCCCTGGCATATATTTCCCTGGATACTGCCCAGCAATTTTATGATGTCTCGAACGTGGTTAATGGGGTTTCTGTCCGTCTCAGTGATTTTAACAGGGATAGGGAAGTCGCAAACGAGATCAAAAAACTTGGTTATAATGCAGAGGGCTGGACAGAGACATACTCTGCAATCCTCCGAACCATTGCTATCGAAAGCACTACAGACAATATCATATACGGGCTTGTTATTGTCATAGCCTCCTTTGGCGTGGTCAGTACACTGAATCTTTCGGTTATCAGTGCAACGAGTCAGATAGGTATGCTTCGCGCTATGGGTGTACCGGTTTCAGGCATCCAGAGGATTTTCATCCTCCAGAGCGGGATTCTCGGTCTTCTGGGTGCTCTATTCGGTACCTTTGCAGGAGTCCTTATAGCCCTGGCAATAGGACAGTATGAGATCCAGCCGGATCCATCCGATGTTTACGGAAGTGTTTCCTTTATCCCCGTTGCCGTGCACCTTCTGGATACTTTGTTCATCATTTTTGCCGTTTTTATGCTTAACCTGATTACAGGAGTTTATCCTGCGCGGCATGCGGCGAAGGTGGACCCTATAAAGGCTATAACTTCAAAGTGAGTGCAGTGTAATACAATTTCACAGTCAGTTACAATTTCACAGTCAGTTACAATTTCACAGTCAGTTACAATTTCACAGTCAGTTTCATAATTAATTGTAAAAGTAAAAATGTAAGTATCCAGCTGGCTAAAAATCTAATCTAATTTAATATTTATAGAGTCATAAAAGATCCATTGTCCAAAAACTCTGATACATATCCATATCCAGGAGTTTATTCAGATGTATGAATTGAAAATCGCTTTGAGGCAGGTATTATCCAGAAAAAAGCAGGCCCTTTTTTCTATACTTGCCGTTGCTCTTGCAGTTGCCGTAATCACAGTAATGATGGCATTGCTTTCTGGCTTTCAAGGAGAGCTTATAAAGTCCAGTATTGAGGACAACCCACATATTGTTATCAATCCTCAGGAGGAAAAAGAGGAGTTTATTCACCTCTACAAATACAACTCGGCCCTGATCTCCGAAAAGGAGGGGGTTATAGCTGCGTCCCCAAAATATATTGGCCAGGTGGCGCTTAAATACAGGGACAATGCCGAAGGTGTTTCTCTTCAGGGAGTTGACCCAATGGCTGAAGAGAGTGTTATGAAGGTAAGTGAGGATCTTGTTGAAGGTGATATCAAGACCCTTGTTCATACAAGATATGGGATTCTGCTCGGGGACCAACTTGCAAAAAAACTGGAGGTCAATGTGGGGGACCGGGTTGATGCTGTTTTACCGGGCTCGCAAACAACCTCTTTCAAAGTCATAGGTCTTGTTCATACCGGAACTTCAGCAGACGAGGTAACAGCCTATGCAAGGCTCGATTCGGCTCAGGATTTTTTCAAAGAGCCGGGAGTTGTAAGCAACATAGGAATCAGAGTAGCAGACCCTTACCAGGCAGACGCCATTGCATCTTCGATTGAGGGAGAAACCGGACTTGATGCTGTAAGCTGGAGCGAAGCAAACTCTGAAATCCTGAGCTTCTTAGATATCCAGAAGGTCTCTGTAAGTATTTTCTATTTTCTAATTTACGTAATTGCAGGCTTTGGAATTGCAAACACCTTGATCACCGTCGTTACTCAGAGAACCAGGGAAATAGGTATCCTGAAAGCCATGGGGACTTCGAGAAAGAGCATTATGGTCATCTTTCTTTTCCAATCCACGATCCTTGGAGCAATAGGCATGGTGTTCGGCACCATTCTCGGTTATATTTCGATAATTGCACTCCAGAACTATGAAATAGAAGTCCCTCCGGAGACGTATTTCGGGCTTCAGACCCTTCCGATTGAAATTGAACCGCTCAATTTCGTGTATGCGGCTCTCTTTGCTTTTATTGTCAACATTTTCTCAGGAATCTATCCTGCGCGGAAGGCTGCAAAACTTGACCCTGTAAAAGCCATTGAAAGTGCCTGAATATACATTACCCGCATTTCACATGGGTGAAATAAACTGTAATAGTGGTGGTAAACTGTAATAAGAGTGAAATAAACTGTAATAAGAGTGAAATAAACTGTAATATTTGACTTTAGCCTGTAATTTCGTTGTGTTTTATCCCGAAATTTTGTATATTGACTTAAATTTTGTAAAACTCACTCAGTTGAACTGGAAAATAGCAGACACAGCAGATTAAACACTTACTGCCTAAATCATTATAATTTAAGTGAGGAGATGAATAAGTATGACAGAAGAAAGCCCAATTATCGAGCTTAAAGACCTGACAAAGACCTATAAAAACGGAGTGGAGTTTAATGCCCTTGATAATATGAACCTGAAAATTGAGAGAGGAGAATTCGTTGCAATTGTCGGACCATCGGGTTCAGGCAAAAGTACACTCATGCACCTGATAGGCCTGCTGGACACCCCTAGTTCGGGTACCCTCCTGATAGACAGAAACGATGTAACAAAAATGTCGGATAAAGAACGTTCTGAGATAAGGAACAGGACACTTGGTTTTGTTTTCCAGTATCATCACCTGCTCCCGGATTTCACAGCCCTGGAAAACGTAATGATGCCACTTTTGATTTCTGGGAAAAAGAGGAAAGAAGCAAAGGAAATTGCCGAAAAACTTCTGAAAGAAGTCGGGCTTGAAGAGAGAATGGATCACAAACCTAATGAACTTTCAGGAGGGCAGAACCAGAGGGTTGCAATAGCAAGAGCATTGAGCTGTTTCCCTGCAATCGTGCTCGGGGATGAACCTACAGGCAACCTTGATACAAAAACGGGCGACATGATCTATGACCTGCTCAGACAGCTAAACAGGGAGTATAATCAGACATTTATTGTAGTTACTCATAGCGAAAGCCTGGCTTCAAAAGCTGATAAAATTATCAGGCTTGTAGATGGAAAAATTACAGTTCAGTAAGGAGAAAAATGTTATAAAATAGCAACTGAACACAAAAAAACTTAAAGAAGTAAATCGCAAACGAATATGTGAAATATGACAAGAATTACTAAAAAAGCATGGTTTACCAAGAGAATTCTTGGATGGGGGTATCGTCCCAGCAGCTTAGAGGGTTGGATGGTAACTATAGTAGTTTTAGCTGCGGTTTTTGCCAGTATAGATTATTGAGAATACGACAACTTGTTATGTCATTCTTGCTGTAATCCTGATAATCTTTCAGATTATTATTTACCTGACTGGTGATTCCCCGGGCTCTGAGGTATTAGATAAGTTAAGGAATAAATAACGGAAGCATGTAAATTACATTGTCATATTAAAAAAGGAGTATATACTCATGAAAGCAATCGTATGCACGAAATACGGATCACCGGATGTTCTTCAACTCAAAGAGATAGAAAAACCTACTCCCAGGGACAATGAAGTACTGATACGAGTATATGCGGCATTGGTAACACCTGCGGACTGCGCCTTTCGAAAAGGTGAGCCATTTATTTCGAGATTTTTCTCCGGTCTTCAAAAACCCAAATTTGTACCAGGAGATGAGATAGCCGGAGAAATTGAGGCAGTAGGCAAAGACGTTAAATTATTCAAAAAGGGCGACCAGGTTTTTGGATCATGCGGTGTAACTTTTGGCGCTCATGCCGAGTACAAATGTCTGCCCGAAGGAGAGGTACTGGCATTAAAACCGGCCAATTTGAGCTATGGGGAAGCCGCAGCTGTTTGTTATGCAGGATTAACAGCATTGCCTTTCCTTAGAGACAAGGCAAACATTCAGAAAGGACAAAAAATCCTTATCAATGGCGCTTCCGGGGCGATAGGTACTTTTGCGGTACAGCTTGCTAAGTACTATGGGGCGGAAGTAACCGGGGTATGCAGTACTCAAAATGTGGAACTGGTCAAATCTCTTGGTGCCGAGAAGGTAATCGACTACACCAGAGAGGATTTTACTAAAACCGGTCAAACTTATGATATCATTTTTGACGTTGTAGCAAAGAGCTCATTTTCACGTTGTAAAAATTCGCTAAATCAAAATGGAATCTATCTTACCACTTTTCCTTCACCGGGAGTTATGCTTCAGATGTTATGGACATCGAAGTTTAGTCGGAAAAAGGCAATATTTGCGGCCACAGGTTTGAGGCCATCAAGCAAAAAAGCTAGAGACCTTATCTTCCTCAAAGAGCTTGCTGAGGCCGGAAAGATAAAATTGGTCATAGATAAGCGCTACCCTCTGGAATACATTGCCGAGGCGCACATCTATGTTGAAAAAGGACATAAAAAGGGAAATGTAATAATAACTTTAGACCAATGACATTAAAGCATAACAAAATGCTACTGATAAATAATGGCTTTATCTAGTAAAGTCTTAGAGGGCTATTTTTGGTCTTTTGTCTATAATGAATCGACTTCAGGATTTTGTTTCAGGTAATTTAGCGCCTTTAATTAATAGTACATTGTCATATTAACTTCGTTTTTCTGCTTATCCCACATTCCGCAGTATTTTTTAAAAAATCAATATTTTTCCTGATAACGTTTTTGAAACAAATCAAATTAATTTGGACTTTTAATGTAACTTGGTGAAAATTGACTGATATCGTTTTTTGGTCTCTTTGATACACCATATAGCTGCTTTACTTCCTGCATAAAAGTCCGATAAATCTACGTTTTATTGAAAATCGATAACAGGAAAAAATGTGAATATGCGAAAATTTACTGCGGAAAGTGGGGCTTATGTTTCCGTTTTATCCATCCCATCCGAATCTTAAAACTATTTTTATTCAGTTTCTTATTCTTCAACTTCTATTTCTCTTACTCTGGAACCCTGTTTTTTGAAGATTTTCAACAATCTCCACTAAAATTACGGACTTTCCAGTTTCTAATCTCATTATCCTTATTTAATTTCTAGCGAGTTGTATCGCATTCATTACTTTCAGAGGAAGATCACGTAGTTTAGATGTTGAAAGAAAAATACTTTCAAAACCATTTTTCAGGGATAAGATGCCTGCACTCAATCCGGCGATTCCCCCACCCTATAATAATTATTTTTTCATTCTCCCTTCTCCTTTTGTTTTATTTGTTGAATACGCAGGAGATCCTCACCCATTTCCAGAAGCAGCGCCTCAGCAGCCTGGTTATCAAGCCAGGACGGCAGATTACCTGTTGCGGTCATGACTGAGATCCCCGTTTGAAATATCCTCATTTTTAAAAGCAGGCGCTTGCGTTCATCATATGTCAAACCACGCAGGTTTTCGTCTTCAGCCAGTGCTTCAACCATAGTATCCTGAAAGGTTTCGTACGAGGCCACGTATGGATTTTTCTGCATTACCAGTTCACGAAACAAGACTGGGTACTCTCGCGCAAACACCAAACTGGCTTTCCCTATATTTTCGAAAAGGTCCGAACCTTCTTGTTTTTTCAGCAATTCATCCGAAAGGGCAAAAACACGCTCGATCACAGCTTTAATCAAATCCTCAATTGTTTCGAAATTGATATAGATCGGCGCAACAGAGCTATGAAGACGTTTTGCTACGCTGCGAGCGGTGATGCCGGCAAAGCCTTCTTCTTTTGCGATGGCAAAACCGGCCTCTACAATAGCTTCTCTGTCAAATTTTGTTTTGGGTGGCATACAGATCTTTCTCAGAATATTCTTTGTTATATAACATATGTTATTTTATATCATAAAAAGATATTTATCATCAAAAATGTAGGATGTTAACAAAAAACTGATCCATGAAGTTGTCTGATACTTTTTGTGATGTTTGCACTGTCGCTCATCTAGACTGTCACACACTTGTACTGTCAAACATTTTCACTGTCACGCATTTCCACTGTCACACATTTCCACTGTCGACTCTGGTTGATGTGTACCTGGAATAAACTCACGCTTCCTTTTGATAACCCCAGATCTTCAAAGATAGGTCAACCATCAGATCAGTCAGGTTTTCCTCGTTTATGAGAGGTGTGCTGTAGAGGTAGATCATACTGAAGAGGAGAATGCTTTTTACCGTGATCCCCCAGTACACAAAAACTTCCAGAGGATCTTTATCACTTATCTCAACGCCACTGAAACTGCAAAAAAATTCGGAAGCGGCTTTGTAGTCTTTGACATCCATCTTTTTGATTTCGTCCACGATTTCACTATCGCTCAGTGTGGCCATGGTCAACGCTTTTATCAAAGGACTGTTATCTTTGTAGAATTGCTGCATATTTTTTATAACATCCCTCATGTAACCCGGGAAATCATTAAAATCAATAGTTTCTGGCTGTTTTATCCTTAATAACTTATCCATGTATCTATAACTGATCTCCTTAAGGATGTCAGACTTGCCTTCCGGGAAATACTTATAGATCAGTCCTATACTCACACCGGCAGCCTCAGTTATGTCCCGGATAGTCACGTTTTCATAACCTTTTGTTTCAATCAGCATGCACATGGCATCCTGGATGGAGATGATTTTTGCTTTTTTATCCCGTTTTGTGCTATTTCGATCTTCTTGAACAGTTTTTTTGTCCTGCATCGGATATCTCCTAAGTGAACAATATTCAAAACTTCTATAAATAAATTGTATGCATTAATTCATAAGTGAACGACGTTCAAAAATTGGTATTAATAAGTTGTATGCAGTAATGCTATAAGTGAACAATGTTCAAAAATCTTTATTAATAAGTTGTATGCATAAAAGATTAATAGAATTTTATACAAAGTCCAGAAATAATTCAATGTCTCTAGTTGAAACGCAGTTAAACGATTTTTATAAAAATATATTTTAATAATTGTTATCACAGAACCGGGGTAAAAGACAATGAAAGCTGCACTTTTCTTACTTACTTTTTACCTTATATCCGTTTTTCCGGCCTCTGCATCCGAGAATTCTCACACTGAAGAAACGAGTACAACCCACATAGCCGACCTTTATAGCGATCTTGAGTCCTTTGATGTAACCCTCTACTCGGACAAGCCAGAAGACAACTTGAATCTTGAGGTGCTTCTTGTCAGACCCATGGGAACAAATGAGAAAACACTTGACAGACAGGTATTTTCAATAGATAGCATTCCTGCAAATAAACAGGTAATAAAGGTTGGTTTCTGGAATGCAGGAAGTTCCGAACGCGGAGCTTATAAAATAAAGGCCAGGCTTCTTGAAGGAAACAAGGCTCTTTCAGAGTCTGAATATAATTTTGCTTACGGCACCAATTCTGCGTCAAGGCTTCAGGTCAATGACCTGGTTGCTAACTCCCAGGGAATTAGTGTTGCACTCTCTCCAAAAGAAGCCTCACTTTTTGATATCGAATATATGCTTGTAGATGGTTTTGATGTCGTTTATGCAACAAAAGCTGACAAATTATCACTTACCAGCGTTCCGGATATTTTTTCCGCTCCCTGGGGTACACTTCTTGAAAACAATAAAGAGTATGCTGGAAGAGTAAAGATTCAGGTTTATTCTCCTGATAAGGAGGTTATAAGCTCAGCCGAGCGATTTACTGCCAGAGATGATGCAGAGATTACCGATATCTACAAAGATGAAACCGGAGCAAGTGCAACTGTTTATGGGCGTTCTCAGGTGCCTTTTGAAGGAAAACTGGTTTTTTCTGTATACAAACTGAAAGCAAATTCTGAAAAAGGGAACTCCAGTCTTGTTGAATCTGTCCAGCAAAAGGTTCCAGTGTTGCTGAATAACGATGACGAAACAGTTGAAGTGGCCTGGAGCCATAGGCTTCCTGAAGGGATCTACAGGCTTGAGATCGAGCTTCTGGGAAACGACGGTGACGTTACTGAGCACAGGGAAACAGTCATCGAATCCGATCTATCCCAGAGTTCCAGTGTTAGTCTGGTAAATAATACTACTTCAGAAAACGAGACTTCAGATGATAATGGACTCCCAGGTTTTTCTGCAGCAGCATTAGTTTCAGGGCTTGCAACGGTTTTTATCTTTTTCAGGAATAAAATTTGAAACCAGATTAAAGGCTGTGAGTCCCATGCGTTATGAACTCTTTATCGCGCTCAGGCAGATTCGGGCAAGAAAATTCCAGACAATTCTTTCAGTTGTAGCTATAGCTCTTGCTGTGATGGTACTAACCGTTTCCCAGGCTCTTATGGTTGGTTTCACTGGCGAACTCTATAGTACTACGGTAAATAAGCTTCCTCATGTCTCGGTATCTCCGCAAGAAGGTGAAGACTATATTTACCTTTACAGAAACCTTATTGACGATATCGACAAAATCCAGGGCGTTTCGGCAGTTTCTCCTTTTCTTACGGGAAAAGCTTCCTTCAGGTTCAAGACAAATTCCTTTAATGCCGAGCTGAAAGGCGTTCTCCCTCTACAGGAAAACAATATCAGCGCTATTGAAGCTGATATGGTTAAAGGGGATTTCAGGGAGCTTGAATATTCCAGAAATACAGTGGTAATCGGCTCGAAACTGGCAGATAAGCTTGAGGTTAATCCCGGAGACTCGGTTGATGTATCTTTTCCCAATGCAAACCCTCTGTCCCTGAGAGTAGTTGGGATCTTCAATACTGGCTCGCCTCTGGATGAGTCCCTTACTTATACATCTCTGGATACCGCCCAGAATTTCTACGATGTTCCGGATGTGATTAACGGTCTTTCTGTCAGACTTGAAGATTTTAACAGGGACAGGGAAATTGCTGCTAAGATAGAAAAGACCGGTTATAAGGCAAAAGGCTGGACCGAAACCAATCCTGAAATCCTCAGGACGATTGCCATTGAGAGCACTTCCAACAATGTGGTCCTTGGTCTGATTGTAGTTATTGCTTCTTTTGGGGTGGTTAGCGCTCTGAATCTTTCAGTTATCGGCGCTACAAACCAGATTGGCATGCTTAGAGCTATGGGAGCTACAGTTTCCAGTATCAGGACAATTTTTGTACTTCAAAGCGGCATTCTGGGTCTGCTAGGTGCACTTATCGGGACTCTTACAGGAGTTGCAATATCTCTGGGATTAGGCCAGTACGAAATGCCGTCTGCTTCCTCAGAACTTTACGGCGGCATGGCAACTATTCCCATCATAGTCCGAACCGGAGATATTCTGGTCATTATTATTGCAGTTTTTCTGCTGAACCTTATTGCCGGGATTTACCCTGCCCAACAGGCAGCTAAACTCGATCCGGTGAAGGCTATCAGTTCAAAGTAAATACAGATTTAAGATTATTCCCTGTCTTGTTCAGATTAAATTATGTTATAAATTATTTCAACAGATTGGATATTCTGGAAATTATGAGATTCCCTGCTGACCAAGAACCCTAAGATGTATCATCTCCAGGAGCTAATTCATATGTATGAATTGAAAATCGCATTAAGGCAAGTTTTTTCCAGAAGAAGGCAAACTTTTTTTGCCATACTTGCAGTTGCCCTTGCCGTAGCCGTAATTACGGTGATGATGGCAATGCTTTCAGGCTTTCAAGGAGAGCTTATAAAGTCCAGCACTGAGAACAATCCCCATATTGTTATCAATCCTCAGGATGAAAAAGACGGGTTCATTCATCTTTACAAATACAATTCGGCCCTGATTTTTGAGAAAGAAGGAGTTATAGCGGTTTCTCCGAAATATCTGGGTCAGGCAGCTCTGGAATATAAGGATAATGCAGAAGGTATTTCACTTCAGGGGGTTGAACCTGAGGCTGAAGATAAGGTTATGCGAGTAAGCAGGGACATAGTAGAAGGGAGCTTTCTATCGCTTACCCATACAAGGCACGGAATAATACTTGGGGATAAGCTTGCGGAAAATCTTGGAGTTCAGCCTGGGGACCGGGTAGATGCAGTGTTTCCGGGCTCAAAAACAACTTCTTTCAAGGTTATAGGTCTGATACATACAGGAACTGAGGCAGATGAAGTAACAGCCTATGCAAGACTGGACTCGGTGCAGGATTTTTTCAATGAACCCGGAGTTGTAAGTACAATAGGGATCAGGGTCGCAGACCCGTATCAGGCTGACGTTATAGCGGGCTCAATTGAAAGGGAAACCGAGCTTAACGCAGTAAGCTGGATAGAAGCAAATGCAGAAATCCTTAATCTTCTAAACACTCAGAAGGTTTTCGTAAACGTTTTCTACTTCCTTATTTACGGGATTGCAGGGTTCGGGATTGCAAACACACTTATCACCATTGTTGCCCAGCGAACCAGAGAAATAGGCATCTTAAAAGCTATGGGAGCCTCTCAAAAAAGTATAATGATTGTCTTTCTTTTCCAGTCTGTAATTCTTGGAGCTATTGGGCTGGTTTTGGGTACTATTCTGGGTTATATTGCAACCATTACTCTACAGAGTTATAAAATCGCAGTCCCCCAGGAGATGTATTTCGGGCTCCAGACGCTTCCTCTTGAAGTCGAACCTCTCAACTTCGTATATGCTGCTTTCTTCGCTTTCATAATCAACATAATCTCAGGTATTTACCCTGCAAGGAAAGCTGCAAAGCTTGACCCTGTAACAGCCATAGAAAGTGCTTGATACAATCACTTTTTCCTGGTGTAAAAAAGCTGTTGCGGCTTGATTTTAGCGTATAATTTGTTTATGAATTTAAGATTGTTCGCCTAGCAGTCCCCTAGCAGTCTCCTAATATTTACATAGTAGTCACCTAGTAGTCACATAGTAGTTACTCAATAAAATTTGATAACTTGCGCATTTAAACTAAAATCGAGTAATAGAGTCGTAAAAGTAGCTATGGTTAGCAACCAAAAAAATTTCAGTGCAAAATTTTTTTCTTTCCAAAAACTTCTCCAATTTTTGGAGACACTTTCCTCAAAATTATTAATCTTGTATGGAAAATGGTCGTTGCTTTTACAACGCTCTCATTTATTTTTAAACTAACTATTTATCTGAATTTCGTCTCCGAAAGTTGTACTTTCTTATCTATAAGGTCAGTTTAGACAAATCTAATAATATTACTATAGTGACTGACTTAGACGAAGATTCCTTACATTCCTTACATTCCTAAAAGAAGATTCCTTACATTCCTGAATCCCAAAATAAGAGTCTTCCCTGGAATGCACCTGCTTCGAAGTTGTAGAGTCCTCTTTTAAAATACTCGTAAGGTTAGACTTGTTCGCTTTTATTCAATATTCACTGATCAGAGTATTGTTTTTACAGACTACTGAATATACATATTAAATAATACAGATAATTATTTATAAACAATCAGTTCTGTATTTATGTTAGTTATGTTGAAACTAAAAGAAATAAAGAATAATGCAAAAAAGTACATAGAACTATGTAAACTTATATATGTAGATCCTCGAACTCCCAAAACTGCAAAAATACTATTATGGATTGCCATAGGCTATGCTTTATCACCAATAGATTTAATACCGGATTTCATACCTGTAATTGGTTATCTTGATGATATGATAGTTGTCCCTGTGCTTTTGTACATTGCAATTAGATCAGTACCTAAAGATGTGTATATCGAAAATTATGTTCAGATTTTAAGAAAGTGAATCATTATCCAGAAAACACGGTATTTTTTAGATCTTCATTTATTAAAATTCTGTTCAGGCTCTATTAAGGTCCAATTCAGGTACAAAATTGTAAAATTTCTTTATATTTTAACTCGAGACAGCTTGAGCTTTAGCTAACAAATAAAAAGCCTTTTTCGGATCTGTTTTGCTGAACATTTATTCCTAAAAGTATATGCCCATCTGAAGAGAAACAATACTTAACTTTACCAGATGTATTTTTGAAGTCGATTCGAGTTTAGTAGAACAGGATTTCTATTAAATGGGATTCAAACCACGTTTTGATATTAGGGGTATGAGGAAATGTTACTCATGGATATAATAACCTGGGAGCCTAAAGACTCCCTGAAAGTTGCGGAATTCTATGCAAATTATGAATACCCGAAGGGCATAAAAGTAATCGACGAGTGGACTGACCTTACTGGCTATCGCACGTTTATAATTTATGAAACTGAAGATGAAAAAACATACGCTGCTTCCGTATTTCCTTTCATAGGGCTGTGCAAATTCGAAACGTTTCCGGTTATGAAACTGGATAAGTTTATGCAGCTTGCCCAAAAACTTGCCGAGAAAACCGGAGGAAATAGTCCAGGCGTTGAGCAGGACGAGGGAGGAAAAGTCTCAAAAAAACTTTTTCAGCAAATAGATAACCTTGAAAAGAGAATTGAACGCCTTGAACACCATTCTTTTGTTCAACAGGAAGATATAACATAAAAACTTAGATCGGTCATGAAGATCTAGATCCAACTCCAAAACTTAGTTCAACCTAAAAACTTAGTTCAACCTAAAGACCTGGCTACAACGTAAAGCCCTGGTCCCAATGAAAAAACCGTGATCTGAAAGCAGATTTTAGTCCTGTTGAGAATTTTTACCTCAAATTTATTTTTCAAGCGCGCTTTCAAATTTTTCCTCGTCCATACGGTAGATCTGCCACCCAGCGGCAGGGCTTCCTCCAAGATATTCATAGAATTCCCTTGCAGGGTTCCAGTCAAGGACTGCCCATTCCATTCTTCCGCAATTTCTTTCTTTTGCAAGCTTTACACAGTGGAGAAACATTGCTTTTCCAATCCCTTTTCTCCTGAACTCGGGTCTTACAAATATATCCTCTATATAGAGCCCCGGCTTTCCTAAAAAAGTAGAAAAGTTGTGGAAAAAGACAGTAAATCCGGCTGGAGCCCCGTCCAGTTCTGCAAAGAAAACTTCAGCATAGGGTCTTTTTCCAAACATAGCTTCTGCCAGGGATTCTTCTGTCGCTGTGACCAGGTGGGAAAGGTTTTCAAACCTGGCAATGCCTTTGACGAACTTAAGAATCAGGGTAACATCTTCTATTTCTGCGGCGCGGATTTTCAACCCGGGTTTTACTCCCTCCTCTGCGGGATTTATGTCCTCTTTTGTAAGTTTTTTGCGCACTGACATTTTTTGATTCCTTTATTGAATCGATAGATATAGATAATTTCATAGGTTTAATGAAACAGAATTTATGAAACAGAATTTATGAAACAGAATTTATGAAACAGAATTTATGAAACAGAATTTATGAAACTGACTTTATGAAACTGAGTTTATAAAACTGAATTTATGAAACTGTATATAGACTAAGTTTATTTGAATTAACTCTTAATGTATGTAATTTTTGCTAGCCTTAGATATCCAACAAAAATAAGTATGAAGCAATAAGTATGAAGCCAAAAAGTCTTGTTTAAAATGCTTGATAAAAAAGATTTCAAACCGGTCACGCTTGCAGATCGGGCTTTTTTCGAGAACCATTACGCACTCTACCCGCAAAACCACAGCGACAACACTTTCACGAGCATAATCTGCTGGAACCATTTCATGCATTACAGGTATGCATACGTGAGAGGGAACGTAATTCTTGTATGCACTGCCGCAGGGGTGACACGCTTACACCCGCCTGTAGGTCCCCATGATCCTGAACTCATGCGGGAAGTAATACGGCTGGCGCTGGACATGGGTGACAATAATAAGCCCCTTATGCTCATTGAACCCGAGACTGCAAAATTGATGAAGAAAATCGATCCTGACCTTCTTTTTATTCCGGATCTGAACCATTTTGAGTATGTGTACAGGGCCCACGACCTTGCTGAGCTTCTTGGAAAGAAATATCTTAAGATCCGCAACCAGATTAACAAATTTCGGAAGAATTACCAGTACTCGGTCGAGCCGATAACCCCAGAAAACCAAAAAGAGATAATGGAGTTCCTGGTGAGGTGGTGTGAGAGCAAAAACTGCGAAGATAATTTCATTCTTGCCCACGAGATAGAGGCTGTCTTTTATGCGATCGAGCACTTGACCGATTTACGCTTGCGAGGCCTTTTGATAAGGGTCGGTTTACAGGTAAGTGCCGTCTCTCTTTTTGAGCGCCTCGATAGTAATACGGCGATAATTCATTTTGAGAAAGGGCTTCCGGAGTATGATGGAATATACAAGGTAATCAATGCCGAAACTGCAGCGGTTCTTGCCAGTGAGGTGGAATACATCAATAGGGAAAGCGATCTTGGCGTCAGTGGACTTCGAGAGGCTAAGCTGAGATATCATCCGCACCACATGGTAGAGGTTTATTCGCTCAAACGACGAACAGGTTTTCCATTTGTCACGTGAATATGCACTCTAATAAATGTCTGCACTCTAATACATGCCGGCATGTGAACTACCCTTAAGATAAACAGGTTGTCCGTCAATTCAATAACGGAATCCATTTACTTCTTGAACTTAAAAAGGATCAGTCTATTAAAGCTTAATCTACGTGAATTTTATGTAATTATAATTCAAGATTCTTTAAAAGATGCATTCCTACGTTTGTGCCGATTTACCTTTTATTATCTAAATTTTTAAAAAATAAATATATCAAGATAATAATAAAAATCGTTGTGTATATTTCAGGGATTCCTAATTCAGTGAAACTCTTGAATAGTAATGTAGGAGACATGGTATTTTCCAAATTTTTTATAAATTAAATATAAAACACATATAAAAATAATAACAAATATAACATCGATTACAGGGGTTCAAAATTAAGTTATGACACTGGAACTTATTGTTTACATGCTTTTAAAATTGTTTTAAATAATTATAAAATTTTGCACAGGCTCCGTATAGGTAAATTAAAACTAACTGTTCAGCTGTTCTTGGAAAAACTCCAGGTCCTGCGAACCAATACAATTAATTTTTTCCTTGCTTTTTTTTGTTTGAGAGTATTCTTCAAAAAGAAATCTTATACCAGGCTTTGCTAAATATTTGTGACCAATAATTGTATTTTTCAAGTTTGTGTTTTCTGTTTCAAGCAAATCAAGGAGATATATAGAGTTAAAGTTGCGCTGGCTCACTCCCCAGCAAGCTAGCGGGGTATTCAACTGAAATAAGTTGTTTTTAAAAATCGTAGGGTTGTGAATAAATATATAAAATTAATAGAGGGTGTCTTTAAACACCTCCTCATTTTTAGCCTCTGCAAGTGTTTTCAAAGCTTCAAGCTGTTCCTGTTCAGAATCTATATAATGAACTTCATATCCGAGCCTGCCAAGCTGCCGGATGTACTCTGTTGGAAACGCGGGCTCTATCGTTACAGCATGGGTAATTACATATCGATCGCCGACAACGGTTCGTAGCAGGCTTCGCCCATATCTATCGTCCAATTCTTCAGTCTTAGGTTTTAGAGCAGTAATATCATCTATCATCCTTCCTATGGCCTGAAAGTCAAATGCGGGACCCCAGCACGTGAGTGTAAAACACTGTGCTATGCGATCGGCTCCGATTTTCCTTGCCAGACCAACTGATGTATATTTGCGAATATTATTACCTTCCTGCATGTTAGGCACAAAGAACATTTCATTCTGGTTTGGCCAAAAGAAATCCGAGATATTCTTTGAGAACAGCTCATGAATCACTTCGTCAAACAGCCAACGCGGCATGATAGACCATGCAACTCTCTTCATGTTATCGGTAACTATCACTTGTTTGCCTTTGATTAGCTCTAGATCGGGATATTCTCCCAATATTTGTTGCTCAATATCATCGAACATATTATCCATAACTTTCAAGGGTTCGTCTTTGATTAGCTCTATCTCGGACGCCCTTTCAAGAATCTCTGCTCAAGATTTTAGAATATATTTAGCTAAGTTAGCTAATTTTATGACAAAAATAAGTATTTTTAACCTTATATACAAATACCAAAATAATTAAAAACCGGCTTACAATATCGATATTGTGGTTCAAAAACATGACAGAGAGGTTTTATTAAATTTGCTGAAAATGCTTTAAATGCAAAATAATGGACTAAAATTGGTTATTTAATCAAAAAATTATATTTAATGACTTAAAATTTCACCATGGAATTCCACTGAATATAACATTAAATAATAAGAGCTTAATTAATATCACATATATATATTAAAATGACATTTAATAAGTTTTATCTTTTCAATTTTCATAAATATATAACTATTAATTATGTTTTGGATCTATAAATAGAGCTTTTTGCGTTATTGCACGATCAAAAACTTCTTTAAGAATATTCATTTCATAAAAATCCATGAAATAGATTATAAATTGCTTTAAGATACTTTTTCTACAAAATAAGTTTTATAGTTCAATATTGCTGAATAAGGCATTTTGTGCAATATGACAAAATAAAAGGAGGCTCTTCGTTGTTTTGTGTGGATATCCTCATAATGTCTTCATAAAAACCAATGCGGTCTCGAATTGAAAATCGTCTTATCCACAGGGAATGACGAAGAGTCATTATTCTGAACCCCTCGCTAACTACAAACATACAAACTTCTATCTCTTAAGTCCAGGCTATTTTCTAAAAAGCTAAATCTGGGCTAATTTTTTTTACTGGAAAGCCCTCTATTTCAGAATATTATTCATTGACCATCGGTTAAGGAATTTTCTTGCCTGAACGCTATTGATTTTGCATTAGAAACCAGCTTTCAATTTTGGCCTGTTTACATGAAATCGACGCCCTATTCCAGTCCACAACTTAATAAAATATTTAGCAAACGTTGTGGAAATGGACACAGTTTGTCACGATTTCTCACTTAACAGAAGACGCATGAATAAGTATTATATATAATGACAACATACCGATTTTAAAAAAATGAAAAGATATTATTTGTACTTTTTTATTTTTTGTACTTATTATCCAGGAACCGACTTCCAAGTACGATAGTTTTGTCGTAGACTTCCCATATACCTGTTAGAAAGTTCATAAATCTAGGTTTTAAGTACTATCCTATAGTTTAACCAAAAAAAATCAGTCTATTAAAACATAAATTGATTGGATTGAATTTATATTTAGTGGATGCTGTAATTGGTTTTACATTTTTTTATGTACTCTTTATTTTTTTACTTGAGTATGTAATCCTAGTAAGATACATTTAAAGTTATCTTGTAATCTAATCCGCAATTATCATAATCCATTATAAATTCAACATTGGGATCACATGATAGATGCCTGTTCATATATCCGTTACTTTGCCTCTTTAATTCCAAATAAAGAGCAACCTGCACCCCTCCTCCAGTATTCACTGGAAAATTATCCAACAGGTGAGGGAATAAATATTGGTCTTATTGAATCAAGCGTTAACACTCAAATTCCCGATCTGGATATAGCCAACTTTTCAATACGTAATTTTGCTGAACATGTGCCAAAAATAAACCCAATAACAGAGCATGGAACGCATTCGGCAAGCATTCTAATCGGGCAAGGAAAACAATATATTCGAGGCATTACACCAGAAGCGCATCTCCTCATTGCGAATGTCATTGGACTTGATGGAGTGGCCAAACCTAGTGCAATAGAAAGAGCATTAAGATGGCTCGTTTCCAAGAATGTTGATATCATAGCCATACCTCTTGGGTGTAATAAAAGACATAGTAAAATAGAACTCTTAATCGAAAAAGGGTATGAACATGGTATAATATTCATTGCAGCGGCTGGCAATTGGCATCCAATGCCCTTAAGTTTTCCAGCCTGCCATCCAAAAACTATCGCAGTAGGAGCAGCGGACTATTCTGGCAAAATTCTTCCTGATTGCAGCAGGTGGCCAAGACTTGATCTATTGGCACCCGGATGGAAAATATTTGCGCCTGTTAACGCAGATGCTGTTCGGAGTACTAATGGATCATCTGTTGCCTGTGTTATAGCAGCTGGTGCAGCAGCTCTTGCACTTACCGACAGAAACTATCATGAAAATTGCTCTCATGAGGCTATATTAAATGAGTTAATTGGACACAACTATGCATCATTACAATCTAAATTGAAGGGAGAAAAGGAACATGGCTAGAGTAAGTAATGAAGTTTTTCAGGTGACTGAATTAAAGGACCCGAAACTGCGCGAAATAGGAGACAGCATAGCAGATTTGATGAAATTAGGTATAAAAAAAGCAATTGCAAATCAAGCAGATCCCAGAAGTTATAAGCTTCCGGGAGATCAAAAAGCGTTCGAGAATTTGTTCTTGAAATATTTTAAGAGTCTCCCGGACGCAGAACAAAAAGCAACAATAAAGAAAGTTATGGCAGATATACAAACAAAACCCTATGATGCCATACATTCTAATACTGTTTTGACTAAAGTTGATTTTAAAGCGGCAAGATCCATAGAATCACAGGTCATGGCTATCAATCCTAACTTTATTAAGAAAATTTCGATATCAGAGCTAAACCATGCCTTAAAAGCTCAAAACCCTGGTCGTATTATCCGTGATCGAGGATTTGTACCTCATCAAAGTCCATCATCTCTGAAGTTACTTTTGACCAATGTATACTGTGAAGAGGAGACTGGCTTGACTTCCTTAGGAAGCGACGAAATGCATCTAGCAGGCTTGACCATTGGTCCCTTAGGCGATACAGCTACTTTTGGAGTTTTTAACCTCGGAAAATATGATAGTGGGACCAACCGACCTTTTTCCACCGAGCTGGCAAATTTAAGTTTAAACGGAAAAGGATGGCCAAGAGAATTCTTTGCTACACTTGTGCCATCGAAGAAAGATGTCGGAGGTCTTTGGGAATATGTTCAGCAGATATGGCAAAAAGTGAAAGATTATGCTATACAGGCGATAACGGCAATCTATGGTGCCTCAATAGGTGCAGCTATCGGTACAGCTATTCCTGGTATTGGAACATTGATTGGTGGGCTCATCGGGGCTGCTGTGGGATATTTGGTTGGTTATGTTCTTGATCAAGTTTGGGAGTGGTACAAAAATTGGGCAACAGGTCACATATTCAAACCAGTAACTATTGGGACAACAATCGGATTTTATAATAGTTTTTACAGCGGGAGTCCTGTTAGCCCTGTAATTAGTGCCTGGTGGAAAGGCGCCGGTGGAAAGTATTGGATGAATTTCAACTGGGAGTTATCCTGGGGAACGTCTAACATTATCACGGCTGCTTCACGACAGCCCGACATTGTTGATATTTTCATGGTTGATAACGCAAGTGTTGTTAAGACAGCAGCTCATAAAACAGGTGAAGCCTGGCATGGCTGGTGGCAAATTTGCAACGGGAATACTTCAGGAGATTCACCAATAACAGCTGTAACTAGAGGCCCTAATAAATTAGATGTATTAAATGTGGGGTTTGACGGTCAAATTTATCACGCAGGGTGGTATGGTACTTCATGGCAAGGTTGGTGGTCTGTTGCTGGTGGCCAAAGTGTTATTGGGACTCAAATAGGAGCAGTTTCCAGGGCACCAAATCTTTTGGATGCGTTTCATGTGGGAAACGATGGTAATATCTATACTGCTGCATGGGATGAAAACATCGATCAAATGGGAGTTTGGAGAGGATGGTGGCCAGTTGCTGGCGGCAAAGGTCTCCCTGGCTCATTAGTGTCGGCTGCAGCAATGGGCCCAGATCATCTGGACGTTTTTGTTGCTGGTTTAGATGGGCATGTTTGGACAGCAGCATGGGGATCACAAACGAATTGGGAATGGGCAGGCTGGTGGCAGATCTATGATCTTCAGGTTCCAGTAGGTGCACCGGTCAGTGCAGTCAGTAGAGCTCCCGGTTGGTTAGATATATTTGTAGTAGGTGCAGATGGGGGGATTTACTCGGCAGCTTATAACACGAGTTTTAGCGATTGGTGGCACGGATGGTGGCAGATCCAGCAGGGTAAAGCCAGACCCGGCTCACAGGTAGCGGCTTTGTCACGTGACTCAAACAGCCTTGATATATTTGTTGTAGGAGAGGATAACCGTGTTTGGACTGCTTGGTGGCGAGGACAGGAATGGAAAGGATGGAGTTACATAGGAGACGAAAATTTCCAAGTTGCACCAGGCACCCAGGTATCAGCAGTGGCGAAGGGTAAAGACGGCATAGATATTTTTGCTATCGGTTCTGATGGTCGCGTCTGGACATCGTCTGGATACTGGAGCAATTGGACTCCAATTCCATTATAAAGTGTAAATATTTTAGGACTTACGCAGTTGGACTGAAAAATCAACAGCATCAGACCTGCAACTGTCTAAAACGTGACTTTAATCCACAGTCTTTGTCGTAATTGATTTTGTTCCTCAAGTGCGTACGTCCTATATTTATCTCTGAACTCCCTGCTAATATCGCTGATAAATCCAGAGATTGCTGGTTCCTTTTCTCTAACAATAGGCCAAAAATAATAGAGTAAATCACATTCAAACATATGGACTATCTTTTTTCATAATTAGTAAGACCAGTTTTCCAATTATAAATGTTAGGCACGATACATTTTTACTAGCAAGAGGCCCATTCAACCCACATCTTTGAAAGTTCAGTCTAAATTTCATCAGTTAAATAACAGTTGATCCTTGAAGGTACGGGAAAATTAACTTTCCTGCATGTCACTCTATATTTGCCATTTATTATCGCGGTAACCATCAATTTCCTGAGCCTTCCCGCCAGAGCTGTATCAGTTCTTTAAGCCTCTCGTCCGTGAGTTCTGCTCCGGTTTCAGGGATCTGCATGCCACTGCGATAGATATGGATAGCTTCCTGCAGCTCTTCGGTGCTTATATTTTCCCCTTCCTGGGAATCCGAGCTATCCCAGGGATTCCATGCGAGGACTGTCCAGTTCCAGCTCCGTGCAATTTTTTCGTCTCCTGTTCTGGCAATTGCTGTGACATTATAAAAGCCTGGAGAGCGGATGGTCTCCGTGTATGAGCTATCCTTGACGCTGGATTCGGAACCTTTACTTTCTCCATTAAGGTACCAGCTTATATCGCAGGCATAGTTTGTACTGATACTGAATTCCTGTTTCTCTCCTTTGTAGGTTGTTACATTCTCCACGGGGTTGGCTGAGTTAATTGAAAGGGGGACCACTTTTATATAACCGGTTTTAGTTTCGGTGTCAGATCCGTTACTGTTACCGATAGTCAGAGAAACAGCATAATTTCCATAAGACCCGTAGGTATATATCGGGTTCTGGGCTGTTGAGTCGATTTTCCCATCTCCGTTTAGATCCCACTTCCAGTAAAGGGCATTACTGGAAAGGTCTGTGAACTGGACTGTAAGAGGATACATTCCTGTTGTGACGTTTGAAGAAAAGTCAGCTTCAAGGAGCGCACTGGTTGTGAAAGCTTTAATGCAGAGGTTTGCTTCCGAATTGCTTGATATGTCTTCCCATGTGACTCCATTAGGGCTCACATAACTTTCTCCGGCATTGGCCTGGGCTTTGCTGCTGTAACGGGCTACAGGTTGTTCGGCTGCAAGAGGACCTGAAGCTGAAGGATTAGCGAATCTTATAACTATTGAAAATCTCTCTCCGGCATGTACTGGAACTGCCGAATTCAGCACATGTGTATGGTATCCTGGGAAAGAGTATCTGCCGCTTTCCTGTACAAGGTACCCCTGTCCAGAATTCACAGGCCCGGAAACAGGATTTTTATATATGTATATCTCGTAAGCTGTATTAAGGTCCGTAGTATAGAATCCTATGGCCTTGAGGGTTTCGTCCCTTCCAGAGGAGAAAACATTGCCGCCCCAGGCAACAAGGCTTCCTTCATATTCTTTTGATACTGTCCATCCAAGAGGGTCATACTGGTAGACGTTGTCATAATTGTTCTGACTTTCAGATGTGAACACGGCGTTTTCGTTGTATCCGAGTTTTGTGTCATAGTAGGAAATATAAAAGTACCCTTCCTCTCCCCAGGTGTCGCCCCAGCTATTTTTCACTATAAAAGCCCCGTTTCCTGGAGGGATCTGCGTAAAGGAATTCCTGTCAAAAGAATCATTCCAGCCCACAATGGCTACAGCATGATTGACAGACAGGCTTCCTGGGTATCGATAAGCATAGTTTCTTTGCTGATAATATCCGGAGTTCCAGTATATTGTGGTGTACACAGCTCCGTACTCCAGAATTGCATTCTTGATAACCTCGTTATCCAGGGATTCTGTCCTGTCGGGCAGGAAAAGTGCTTCTTGCACATGTTTCTGTACAGAAAGCCCTGTGGGTGAATAAGAAGATGAATCATCATAAGGATCCTCAGATTCATTTACAGGCCCGCTCCAGCGAGAAAGGTATGCTGTTGATATGAATGCATTGCCACCGTCATCAGTAGTAAGATCAAATCCCTGCGAATAGTTCTTTGAGACAAGGTTTTTCATGTTGTTTTCGGAAAAGTCATAGCTTTTTCCTTCTGTTCCCAGGAGGTAAGATTCAAGGGAAGCAATACTTGAAAAAGCCCAGCAGCTTCCATCTTTTCCCTGGTTCTTTACTGATGTTACTTTTCCCTCCTTGCGTAGGTCGTAAACAGCCGGAAGGTCTGAACCTGAAGCTCCCAGTAAAAGTCTTCCTTCAGAACTTGCAATTTCTGACAGGTCTACAGGTGAGGGTTTATACCCCTTATTTGAAAGCTGTTCGTAACTGCCCACAAAAGAAAAAGCTTCAATTGAGTCAGTCTGCTGGTCTTCCAGAAACTCGGGGTTCATGGGGGCTGTTTTGATTACGGGTTCAACCACTGAATCAGCAGAAGGTGTGAAGTTTTGCAGCGTTTCAGGTTCTTCGGTATTTCCGGCGGCAAACCCCAGGCTGCCTGGCAGGCACAAAATCAAAACCATAAACACAAGCAGAAAAGATTTTATTTTTTTAAGCAGGGAATGTTTTATTCTTTTCAAGATCTTTAGCCTCGGTGAGATCGTTTCCTGGCGAGCCTGTATCAGCTTTTTTGGAGCTTGCCGGAATATATATCTTTATCATTATTTTGTAACTGATATATGAAACTATTTATGAGATTAGTCTATAAGTTCTTTTCTAACTGAGTATAATTTTTTATTATATTTTATGAACTATTTTTTTCTTCACAAAAGCTAAATATCGATTGCAATCTAACAAATTAATTTCATATTCTCCTTGATAAAAACATATTAATCCGTATAAATAATTACAATGTTATGTTTAGTTTCTCATCTAGTTTCACTTCTCTCATTTTAATTTCATTCATTTAATTTTTACAAACTACTTTATTGAGGCTGTAATTTCCGGTAGAAAGAAACATTATTTTTTTCCGTCCACACTTTATATAGACACTTTATAGGGGCACTTTAAGGAAGGGCAGAAACCTGCTTTCGGAAGCATTTGTAATCCTTGAAAAAACCAGATCAGAATACCTTGACAAAGAGATCCTTAGAGTTACCATGATTGCAGAGCTGGATGGTATCAACATTTATGAGCAAATGGCAAATCTGGCAAAAAGCGAAGAAATTCGTAAAGTTCTGCTTGACATTGCTTGACATTGCCAGAGAAGAAAAATCCATGTAGCGATATTTGAAACCGTGATCCTGCAAACTGATAAAGAGTTTTTGAAAATGTATTCGGACTATGCTCTGGCCAGGAGCAGAAAATAAGCTTGAAATCCGTTTGAAACCATATTTTCTATTGATCCTCCATGCTTGAAGAATATGAAAAGAAAAGACACTTTCAAAAGACTCCTGAACCGCCGACCAGTGATTTTAAACAAATCTCCGACAAACCGATTTTTGTGGTTCAGCGCCATGATGCGCGTAAGCTTCATTATGATTTCCGCCTGGAAATGGATGGAGTTTTGAAAAGCTGGGCTGTGCCAAAGGAGCCCCCGAAGGAGGCAGGCATCAGACGGCTTGCTATCGAGACTGAAGACCATCCGCTGGCATATGCCGATTTTGAGGGAGAAATCCCGAAAGGGGAGTACGGAGCCGGCAAGGTTGAGATGTGGGATAAGGGGACTTTTGAGCTTTTGAAACGTGAGGAAAAGGAAATTGTAGTGGCACTTGAAGGAGAAGAATTGAAAGGGATTTATGTTTTAATACGGACAAAGTACGGAAAAGGCGAAAAAGGCTGGCTCTTCTTTAAAAAGGCCAGCTAAAAGCAGACTTTAACTTAATATTTCTGAACACGAAGCCTGTGTCTCAAGAGTGAAACATGGGTCAGACCCTGATCTTTTTAAACCATTGTGAGTATAAGCATATGGGGATACTTACGGAAGAAAGAGTAAAGATCAATGTTTTTGAAACTGCCGGGGAAAACTGCTGCGTTGCCGCCTGTGACGGACAGAAAGTTTATGAGATTATTAAGGCTGCGCTCTGTGAAAATAAGAAAATCGACCTCTCTTTTGCATACGTGAATGAGCTTACGCCTACCTTTTTGAATTCGGCAATAGGGCAGCTTTATGGCTGTTTTCCTGCAGAGCAGATTGAGAGCAACCTCTTATTCATGGATATCTCCGAAGAAGATGAGATCATCCTTAAGAGAGTAATCGAGCGGGCGAAAACTTATTTTGAACATGCGTATGCCTGCAGAAAGGCGCTGAAAGATGTACTTGGAGGAGAAGATGCGTAAGAGCGTTCACCAAGCAACTGTTTTTCCGGTGAGGCGCCGCCCAAGGCTTCGCGCCGGAGGGCCAAGACCCGCAAAACCTGCTCCTGTAAAGGTACATTCCATAGAGAAATATAGTTTTCCAGAAGGCAAAAAATATTTCTTTGACACCAACATCTGGTTGTATATCTATGGCCCAATCGGCTGGCCTGACCAGCGGTCGGACGCCTATTCAAAGGCTTTGAAAGAAATAATGAATTCCGACGGCACGATCTATATAAATTGCATGATAATTTCAGAATTCATAAACACCTTCGCCAGAATCGAGTTCAAGCAGCAGACCGAATTTACGAGGTTCAAGGAATTTCGAAATTCTCTGCCCTTCAGGGTAATCGCTCAGGACATAGCTTACAATGTAAGAAAGATTCTCAAAAGTACCCTCGCGTGCGATCCCGAAATGGAAGCTATAGACCTTCCTGAAGTCATGGACATGTTCGAACAGGGAAAATACGATTTTAACGACCTTCTCTTTGCCCAGATCTGCCGAGCAAAAAATATGGTTTTCGTAACCCATGACAAAGATTTCAGCGAACTCGGAGTCGAGATTCTGACCTCAAATGAGAGGCTGGTGGATGTGGGGAGAGAAGGAAGAGAATAGTCAGCTTTTAGTTTCTATGTCCAGACAGGCGATAGATTCTGCTATGCGAATTCTGGAGTCTATCCCTAACCTTATTGAGAATGAAAATTACTCACAAGCTTTTGAAAAAGTCTAAAAAGCCAAAAAACTTGTGGAATAAGCAAAAGCGCCGGCTCTTATTCACTGACCACTGATGACAAAGGGTGAAACTCTTGATGCCGCCGGCAGGCTTGAGGAAGCTATAGAGACTTTTGAGAACGCTCTGGAGTTATCCGTATATTTGTTTTTAGAAGCTTCCGAAAACTTTCTGCGATGACGGACTTCTCAATATTCAAAAACAGCTTCAATCAAGGGCTCGGCAAGTTTAATCACATCTTCTTTAAAAGCGTATATATCTCCCAAAACCGCAGAGTTTTCTCCCCCTAGAAGTTCCTGCTTCAGTTTTTTACCCAAAATGTCATCGTTTCCCGCTGCCAGCCTGAGCACAATAGAACCTGGAAAAATGGCCGTTTGGCAAGCAAGCCTGTCACAATCTCCATCCGTAATCCCGAGAATGGGAATTCCAAGCCTGGAGAGAATGTCACCTGCTATTGTTGTGGTGTCATCTCCCACGGTAACTACAAGTTCGGCATCGTCAACCAGCTCAAAAGTATCTTCTGCAGCATGGTCTATAAGTACGACTCTTCCTGCGGCTGGTCTGGAAGATAAACCCGACGCTCTGCCGCACACGTTTGGTTTCCGGGCTTGCAGGGGAGAGAAATTGCTTCTTCTCAGGCCGCCGCTTTTTACCCAGGCTTTTGCAAGGTCAACAGGGTCTCTTTTTTCATAATTATGAAGTTTTTCGAGCCCATGCTCTTTTATTTCTCCCCCTTCGATTGCGACAATAAATCCGTTTTCGGAGATTATGCTTACTCTGGAAGAAAAGGCTTTTCCAATCACGGTTCCGTTTACCAGAATATTTTCTCCGGGAAAAACGCCTGAAAGCTTGCGTATAACCTGGATTTTGCCTGTTGCCGGGCACTTTTCTACAAAAACATAATTTTGAACTCTCGAACTCTGAAGGGGCAAAGGACTTTCCACAGGAAGCCCCAGGATTTCAGAAAGCTTCTCAAGATATTCTCCGTATTCTCCGGCTTTTTTATTAAGAGGTATCAGAATTCCATCGGTACTTTCCGGGCTTTCGATCTGGATAAGAGGTTTTATCTCCGGCTCTCGAAGCCGGGCAGCGACCATTTCTCCAAATGCCTTCCCGGTTTCAATGGTTTTTCCCCGGTTCAGGAGGCATACAAGGTCTGATGTTTCGAAAAGCGATTCAATGCAGACACTTGGCTTCTGGTGCTGACTTATGTCTATAATGTTTTCAAGTCCGGCATCAAGGACAGCTACTTTTCCCATTGTTCCGCCAAGCCTCGCTTCGACTTTGCCCACACAGGAAAATTTTTCAAAAACTCTTTTAGCCTCTCCCGAATCAATCACTTCGGGACCATGAATTACCAGACCGATTTTCATTTTTCCTCCGTTTGACAGAAGAAGCATATTAACATGATCCTAAGTACAATTCTCTATTTTTGCTTTATCTTTGCTTTATCTTTGCTTTATCTTTGCTTTATCTTTGCTTTATCTTTGCTTTATCTTTGCTTTATCTTTCATTCTCTATTGTTAATATTTCATGGCCAGTCAAGAATTATCGAAAATTAAATTATTGATTGCGAAAATACTGATAGCTAAATTACTCACTGATAGCTAAATTCTAAGTTACTTACTGATAGCTAAATTCTAAATTACTTACTGATAGCTAAATTATTCACTGATAGCTAAATTACTGACAACTTAATTTCTTGACAACATTTAATTATTTTAATAAAAGTAATACTTTTGAGGCAAAAAGATGGCTGGCGTAATGATTACCTGGCTCGGGCATTCGGCTTTTTTGTTCGAAGCTGATAAGAAATTGTTGATAGATCCGTTTATTTCAGGGAACCCACTGTCTCCGTGCAGCCCTGAAGAACTGAACCCCGACATAATAGCTGTGACTCACGGACACCGCGATCACCTTGGAGATACAATCGAAATCGGAAAACGGGTTGGATGCCGGATAATCTCCGTTCACGAGGTTGCAAACTATATCAAATCAAAAGGAGTTTTTGCAGAGGGTATGGGCAAGGGCGGTACAGTAAATGTAGAAGGCATAAAGCTGACCATGACCGAAGCGCTCCATTCCTCTTCAATCGATGCCTCGGGTTTTAGTTTCGATGGTGGCTCCCCGGCAGGTTTCATTATACAAATCAACGGACATTCCATCTACCACGCCGGAGACACTGGGGTTTTCGGGGACATGAAACTCATAGGTGAACTCTATGAACCTGAACTGGCCCTTCTGCCCATAGGCGACAAATTTACAATGGGGATAAAAGAAGCTACAAAAGCCGTAGAATTAATTCAGCCCAAAATTGTAATTCCTATGCACTATAGCACATTTGACGTAATAAAACAGGACCCTGAAGAGTTTAAAAGAGCAGTTGAGGCAAAAGTCGATACAAAAGTCATTATCATGAAACCAGGAGAATCAATAAAGCTTTAATTTAATCTTTGATTTGGTCTTAGATTTCTCAGTTTCTGGTCTATCCTATTTAATAATAAAATGTAAAAGAGGGCAGATAAATCCGTATTTTTCGGCTCTCTTCTTATTAGATTTATTCTTCTTATTAGACCTATTCTTCTTAGAAATCTGTTATTCTCTGGTTTTCAAACTCCAAGCTTATATTCCATGCTTAGATCCCAAGCTTTTTTCTCTTTTCCATGATATGTTGTTCTATCCCATCAACAGCTTTTATTGCATCTTTTTCCACATTCATGACCCCGCCTGTAACTTCCCGGCAGTCTTCGGTAAGCAGTTTGACCAGATTCGGGGCGCCTGTGACTGTTGGGACCGGATTCACATAAGTATAGAGCCCGAGGGCCAGAGCAAAGATCGCATCTATTGTGGCTTTTTGTTCCATATACTCAGGGGCTGCAGCCGCAACCGGAAGGTCAGGAACTGGAACTCCTCCGAGAGCTCCGGAGATGGCTCCGAGGAGGTCGGCAAGCCTGCCCGTGTCAGTACAGGTTCCAAAGCTGAGTACTGGTGGGATGCCCAGGGCTTTGCATACGGATTTTAAACTATCTCCTGCAAATTCTCTGGCTTCAGGGGTACAGAGACCTGCCACCTGCATGGCCCCGTTTCCGCAACCAAGGGACAGAACAAGGATATTTCTTTTGATCAGCTCTTTTACTACAGCAACGCTGTGTACATCCTGACCGTAGTCCCTTAAGGTAGTACAGGACACCATCCCCACAATTCCTTTAATTGCTCCGTTTTTTATAGCATCAAGGAGAGGATCAAAGCTGCCTCCAAGCGCTGCAAGGATGCTCTCATTTGAAAAGCCTACCACGGCTTCTTTTATAGGGAGCTTTGAAACGGATTCTATCGAGCTTTTTCGTTTTTTGAAATTTTCAATCGCCATATCCAGGAGTTGTGCTGCCTGCTTTTCGGCTTCGGTGGGATTATAATTCAAGCGTTCCCCTATGCCTTCGAAGGCCACAAGCTCACTCACAGGCATGAGTTTAAAATTGTATTTCTCGGCATAAAGGGGAGCAACAGGAAGAGAACAGTTCATATCTGCTGCAAAGAGATCCACACTTCCGCTTGCAAATACCGCTTCCTGGGAAATCCAGTTGCCGGTAAATCCGTAGAAAGCATTATCTTCCTCCCATCTCTGGATCATTTCCTGCCCTGTTTCAATGCTGGCAATAACCCTCAGGCCCTTTGCCCCTGTAGTTTTTGCTTTCTCCTGCCATTCCGGTTTTCGGGCAAGCTGGACCATGGCAAAGCCGATAAATGGTTCGTGTCCATTAGGGAGCACATTCACATACTCGGGATCAAGTACACCAAGGTCTACCCTCATAGTATGGGGACTGGGAATTCCAAAAAGGATGTCCTGGCAATATTCGTTTATAATCTGGCTCTGGTATCCCATTGCAATTCCCAGACGCATGGCTTTTAGTGCCAGGCTCGCATAATACCCATCCACATTTGTCAGGCAGGAGCTTGTGGAAAGCATCATCTCCCCGTAGATTCCGCCTGGAAATATGTCCAGCGCTCTCCACTTTTCTTTTCTTTCGGGAGGGGCGAGGAACTCAACAATCTGGCTCGGTTCGTAGGCAGGTTTGTTAAACTCCTTTTCTACAAACTCACAGAGGCGAAGAGCAACTTCTGAGTCAGACCCTTCGGTTTTGAGCCCCAGCCGGCTTGCAAACGTCCTTAATTTTTCAGGTTCTCTTATCGTATAAGGAGTGTTGCCTCTGGCAGTTTCCTTCAAAGTCCTGATAGTCTGGTCCGTATGATAATGGTAAGTAGAAGCTCCCATCACATTTCTGAGAAGCATCATCCGCATCGCCATGCCATCGGCAGTGATTCCGCATACTCCTCTTTTGTCTTTCGCAGCATCCGAACGGCATGGGCCGTTGGAACACAGGTCGCAGCGTACTCCTCCCATACAGAAAGCACATCTTTTGTCCGGATTTCCTCCCATACCCTGGGCTTCGTAGCGGTCCCAGACATTTGTCATCCCATCTTTTTTTATCCGCTCGTACATATCCAGAACAGATTCGTGATAAGAAATTCTTTCTTTTTCCATTGTAATCATTTCCCCATTATGATTTCCCTTCTCCGGCCTCTTCTTAAGCACCAAAAAAGCTATTTCTGGTACTTATACATCTAAATGTTTTTTAAATATATTATCGATGGTATGTATATTACTTTAGTTCGTATTACTTTATTTTGTATTACTTTGATTTATATTACTTTAGTTTGTATTACTTTAGTTCGTATTATTTTAATTATACTCAGTGATTATTCAGTGCAGGAAATATTTACTTTTTAGGACTCAATGCTTTGAAATGTAAAAAAGTATACTTTACAATTGACATTATATTATACCTAAAATTCAGAAAACCCTAAAAATAAAGCAATATTAACTTTATATTGTCTATTTTGCTAATAAATTACAACAATAATTATACTTTTGTGATTTTGAAATAATACAATCAAAAATTGGAATGTGTATTACAAAGCAGATATTGTGAGTTCATCCCAAAACTCAGAACTACGTAAAACTTAGAACTACGTAAAACTTAGAACTACGTAAAACTCAGAACTATGTCCTTGAATTTCTAATTTTTAATGGTCAATTGATCTTCCTATTAGGAAACCGATTTTAAAATTCTTAATTATATGCAAATCTGATCGGTTTTAGAATGGGATCGATGAGTAAAAGCAGCATCTGCCAAGTTTTAAAACCGCGTGTAAATTAATAGCAGGAAATGAAACACTGCAAATGTTAACGAAAATTTCGTTGAAGCTTCTGGAAAAAAGAAGCGGAAACCAAATATAATATGAAAAACTAATTACACTAAATTAAACTAATTATAATATAACAGTAATATTAACCGGCAGTTCGGATTTTTTTAAAACTTGATTCTCTATTGTTTACCTATACGATTTTATATAATTAATACTATGACATCGGAATGACCATGACTATGAATGTAAAAACGATTCCACTTGCGTTTGGAAGCGGGATTTTGGAGGTTGATATTCCTGAGAAAAACCTATCCAGAATCATCCTGCCTTCAGAATTAGAAATAAAGGAAGAAGGGACTTCCCTTATTAAAAAAGCGCTTGTAAATCCTATAAAAAGTCAACGGCTTTCTGAGATTGTAAACCCTGACTCAAAGGTTGCAATCATAGTTAGCGATGTTACACGGCCAACTCCTACTGCAAAAATTCTTCCTCCTTTACTTGAAGAGCTTTATCTTGGAGGAGCAAAAAACGAGAATATCACTATTGTTTTTGCCCTCGGACTTCATCGTTTACAAACTGAAGAAGAGTGCCGCCAGCTTGTAGGAGAAGATATCTTTGAAAAAATAAGGTGTATCCAGCATGACAGGAAAAGGTGCAGGCATCTCGGAGAGACAAGTTTCGGAACGCCTGTAGAGGTTTTCGAAGAAGTAGTAAACTCCGACGTTATCATAAGTACAGGAACCCTTGAATTTCACTATTATGCAGGATACGGAGGAGGAGGAAAGTCCATCCTTCCAGGGGTAAGTTCCGAAAAATCCATTCTCTCATTCCATAGTTTTTATAGCAAACTCTTTGAAGGAGATCCTCTTTCAGGTAGAGCTGATAGCCCGGCAAGAAAGAATATAGAGGAAGCTGCAAGGATTGCAGGCCTTGACTTTATCCTGAATGTTGTACTTGACAGCAAAAAAGAGATAGTTGATGCCGTCGCAGGCGATTTCATCGAAGCCCACAGGAAAGGTGCAGAGTATGTCGATGCCATGTATAAAGTACCTGTAGAGCCTGCAGATGCTGTAGTTGTTTCCTGCGGCGGATTTCCAAAGGACATCAATCTTTACCAGGCAACAAAATCTCTTGAAAACGCTACCTCTGCCGTAAAAAAAGGTGGTTCAATTATTCTTGTAGCAGAATGTTCTGAGGGAATAGGAAACAAAGTTTATGAGTGCTGGAACAGGGAATGCAGGGCTCCTGAAGATGCAGTAAAACGTTTTAAGAATCGGTTTGAGTTCGGCGGGCATAAAGCTGCTATTGTCGGGAGGACTGCAAAAGAATTCAAACTTTATCTGGTATCAAAACTTCCAGAGACGGAAAGTAGAAACGCTTTTTTTATTCCAACAAAAAGTATAGATGAAGCACTTGAAAAGGTCCTTTCCGAAAATCCTGATGCTAAAATCCATGTTATGCCAAATGGTGGGTGGACTTTGCCTGTAAGGCGATGAAAAAGGTGCTATGGATAAAAAGATGAAGGTTTAAACTGCCTTTAAAACTACCTTTCCATTTGAAACTACCTTTTCATTTAAAACTACCTTTTCATTTAAAACTACCTTTCCATTTGAAACTACCTTTTCATTTGAAACTACCTTTTCACTTGAAATCATCTTTTCATTTGAAACTACCTTTCCATTTGAAACTACCTTTTCATTTGAAACTACCTTTTCATTTAAAACTGTCTTCTAGTTCTTTTTATACTTGTTTAACCTTATTGTTGTAAAATAATAAAAAGAAAAATAATATCAAGATAAAACATCGGCATAAACATGACTGCAAACATAAAAAAAATATCACTTGCTTTTGGAAGTACGGGAATTGAGTTTGAAATTCCTGAAAGAAATCTTGCCAGTGTTATTTTGCCTTCGGAGTTTGAAATAAAGGCAGAAGGATCTTCCCTTGTTAAAAAAGCGCTTGAAAATCCCATAAAAAGCCGACGGCTTTCTGAGATTGTAAACCCTGATTCGGAGGTTGCAATCATAGTTAGTGATGTTACTCGGCCAACTCCTACTGCAAAGCTTCTTCCTCCTCTGCTTGAAGAGCTTTATCTTGGAGGGGCAAAGGATGAAAATATTACTATTGTTTTTGCCCTCGGACTCCATCGAAACCAGACTGAAGAGGAATCACGAAAACTGGTTGGAGAGCAGGTTTACGAAAAAATTCGCTGCATCCAGCACGACAGGAAAAGGTGCAGGCATCTCGGAGAGACAAGTTTCGGAACGCCTGTAGAGGTCTTTGAAGAAGTAGCAGACTCCGACGTTATCATAAGCACAGGAACCCTGGAATTTCACTATTATGCTGGATACAGTGGAGGAGGGAAATCTGTTCTTCCGGGAGTCAGTTCGGAAAAATCTATTCTTTCTTATCATAGTTTTTATAGCAAACTCTTTGAAGGTGACCCTCTCTCAGGCAGAACCGACAGTCCTGCAAGACAAAATATAGAAGAAGCTGCAAGGGTTGCGGGCCTTAACTTTATTCTGAATGTCGTGCTTAACAGCAAAAAAGAGATCGTTGCTGCCGTTGCTGGAGATTTCATCGAAGCTCACAGGAAAGGCGTAGAAGTTGTTGATTCCATGTACAAGGTGCCTGTAGAGCCTGCGGATGCAGCAATTGTCTCGTGCGGAGGCTTTCCAAAAGACATTAACCTTTTCCAGGCGACAAAGTCCCTTGAAAATGCAGTTTTTGCCGTAAAAAAAGGAGGCTCAATAGTGCTTGTGGCTGAATGTACTGAAGGGATCGGGGATAAGGTATATGAGCGCTGGAGTACAGAATACAAAACTCCCGATGAGGCAATAAAGAAATTCAGAAAATGTTTTGAGTTTGGGGGACACAAAGCTGCCACTGTTGGGAGGGCTGCAAAAACCTTCAAACTTTATCTTGTCTCTAAACTTCCGGACACGGAAAGCAGAAATACTTTCTTTATTCCTGTAAAAAGCGTAGAAGAAGCGCTTGAAAATATTCTTTCCGAAAATTCTGATGCTAAAATCCATATTATGCCCAATGGCGGATGGACTCTGCCTGTAATGAAATAAGAAGACAGCTATAAAACAGCTATAAAAGACAGCTATAAAAGACAGCTATAAAAGACAGCTATAAAAGACAGATATGAGAAGATGGCTATAAAAGACAGATATGAAATGATAGCTGTAAAGACAGATATGAAATGATAGCTGTAAAAGACATATATGAAATGATAGCTGTAAAAGAAGACAATTATAAAAACAGATATCGAAAAAAGGTCAAGTGAAGTGCCAAATATGATTGGAAACACAAAAACAGTATCATTAGCTTTTGGAAGCATGGCACTTGAGCTGGATATCCCGGAAAGAAACATATCCAGTATTATTCTGCCTTCAGAACCTGAAAAAAAGGAAGATCCAACTTCTTTAATTAAAAAAGCTCTTGAAAATCCCATAAAAAGCAGACGGCTTTCTGAGATTGTAAACCCGGATTCGAGAATTGCAATTATCGTAAGCGATGTTACACGGCCAACTCCAACTGCGAAGCTTCTTCCTCCTCTACTTGAAGAGCTTTACCTTGGAGGAGCAAAGGACGAAAATATTACTATTGTCTTTGCCCTCGGGCTTCACCGAAACCAGACCGAAGAGGAATCAAGAAAGCTGGTTGGAGAAGAAGTCTACAAAAAAATTCGTTGCATTCAGCATGATACCGGCAGATGCAGACGCATTGGCATAACTTCCCGTGGAACCCCGATTGAGATATTTGAAGGCATTATGGGTGCTGATGTTGTTATAGGGACCGGAAGCATTGAGTTCCATTACTATGCAGGATACAGCGGAGGGGCAAAGTCCGTACTGCCTGGTGTAAGCTCGAAAGAAACAGTTCTCACAAACCATAAAATGATGATTGATGAAAAAGCTGTTTCCGGAAGGGTTGACGGTCCTGTAAGGCAGGACATGGAAGAAGCTGCAAAAATTTTCGGCCTTGATTTTATCCTTAATGTGGTTCTTGACAGCAAAAAAGAGATAGTTACTGCTGTTGCCGGGGACTTTATCGAGGCACACAGAAAAGGTGTGGAAGTTGTGGATTCTATGTATAAGGTGCCTGTAGAACCAGCAGATGCGGTAATTGTTTCTTGCGGAGGCTTCCCTAAAGATATCAATCTCTTCCAGGCAAATAAGGCGCTTGATAATGCAACTCAGGCTGTGAAAGCAGGAGGTTCCATCATCCTTGTAGCCGAATGCGCTGAGGGGATAGGAAACCAGGTCTATGAATGCTGGAACAGGGAGTGCCAAAACCCGGATGAAGCAATCGAACGTTTCAAAAAATGTTTTGAGTTCGGGGGGCATAAAACAGCAATCATTGCAAGGATTTCAAAGAGATTTAAGCTTTACCTGGTCTCAAAGCTTTCGAAAGAGCAAACAAGAAACGCATTCTTTACTCCGATGGCAAGTGTAGAGGATGCCTTGTCTGCAGTGCTCTTGGAAAATCCTGACGCAAAAATTCACCTTATGCCTCATGGAGGGCAGACCCTGCCTGTTAGAAAAGAAAATTGATAACTTCATAAAAATAAAGGGAATATTAAGGAAGCCGAATTAAAACAGAAAAGTGTGGGTGCAGGCTTAAACGCCTGCCGAATCTGCTGCACTGTGTGATGTTGCTTCCGATGCTTCTTCTTCTTCATCTTCATACCTGAGCCTGAAAGCCTTCTTGAGGAACTCTGGAGAGAACCGGGGTGTCATAAGGCTTACTACAATCAGGACAAGGAAGGACAGTGGAGTTGCGATCATAATCGGGTCTACAAGGGACCAGGTGCCTGTAAGTAAAGTTTCTTTTCCAAAGATTGCCTGGCAGATCCCCAGAGGCACTGCTTCTTTTGCATGGACAAAGACCAGCCAGAAAAGACTGCTTATCGACCCTATAACAAGACTTGCAGTTGCTCCGGCTTTTGTTGTACGTTTCCAGAACAGGGCTCCAATGTAGAGGGGCAGGAAAGCGGATGTGCACAGTCCCATAAACATGGCAGTAGCTCTTGCGATAATACTTACAGGAAGAATGTAAGCCAGAATAACTGCTACTATGATGGTAAAGACAATTCCTATTTTTGTCACATGGACTGTGCTCGAACTGGACTTGCCTTTCATAAGGCCGTTCTGATAAAAGTCGTACCCTATGGCCGTACCCATGGTGTGGAACTGGGCAGCTGCAGTAGACATTGCTGCCGAAAGCAGGCTTAGCATGAAGATTGCCACAAACAGCGAGGGCATTGCGTGGTTCAGATATGCGGGAATTATAAGGTCAGTGTTTCCACCCTGGACAACCTGAAGGGCAATCTTTCCTGTGGTCTTGTAGAAGTATACGTTAGAAAGAGCTCCTACAACATATGCGACTCCTGCCATCATAAGAAGGAAGGGACCCCCAACGGCAACTGCTCTTTTCAGGGAACGGTCGTCCTTTACAGTCATGAACCTGACTGCAAGCTGTGGCTGTGCAAGTGCTCCTATCCCTACTCCCATAACAATTGTGGAAACCATTGTCCACCAGATTGGGGAATTGAAAGCTGGCATTGCAGTCCAGCCCCGATGCCCCTGGTCAGCAAGCGCCTGAGGAACAAGGTTTGCCATATTGGTAAGAGCCTGGTGGGCTTCTACGACCCCTCCCAGTTTACTGTAGGTATATATCAGCAAAAAGGTCATTCCTACCAGCATGATAGTGGCCTGCATTGCATCCACGTACATTACTGAAAGGAGACCACCTTTAATTACATAAAAAGCAATGATGACGATAAAGATCAAAAGAGCGACGTTATAGTTTATCCCAAGCGTTGTTTCAAGAAATCGGCCTGCTCCTATGATCACGCTTGCAGCATAAAGAGGCATGAAAACCGCTACAAGAAGGCCGGAAAATGCTTGAATAAATCTGGACTGAAAGCGTTTTCCTATAAATTCAGGGTAAGTAATGGCTCCAAGGTTTAGCCCCATGCGACGGGTCCCTGGGCCAAAAACCACGAAGGCAATGAAAATTCCGAAAAAGATATTCATGAAGACAAGCCACAGAAGTCCCATTCCTAAGGAAGCGGCTACTCCTCCGAACCCTATAATTGCAGAAGTGCTGATAAACGCAGCTCCATAGGAGAGGGCCATAATTGCCGGGGGTACGCGTCGGCCTGCAAGCATATACCCATCAGTCTGGGAATTTTTTTTATACCCCAGCCGGGCAACGTAGAAGGTGCACGTAAAGTAGATAACAACAAGGAGGATTAGAGTTGAAGTACTGACTGCCATAAAAATTACTCCAGAATAGTTTCGACTACTGTTTTTTCTCAGGCATTACCAAAAAGGTTTGATTGAAGTAAGCTCTTTAGAGTAACTCACCAGTGCCATGGCAATTTAATTATGATACGTTAATACGTATACACCATCTCATACGTAGTCACTTTTTTAATTATAGTTATTCATAACTAAATTGCTTAGACACTAGTTTACTGATCTTGAGTCACCTGTTTCTGAGTACTGCTTTTTACTGCCTGTTCTTCTTTCTCCTCTCTCCAGTTCAATGCTCCATAAACCATGCATCCGAGTGCACTAAATATACAAGCAAGATATGCAAGCCAAATTTGCGGATCATCTATTCCTAGTACCATCTACAACAACCTTCCTGGAAAATATCCTGATAATAGTTAACGTGATACTTGTTAGCATTGTACATTAAGCTTATTGTTATTTAAATATATTGAGTAAGGTAAAACTCCAGCAGAAAGTAACGAAGTGAATTCTGCAAACCAGATAAACAATTTTATGCATTTCTTCCACAGATCTAACTGGATCGTGAACTTAATTCCAAAATCTGGAGGGACTTTTATACTGAGATTATTAAAAGCCAGCCTTATTGTCTTATTTTTCTTTTTCTGTTGTGTCCTGAAATGATTTCGCAGATTCAAGACTATTTGAAAGTTAATATACGATACAACAGCAGTCGACTCAAAAAATAAACTTGAGTTAATTCCACTTCCATTTTAATACTATCGAATGATCATGTAAAATGAACAAGATTCAAAGTTGAAGTAAAATAGTGAGTCATTTGTACACGATATCTCTCGACAATAAAAAATTCAAACAGTGGACTCCTTTAAGAACAGTGAAATCCTTTAAGGATACAACAATTTGTGACGTAAATCATGATAATCAAAGCGCCCAATCAAAATCTGTGCGTAGTTTATTATGTGGCAACTTCTTAGCTTCCCTTTCGCTCATCGTCTGTTAAAATCACAATATTCTCACGCCCATGCTTGAACTTCTTAATCAGTCCTCTCTTTTCGAGGTCTGAAAGCATGAGGCTGACTTTTACTTCGGAATACTCCAACCTGCTGCGCAGATCCTTTTGCGTAATTCTGCCCCTGTGGCCCCTAATCACATCAAGGACATCCCGGAGATCCTTAGTAAGAGGAGCTTTTCTTAAATCAGCAGGCTCGATTTTGGAATTATCTGTAATTTCTATTTCTGTTTCTTCAGGGTCTATTACCGGCTCTTTTGATGAGGCCTCCGGGGCGTCTTCGAACTCCAGCTTTACTCCAGAACCAGGGATTCTAGCGAGAGCATTTGCCAGAATCCCGGAAGCATTGAGCTTCCCTTCCTGAAACCTGTTTATTTTCATCGTTTTTTGCTTTCTGGATAGTTTATAACTTCCGCCAAGCAGAAAAAGAACCAGAAAGGCTACTGGCAGGAAGCTTACAGTAAAAAGGTCGGTTCTGGTTTTTTCGGTGGGATTGACACTATTTACATTATTGATATTACTTATTTTGTCTTCGGCTTTTTCCTTTATCGGATTTTCGGAGACCGGATAAAGCAGGAGGTCGAAGACATAGTTTCCTTCCTCTTCAATCTTCAAAGTTGTTTCTTTTGAATAGACTACAGTGTTGTTACGGTAATACCTGGCTGTAATAACGTAATCTCCGGGCCCGAGTTCAAAGGAGTACATGCCGTTTTTTGCCAGTACTGATTGAGGAGGATTGGAATTGATACTAATTACAGTATCATTTAGGGGTTCAAGAGTGTCCCATGCATATGTTGCCCCGTGGATTGTTGCAGTGATGTTGCTATCTGCTAAGAAAGGCACTCCTGAAGTAGGAGATATCCCTAAAGTGAGTAGAGCAGCAATACACAGAATGTAGAACCTCAAGGTCATCTCTACCAGTTAATTCAGTGTTACCGGTTAATCCGGTGTTGTAAGTCGAGGCTATGGGAATCAGCTGCTAAAAGTTGTGAGCATAAAATTTCTCTAAATTTTTCCGAATATAGAATATATATCCGCTTTTTCGGATAATTTCAATGGCTTGCCCCCAAGCCTAAAATTAATTTTGCTATAATGAGCATGTTTCAAAATTGCTTCTGAAAGTCAAATACAGAATTTTGAAGCTGGCTCACTGAGCACCCTCCCCACGTTTATAGACTATTACGGCTATAAATTACAATTAAGTAAGTATAGATGATAAATAAATATATCGGTTATTATTTATTACAATTTTAAATAATACAAAAAAACGATACAGTGCTCTAATCCGTCTTTGCGAAGCCTTGCTTTTTTATTAAGACGGATAAATTTTTAAAAATTTCCAAACAAAATCGCCAGAAAGATCACAAACTGTATCGTTAAACAGGAAGACTGGCAGTGTTACCGGACAGGGTCACGAAAACAGGAGTTCTTACACAAAATCCTCTACTCTGATAATTTTGTATCATCTAAGTCAGAAACAACCTTTATTTATTCTGGATTTTAAGGTTTTTATCCTTTATTTCAGGCATGTATTTTATTTCAGGCACGTATACCTATATCCATTGTAACCTTCGATGTATCCTTTTTGATATCCTCTACTATAACTGTCTTTGTATTTTTTGTTCCCTCTTTTATCATTTGGCGGAGGAGGAATTTTTGAAAGGGCATCTTTGCTGCCGTATTTATCGCAATCTTTTTGACCCTGTTTTCTGCCATCTCCATAGCCTTTTTTATAGCCGTCTCTGTATCCATCTTTATTCTTACTATTGTCAGCTGCGCTTGCTGCTGCAGCCGTTACTGATAATACAAAGCAAAGTACCAGAAAAATGGCACAAATCTTTTTTAATCTATCAAATTTTGTATTTACCATAAATTAACTCCTGACCTGTTTAATTTAAAAAATAATTTATATGTGTGTGAAAAGAATCCTTAAACCCCCAACCTTAATTCAATTTTTAAACTCCCTATACTCCCCCCTGAACTCGATACTTAAATTCACCAACCTTAATTCAATTTTTAAGCTCCCTATACTCCCCCCTGAACTCGATACTTAAATTCACCAACCTGAACTCTTTTTTAAACTCCCCAACCTGAACTTAATTGTTAAGCTAACTTGAATTGCTAAGCTAACTTGAGATCTTCATACGTATGCAATTTCTACCTGATCTCTCATTCTACTTGATCTCTCAGCTCTGGAAGAAATTGCCTAACTGTTTTACCGGTACATATTAACGGATAATTCTAATATTGGCCGGATTAAATATAAGTATACTTATAATATACCTGGCTTGAAAACTGTTATATTAATAAAATAATTATTTTTAAAGCTTTAACTTAATATTAAACTTGGTATAATCATTAGAATTTATATCAGGGCAGTAAAAATCCTTTTTTATGAGATTCAATTAAAATACAGGTTTTTCACAGCTTATACTGGTTAACTGTGGCTTCCAGTTCAAAAAAACTATAATAAAAATCGAAAGACAAAATTTGACTTTCAGACAGGATAAAAATAGAATCTCAAGGAAAACAGTCGAAAAAAATACGCCTGCACAGGAATCCGAGATTACTAAGAAGACATGGACATTGACAGAATTGCTACATTACAGATCCCTTAATTTGTGATTATTATTTGATCTTCGGATAATGAAAACAATTCTGAAAATTTTATAGTTTTGAGAATAAAGTTGGTTTTGGAATGGCCTCAATATGTTTTTTCCTCTAGAATCTCCTGTGATATCAGAGAATTGGACAAAATACTCAGAGAATTGGACAAAATACTTAGAGAATTGGAAAAAATACTGACTTTCAGCGTTCCTCATCTCTCAGGATAACAACATTTCCACGCCCTCGCTTGAACTTCTCAATCAATTCTCTTCTTTCCAGGTCTGCAAGCATGAGGCTAACTTTTCCTTCGGAGTACTTCAGTTTGCTGCGTAAGTCCTTCTGTGTAATCCTGCCTCCCTGGCCTCGAATTATATCCATGACTTCCTGAAGGTCTGCGGGAAGCGGGAGCTTCTTCTTGAAAGCAGTAGTTTCAGTTTCGGGATTCTCTGTGGGTTTATCAGCAGCTTCTTCAGAGACAGTTTCCTGTTTCTCTTTTTGAGGCTCAGATTCAACCAGTTTTATTTCGTTCTCCTGAGAGTCCACTTTAATTTCTTCACAGTCTTCCTGACCTTTTTCTTCCGGGATTCCAGGTGATAATGCTGTTACTACCGGCTTTATCTGTTCATTCACAGGTTCTTTTATTGATTCTTTTACAGGCTCTTGTAGAGATTCCTTTACAGCCTCTGTCACAGGCTCGTCTACAGGATTTACTAGTGGTCCTGTTGAAGGTGCAGCTTCGAGGGGTTTTACCTGAGATTCCTGTGCTTGATACTCTCGTTTTAGCTCGGGCTCTAAGCTTTCGTGAGGGACTTCTACTGAGATTTCGGGAACCTTAACTGGTTTGATAAAACCTCCCGTAGTATGTCCCTTTTCATCTGCTCCTATACCTGATATTTTATGTGCACTTTTTAAAGGCTGATTTTTCTCTGGTTTTTTATCCTTTCTGGATACCTGGTAGCCTGCTGAAAGCAGGATGAAAAGTAAAAGAGCTGCTATCAACAGGTAATTTGCATTTATATTGCCAGTTATGTTTTGGTCAGCCAGATCCATGCTGCTAGAATTACTTTTACTTGTCGTCGGACTTGTGGATGTGTCTGTTAGCGAATTTGTTGTATTAGAAGAGCTTTTTGCAGTCCAGTTCTGGTCTTCGGAATATCCATTTAGTTTTGAGTCGCCCATGAGTTCTTCCGAATAAACTGGGAAGAGCAGGAGATCGAGTAAATATTTTCCTTGGTCTTTAACTGTAATAATCTCACTTGTTGAATATTTAACACTGCTGTTCTCATAGTAATCGGCTGTAATATTATAATCTCCGGGCATCAGATCAAAAGAATACACACCGTATTTCGCTACCATGGACTGTGAGGGAGTAGAATTTACCTCGACCACTGCATTATCTAGAGGCTCGAAGGTATCCCATCTGTATGCCGTCCCGTGAACATTGGCCGTACTATCTGCTAAAGCAGGTCCTGCTAAAGCAAGTACGGTAGCGATACAAATAATATAGAGCCTTAGATTCATTTTCGATAAACCCAGAGTTGTATATTGATTTTCAATTTTTCCAGGCATTTTTAATAGTCTCCTGGAACCTTCACCGCGTCTCCAGAATATCTCTCCTGCATTCGATTTCCGGAGAAGCTCTGTTAGTGTGATATTACTTCATATTCTTCCTGTGCCCGATTACTATACCATTGTCATTCATATCAGGCCCATATCCGGTATTATTGTATTTTTCGTCAGGCCCATGCTTTTGGGGATTCATTCCCTCTTCAAAGAAAGGTTTTGCCCATTCATCTTCTTTTATTACACTGCCTGCCTCTTCAACACTATAGGTGCCGTCTCCCTGGAAAGCTACATAACCCTCGCCATCTGCAGTGAGGGTAATGTTTTCATTGTTTAACATTACTGTCTTACGGGAACCGGAGATCTTCACATCGGCAGAATTTATATGGTAAAGGCGCACCGTATCATGCGTGTCGGTATTTTCCTCAAAGGTATAATCCCCATTTATATCTATCTCGGAATCCTTAGAAAGGCCCATTATTACCATTTCTCCGTTTTCCAGGTGCATACTCAGGGTAAAATTGCCCATAAGAATAGCTTTTCCTTCTCCTGCCGAAATAAGCCGGGATGTATTGTTGAGTTCTTCGCTTCCCATTAAGGAGTTAAGTTCCTCGAAAATATTTCTCAGGACATTATTAGCTTGCATCATACTCTTCTGAGACTGAACCAAATAATCTACTTCTATATTTTCGGATGAACCATTATATTGACTTGAATTCGCGATTGAGCTGTTATTTTCTCCGTATGAGGTTGCATTCGCAAGGGCTCGATACTGCTTTGCTTCATTTATAAGACGGTTATACTCTTCAAGCAGGGTCTCAAGTCTGCTAACATCTTCTCCTTCTGCTTTGTAGCGCTCAATTCCGGTTTCAAGTTTTAATGAAATCGTTTCTGCTTTTTCGATGTTTCTGTCAAGAAGGGATGTTGCATCTTTTAGCGTATGGATATCAGGATCTGAATTAAAATTATCTGGAGGTAACTCATGGGGGTATGAGCCTGGTATTTCAGATTCCCCATGGTCCAGGAGCCCTACATAGGGGAAAAAAATAGTCCTAGCTAGATCTTCTTGAGCTTTACCATTAAAGCCCTGAGCCCCCTCATCAACACAGCCTGAGATCAAGATAATGGCTGCTATTATAAGGAGCAAGGACAAAAATTTGATTTTCATACTGGGCCACGTCCTACGGGATAGAACTCATTGCTGGACTGTATCTTTTAATCGAGTTCGTATATTAATATTTGGTTATTTTTAAAAGTCTTTCTCAGAATAGAATCGTTCCGAAACACTGAAGTCGGGAATTAACTTCAGAACAATTTTGGGGGTTATTACTCCTTACTATTTTATATGTTGTCTTACTCGGACTTTATATGAAAATAGGAGTTTCCACATTCTCTTTTGCGGGCAGAAAAACAATTACTTTTTTCGATGCCTCATAAATTTTTATTTCCCTTCCTTTCTGGCTCCATTTTACGTGCCTTACTCTAATCATTCCGGCTTCCAGAAGGGAATCCAGATTGTATTTGAGAGTATTCAGGCGCACTCCAAGCTCATCGGCAAGGTTTCCTGCCGACATTGATTTCTTATTAAGCAATTTAAGTATTCTGATTGAAGTTTCACTTGAAAGAAGTCTGGCAATTTTTCTGGAATCTTCGGAAAGCTGCAAAATCAGCAATTTTTCCTCCGGGTTATCAGGCATTTTTATCCCTGCTACATTTTTCTCGTATTTAAGTATTTTCGAAATCCTTTTAATTAACTCATTAAATAGATTAGTCAGGAACTATCGAATTGGTATTGCAGGTCTATTACACATGGATTACACATGGTTTCCTCGTAATCTTCTTCGATGCTTTTAGAAATGCTTTGATCGTTTTTTGATTACGTCACAAAATTGCATTGTGATAGCGTATCTCTGGGTCTCTGGGTGGATGTTATTTATCGATATGTTCCTGACAAAGATGCTATATCTGGATTTAAAAATAAAAGAATACTTACTTTTTTAGGAGTATTAATGGATTAAATTTACAATTTACACTTTAAATGAGATTATTTTGGGATTTAATCCTTTATAACCCTTAAATAGTTTATTTTAAACGCTTATTTTCCTTTAAAGGCCAAAATTGGGTTTTTTCTTACAATATCTGCTTTCGGCAGGTCGACAGTTTATTTATAATCAGTTTTATTGATGGTGATTTTAAAATGATGTTCCCTTATTGTGTGTAGTTATCAGGTTTACATATGATCCGAAAATATATAGTCACATACACATTTAGTGCAACATCACTATATTTAAGATGATTATAATTTTAGAGTTCACAAATTTCAACTTAAATCCAAAACTGCAGAAAATAACTATATAAATTAACAGATCTTTGTTATTTACGGATGCTGGGGAAAACAAAGCGCTACCTTGAGGTTATGAGGGTTCTTTTAAAATACAACCTTATTCCGGAACTCTATCGGGATCTGCGCAAAAATTATATTTCAAATCCTGAGTGCACCTGTACTTTTGATCTCGAAAACAGGCAGACAGCTGTAAAACTCAGGGAAGCTTTCGAAGAGCTTGGACCTACTTTTATCAAAATGGGACAAACCATGAGCAAGCGGCCTGATCTTGTTCCGCAGACTTATGTTATAGAAATGGCAAACCTTCAGGACAAAGTTAAACCGGTACCTTTTGAAAAAATGGCTGAATCTCTTGACCTTGCCTGCGTTTGCGAATTCGAGCCACCTGAAGAGCGAAAACGAAAAAAAACGGAAGCCGAGCTTAAGGCTTCCAGGGAAAGGAGAGCAAAGGCTTTTATTAATATTTTTGACAGTTTTGATACGGACCCCATTGCCTGCGGATCGATTGCCCAGGTTTATAAAGGAGTTATGGAAGGAAAACCTGTTGCCGTAAAGATTCTTCGCCCGAACCTGATTGACACTATAAACATTGACCTTTCTATCCTGGACGATTTCAGGCCTGTTATGAGAAAGGTTCTCGGCCTGGGGAGTAATTTTGATATCGATGCTTTCTTGCTTGAGATCCGGGAAATGCTTACCCGCGAGGTTGACCTGAGAACCGAAGCCGTCAACATGCGGCGTTTTGAGGACAATTTCAAGAACGTGAAAAGCGTGTCTGTGCCCAGAATCTATCCCGACTACTGTTCAGCTAATGTCCTTACAATGGAATTCATCCAGGGAATCCAGATTAAGGATATAATCAATATGCCTGTGCCCCAGAGCAAAAAATCGGAATATACGCGCACCATTACCAAAAGTTATCTTAAACAGGTTTATATCGATGGTTTTTATCATGCTGACCCTCACGGGGGCAATATGCTGGTCCAGGAAAACGATACCATCGCCTTTATCGATTTCGGGGCTGTAGGCAGTATCGATGACGAACTCAAAAAAAATATGCTGGAGTTTTATTACGCCATCAATAACAAGGATGTGGAAGGAGCGACTCAGTTTTTCCTGAAAATTGGGGGTGCGGATGCGCGGGATGTGGATATCCGCAGGCTCAGGAAAGATATGGATAGCCTGATTGCAAACCAGAACTACGGGCTTGAAGGCAGGCAGAGTGACAATTATGCAAAACTCGGCTTGAAATACGATATTCGGCTGCCCGGTGAATTTTCAACCCTGCAGAGGGCGATCCTGCTCATAGAAGGGGTCTGCCTGGAGCTGGACCCGAGATACAACATTAAAACCATTGCTATTCCTGTGTTGATGGATGCTTATAAAAAGCTTAATGCTTCAAAAGGGACTGCTCTTCATATCGAATTTTCCACCGAGCCAGTGGACGAAAAGGCTGAATTGAGGGCTGCGATTCGAGAAGTCGCCGATAAAATGGAAGGAATGGGGGATAAGTTTCTTTCCATAAAACAGAAAGAAACAGGGAAAACTACATTTTCAAAAGAACTCTACCTGGCTGTCCTGCTTATTGCTTCAACTTACATCCTGTTAAATGGAGGTACTTTTTCCTGGGTCGGACTGGCTGGGTTTGGGGGATCGGTTCTGATAGTACTTCTTCTTGTGATCCGGGGTAAATAAAGGTAAATAAAAATCAAAAATTTTTCAGTAAACTCAGGTCTTAATGGTTAATTACTTAATTACTTAGAATGACAATGGTATAGTAATCGGGCAAAGGAAGAATTTGGTTGCTAACGACTGAAAACTGCTGAAGAAGACTCTTTTTCTCTTATACCTGACCTGCATCCACTAGAAGAAAGGCTGTCGTTAAGTTAAGGAAATAACACCAGCTTCAAACCAAATAGAAATATGAAAACTGCCACAAAATTCCTGAATTTTTCCTGGGGTATTTTTTCAATTTCGATTTTCCCGATCATTGCCCCAATTAAAGATACGGGTATGAAGATCAAAAAGCCTGATACAAGGACAGGGTCAAGTCTCGTACCTCCCTGGATGTACGTTGCTATCCTTGTAGAGTCGATCATAAAAGCTATAGCGCCAGCAGTTGCAACGTAAACAGCTTTTTCCAGGTTGAAAGCGCTCAAGGCTACGGCATTTATCTCCCCGCCTATACCAAATATACCTGCAAAAAATCCGGTAAGGGTTCCACTGGATATTGCTACTGATAACTTCTGGCTCAGTTTGAAAGTTCGGTTGAAAATAATGAAGATAACGTAGGCTATAAGGAACACCCCTAAAGCTCTTGAAAGAATTTCCCTTGAGATTCTCAAGGATATGGATGATCCCAGGAAACTGGTAAAGATCCCTGGAAGCCCGAAGGCAAGAAGAAGTTTCCATCTTATTCCATTTCGAAATAAGAGCATCTTCCAAATATCATTAAACCAGTGAACTATGCCTACCAGGAGTAAAGTCTGAGGCAGAGGCAGGATAATCAGCAGGACAGGTACCATGATTGTGGAGATTCCAAATCCGGCCATAGTTCCTATAAGGCTTGCCAGCAGTGTAAGCAGGGCTATATAGACAACTTCTTCATAAACAAACATGCTCTCCTACCGTATTCAACCGGATTCAATTAGACTTAATTAGACTTAATTAGACTTAATTCTACTTAGTTAGACTTAATCAGACTTAGTTAGATTTAGTTAAATTTAATTAGACTTAATCAGACTTAGTTAGACTTAATTAGATTTAGTTAAACTTAATTAGACTCAATTTTTTCTTGCAGTTGTCATCTTGAGGCCTCGCTGCCCTTGCTCTGGTCTGGGTTCTTCTGGAAATGCTGTACCCCAAAAGACAGGTCACTCTCCAGGGCGAGGGTGACAATCTATCTTAAAGCATTAGGTGATAATTATAAATAAATTAACATATCATTAATTATTGGGGTATTATGGTGGTCGTTCATTTTTTGTCTGCAAGGTGGGACATTAACCGTTGTGGTTAAAAGCTGAGGTTTAGGGTCTCAAAATAAAACAGAAACCTGGCCGAAGTTTACATAAGAATACACCAAAAATTGAACAAGCTCATTCAATTGTTCAAAGCATCCTGTTTTAATTTAATTGCAGGAGTTTGACTGTATTTTTTCGTCTAAAATGAACATGATATTCTTTGAACAACATGCACAACAAATGAAAGTGCTTGCAGATGGCACGTTTTCATGCTAAATATAGTTAAATCAGAGTTACTTGCCATAATTTGATAAAAATATTTGGTAGTTACATAAAAAGTCCGGTTAGCTGCTGATTTAACTATCAGAACTTAATCCGATGCAGTATTTAATTCGAGGCGATCATGGCAGACAGCAAAAATATCATAATTGGTCTGTTAGTACTGGCATTAATAGTGCTTCTTGTTTTTCTAGCTTTCAGGCCAATGACATACAGTTCAACCTACAGCCAGGGAGATTATCAGCCAGGGCAGATGGGGCCGGGAATGATGAACAATCCAGGCTATAACTATAGCTATGGACCGGGAATGATGAACAATCCAGGCTATAACTATAGCTATGGACCGGGGATGATGAACAATCCAGGCTATAACTATAGCTATGGACCGGGGATGATGAATAATCCAGGCTATAACTATGGCTATGGACCGGGGATGATGGGCAATATGATGGGCAATATGATGGCAATATATTATCCTGAGTCAAAACCCGTAACTCAGGATGAGGCTTTGAAAAGCCTGGCGAACTTCTCCAGCCAGTATGGCTCGAATATTCAGGTTGAGGATGTCATGATATTCAGCGGCAACTATTATGCTGTTTTAAAGGACACAAACAGCAGTCAGGATATAGCTGAAGTACTGGTGGATCGTTATTCAGGGTCAGCCTATCCTGAACCAGGACCAAATATGATGTGGAACACACGCTTTGGAGCTGGCAGAACAACGACCGGAGCGCCTGAGTATGATCTAAATGAGACTAAAAAGCTGGCAGGAGATTTCTTAACAGGCTACCTGCCGGGAGCACAGGTACTGGAATCACACGAAATGCCCGGTTATTACACTTTTGATTTTGGGAGACAAGATATTGAAGGGATGTTGAGCGTAAATGCCTACAATGGTCAGATCTGGGTACATACCTGGCACGGACCTTATCTGGGCGAGGAAAACATTACAGGCTGAATTATAGTTATAGTCTAATTGACAGATTCAAGTGTAAGTGTTTGTGTCCAATAGTAGATATAGAAATGGTGAAACGATGGATTAACTGCTATATTGGGAGGCGGTGACAATAAATGGATTCATGGATCATTACGGTTACGGCATGGGGTATGGAGGTATTTTTTTCGGGATCCTTTTCTGGATTCTCATAATTGTGCTAGCTTATTTGCTAATTAGGTGGTTTGTTGAGCAAAATAAAACCAGAGGAGGTGAAGAGAAGTCTGCGCTGGATATTGCAAAGGAAAGATATGCTAAAGGTGAAATTACTGAAGAAGAATTTGAAGAAATGAAAAAACGCTTGGTGTGAAAGCCTTCAACCTGCTTAGCAGGAACAACTTTCAACTTATTTTTATTTTTATTAAAAATATTCAAAGATATTCAAAGATATTCATAGGGATTATGTCAAAAAAGGATGTGGTGAGCATCAAGCCTTTTAAAAAATGCTTGAGCGAAAACATCATCAGTATCATATTGATAACCATTCTTAATATGGCTTGACGCAACCTTTCCAGTGGATAATATGATTTTCAATTCTCCAAAATTTTCCGAGTTTTGTTTCTTTCATTATTTAATGTAGTGATAATCTCAGTCCCATTATCCTGAATTTGCGCAAAGAATTTGTGGTAAATAGGACATACTATTATTCAATTATAAAATATTCCAGGAAATCATTAGATTAATTTATTATGTTACCAGGTAACGTTATACGGAGATTGAAACCATGACTCAAGAAACCATAAAAGTTGAAGGCATGTCCTGTATGCACTGCCAGTTGAGGGTTAAAAAGGCAGTTGAAGCTGTAGAAGGGGTACAGAGGGCGGACGTAAACCTTCAGACCAAACAGGTAACTGTTGATTTCAAAGAAGGGGAGGAAAACCTCGAAAAGGTCAAGGCTGCAATTCGTGAAACCGGATATGAGCCTGTTTAATGTAGTCTCACGCAAATAATATCTGGTACTGGTTTCAAAGAATATATAGTAAAAGATACAAATTTTACATATGGGTGAAGCGCCTGTTTGAAAAATATAGTTGTGCTGCGGGGGTGAACACATCGGAGAGACAACATTCATAGTAGATGATCTGGTATGCAGGTACTGCAAGGATATGGTCGCAAGACTCGTTACATCTATCAATGGGGTTTCCAGAGTAAACATCAACATTCCTGATAGAACAGTAAATGTAGCCTATGATAGCCGGATAACTGACGCGTACGTTATACAGATGACTTTGCTTAAAGCTGGCTATAAAATCGTAGAAGAACCCGGAAGAATTTTTTAAGCGCAGGGCAATCTTGAAAAATCTGGATAGTGGCAGATTCAACATCTGGATAGTGGCAGATCCAACATCTGGATAATGGCGGATCCAACATCTGGATAATGGCGGATCCAACATCTGAATAGTGGCAGATCTGATGGAAGGCACTATTAGAGCCTACAGTATGGCCTGCGTTCATTGTCAAAAAAGAATAGCGAATGCTATTTAGAATTGAATAGCATGTTCTATTTTTTCTCTTGATGAAATGAAAACTGATTAAGTTCGAACTGGATTTTTAAAAGTATATTAAAAAAATTGAATTTTGAAGGGATTTTAAACTTAAAAAATACAGTTCTGAAAGCCATCATCCATATGACCAAGCAGCTACGTTTTCTCTTTCATATACACAGTCATTTTGAGGAAAAAAGGAAAAACTGTGTTTTTGCAGATGGAATTACGAGACATTTGATTATTTAGCATGAAAATGCTGCCATCTGCAAGCATTTTCATTGGTTGTGCATGTTATTCAAAGAATATCATGTTTGTTTTTCAGGTTTATTGAACGATGTAGGTCAAATGTCATTGAAATCAATGTCAAATTTCGGCTATCCCGGAAGATATTAAAAAGTCTTTGAATTAAAGATTTCCTTATGCAGGTTGTCCCGTTTCTCTGCCCATTGTATTAAAGGGATTATTACTTCACAAAGCTCTTTTCCATCGTCTGTCAAAAAGTATTCAACTCTCGGAGGTATCTCGGGAAATGCTTCTCTCTGGATAAGGCCTTCTTTTTGGAGTTCTTTTAACAGGTCGGTAAGTGACTTTGGGCTGATACCTTCAAGAGTGTTCATGAGATCATTGAATCGTAATCTATTGTGATGCCCAAGGGCACTGATCGCCTGAATGGCCCATTTTTTGGATATTATGGTGATAATCCCTTCTATGGGACACAAACAAATTCCGTTACTATTCTTTTTCATAGTCACTTTATCACTATTAACTTTATAGTTTTAATACTATAGAAAAGTATCCTATTTATTAATATTTTATGTTATTATTTCAGTTATTTTTAATACTAAACATTCTTAAACAGAGGTGAAAAGATGAAAGTCCTTGTATGTGGAAAAGGTGGAAGCGGCAAGAGTACTATCACTGCTCTGCTTGCAAAATCTATGGATAGAAAAGGTTACAATGTGCTTGTGGTGGATAGTGACGAGTCAAACTTCGGGCTTCATAAACAGCTAGGTCTTGAAATGCCCGAAGATTTCATGAATTATCTTGGAGGGAAAAAGACCCTTGGAGAAAAGTTAATGCAGGCATATCAGAATGGAGACACTGCCAGTATTTTTGAAAACACATGGCAAATTTCCGACATTCCCGAAGCTTATACTGTAGAAAAAGGAAACATCAAAATGATAACTATAGGCAAAATCCATGACTTTGGAGAGGGATGTGCCTGCCCAATGGGGGCTCTTGCAAGGAATTTTCTAAAAAACACGGAAACGACTCCTGAAGATGTTGTGTTTGTGGATACTGAAGCTGGTATAGAGCATTTTGGAAGGGGAGTTGAAGAAGGTTGTGACCTTGTGTTAATGGTACTTGATCCATCTTATGAATCCATAAGGCTTTCTGAAAAAATAAGTGAACTTGCCGAGAAAGCCGGGAAACCTCTATATTTTATTCTAAACCGCGCAGACAAAATAGGGACTCAGTTAATGATGGAAACCGTGGACAAAAACCGTATTCTAACTTCAGTCCCGTCAAACACGGAGATCTTCCTGGCAGGGTTTGAAGGAGAAGAATTAAAAGTAGAACTTCCAGAAATTGAGTCAGTTGCTGATTTTCTAATCTCAGGAATCCAGTCTTGAGGTCGAGAAAGAAGACAATTGTAGATAGCGCAGTGGTAATATGATATTAGAAAACTTCAAAAGAGAATCGATAGTACCCTTGCCAGTGGCATTCATATCAACAATCAGTGAAAATGGAATTAGAAATATAGCACCATATTCTTGCTTTATGCCTGTTTTACGTCCATTAGATTTAGTTTGTGTAGCTTCAGCAATAAGGAGAGATACGTTAGACAATTTAAAAAGCACAGGGGAATTCGTTATTAATATGCCTGGTACTGATATGGCAGATAAAGTGATACCAACGGCTTCACATGTTCCTCCTGATGTTGATGAATTTGAATTAGCCGGTCTAAAGGAGAAACCTTCAAAAAAGATCAGGGCGCCGGGGATTGAAGGATGCTACGCCTGGATGGAATGTAAACTAAATCATATAATTACTGAAGTATGTAATGGCTTTCCTTACGCATTGATTCTTGGTAAAGTAGTGTATCTTGAGGTGGAAGATAGCGTCTACAACAAAGAAAATGGTTCCTGGGACGTCGAAAAAGCTAAACCATTAATGATGACAGGGTCAGACGAGGGCATGCATTTCTGTACTGTCAATGATATCGGTAAATTTGAGCCTTATGGAGCTATGTTTAAAAACGGTAAAGACCCTCTCAAAAGGATATATAAAAAAGAGGAGGGTCAAGAATGCAAGTAATGAGTATGGAAAATTTTAACGAACTAGAACTAAATAAGTTCAAAAAGCTCGTGTTTTAAACTGCTGAGAATCTATAGTCACGCCTGTAATTGTTGCAACAAAAAAACTTCATTCTACCTCATTTGGGTAGTTGCATTATTTAGCCTTGTGACTACAATATTATTTTTCTCGGTCATTACTGTTTTTTCAGTCAGTACTGCACAGTTCAACTGAAAAAACAACGTTCTCAGGTACATTGATCTCTATTGATAGCTAACTATGTGTTTAGTTTAAGCCCAAGAATTCAGGAATCCAGTTTCATGGAAATTTAATTATTGAGCAAATCTTTGATAGCTTTTCATCAACAGATAGCGATTCAGAGTTAACATGTGACCAAGAACTGAATTTTCAAGATACTGGTTTTAAAACCATAATGATTTAACGTGAGAAACTCGTAAATAATGATTTAACGTGAGAAACTCGTAAATAATGATTTAGCGTGAGAAACTCGTGAATAATGATTCAGCGTGAGAAACTTGCAAAAACAGTTAACGGTTTGATGCTGTTGATTTTTTAGTTCAACTGCATAAGTTCTATTTATATTAAAAAAGTTTTAGGTTTATAGTTGGAGATAGAAAATATGACTCAAGAAACCATAAAAGTTGAAGGCATGTCCTGTATGCACTGTCAGATGAGAGTTAAAAAAGCAGTCGAAGCTGTGGAAGGAGTACAGAAGGTGGATGTAAACCTTCAGACCAAACAGGTAACTGTTGATTACGAAGAAGGAAAGGCAAACATTGAAAAGGTTAAAGATGCGGTCAGAGAAGCCGGATATGAACCTATCTAATGTGGCTAAATATCTCTTACCAGTCTCAAGATTATGTCTCAAGATTATTATACTAAAAAGTTATACTAAAAAGTTATACTAAAAAGTACAAGCTTTTACATATGGGTAAAGCACCTGTTTGAAAAATGTAATTGTGCTTTGGGGGTAAACGTATAGGGAAGACTGCGTTTATAGTAGACCAAACTTTCATGCAGGCATTGCAAGAATAAGATCTCAAGACAGGTTACCTCTATCAATGGGATTTCCAGAGTAAATACCAATACTCCTGAAAGAACCATGAATGTAGCCTATGGCAGCCGGATAACTGATACGTGTTTCATCAGATGATTTTGCTTAAAACTGGATATAAAACTGTAGAAGAGCTCGGAAGAATCTTTTAACGCCGGGCAGTCCTGAAAAATCTGGATAGGCGGCAGATCCAATGGAAGTTACTATAAAAGTTTATGACATGACCTGTGGTCACTGCCAAAAAAGAGTGGCGGATGCAATTTCTTCTCTTGAGGGGGTAGAATCCGCTGACGTAAACCTTGAATCCGAAAGTGCAACGGTTAGCTTTGATCCTGAAAAAGTAAGCCTGGATGACATCAAGGCAGCTATTCAGAAGGCAGGATACCCAACAGAAAGTGAAAACGAAGCTAAGAAAGAGGCTGGAGTAGAAGTTCCCGAAATAACGGAGGTCGAAGGGGAGACGTCAAAAACTGCGGAGCCTGTTTTAGAGGGACCAGAGGGACCTGAAGAGGTTCCTCAAACCTGTCCCCTCACTGAAACTTGTGAACTGCCAGAAGAGGAACCAGGGATCTCAAGCCTGAAAACCGGTCAAAAAGAAATCACGCTTGGAGTTTCCGGCATGACCTGTTCGGCCTGTGCCTTAAATATTGAGAGAGTACTGAAGAAAAAAGCAGGAGTATACTCAGTAGTTGTTAACCTTGAACTTGGAAGGGCAAATGTTAGTTTTGATCCCTCACTTATCTCTCCAAAAGAAATCGGTGAAACCATCGAATCTATTGGATATAAGGTAGAAAAAGACACAGTGACTCTGAATCTTGAGGGCATGAGCTGTGCCTCCTGTGCTGCAAATATCGAGAAAGTCCTTAACAGGACTGAAGGCGTAATTTCAGCGTCTGTGAATTTCCCGCTTGAAAAGGCAGTTGTAGAGTTTGATTCCTCCCGCGTCTCTGTCAGAGAAATAATTGCCGCAGTTCAGGGAATTGGCTATGGAGCATTTGTAAAAACCGAGGCTGTTGAGTATGAAGACAGAGAGCAGATGTCCAGAGATGCTGAAATCAGGAGGCAGAGAAATAACCTGATAATTGCTCTTGTTCTTGGAATTCCAATAGGGCTGGGAAACATGAGCATGATGTTTCCTTTCCTGTCCTTTGTGCCTGATTTCCTTTCCAATCATATCGTTCTTTTTATACTATCCACTCTTGTACTCCTTTTCCCTGGCAGACAATTTTTTGTCGGGACTATAAAGGGATTCAAATATGGGGTAACTGACATGAACCTGCTGATTGCAGCAGGGACAGGGTCAGCTTACCTTATCAGCGTAGCAGCAACATTTCTTGATCTTGGCCCCGGATATAATAGTCTTTACTATGACACTGTGGCTTTCCTAATCATTTTCATTGTCCTTGGCAGGTATCTTGAGGCAAGGGCAAGAGGCCAGACCTCTGCAGCAATTAGGAAACTGATGGGCCTCAGGGCAAAAACCTCTAGAATCCTTGTAAACGGCATTGAAAAGGAAGTTCCTGTTGAAGAAGTAGCAGTTGGAGATATTGTTGTTGTCCGGCCCGGAGAAAAAATTCCTGTTGACGGCATAGTAGTTGAGGGGAGTTCTGCAGTAGATGAGTCCATGCTCACAGGAGAAAGCATCCCGGTAGAGAAAGTCCCGAATGATACCGTTATAGGAGCTACTCTTAACAAGACAGGGTCTTTCAATTTTCGGGCTACAAAAGTTGGGGCTGATACTGCCCTCGCCCAGATAATCAGGCTTGTTGAGACTGCGCAGACTACAAAAGCTCCAATCCAGAGGGTTGCAGATGTTGTTGCCGGGAACTTCATAGTAATCGTGCATATTATTGCGCTTCTGGCCTTTTTCTTCTGGTTTTTCATAGGTTACTGGCGCTATGGAGTAGGGGAATCCGCAACTCTAGGTGGGATCAGCCCATTCCTATTTTCCCTGCTTATAGCCATTACCGTCCTTGTAATATCGTGTCCATGTGCAGTCGGACTTGCAACGCCTGCCGCTATCATGGTAGGTACCGGTAGAGGTGCGGAAAACGGGGTCCTTATAAAAGGTGGAGAGGCTCTCGAAAGAGCACATAAACTTGATACTATCGTTTTTGACAAAACAGGCACGCTTACGGCAGGCACTCCGAAGCTGACAGATCTGGTTGCCGTTCCCGGTCACAAGGAAACGGACGTACTTTTTATTGCAGCAACGGCTGAGAGAGGGTCCGAGCATCCTCTTGGGGAAGCTATTGTAAACGGGGCTGAAGAACAGGGAATCAGTCCAGGAAAAGCAGAAAACTTCCATTCCATTCCTGGAAAAGGAGTAGAAGCCTACTTTGAAGAAAAAAGAATTTTGCTTGGCACGCGCAAACTTATGGAAGAAGAAGGTTTTTCCTTTAAAGAATTAGAAGCTGAAATGCGAGTTTTTGAAGAGAGCGGAAAAACTGCAATGCTCGTAGCGTTCGGGGAAGAAATTATTGGCCTTGTTGCAGTTGCTGATACCCTGAAGGAAAACTCAAGAGAGGCTATTGAAACTCTTAATAAAATGGGTCTAGAAGTAGTTATGATCACAGGCGACAATGTTGTTACAGCCAATGCAATAGCAAAAGAAGTAGGTATTCCCAGAGTGCTGGCAGAGGTACTTCCTGAAGACAAAGCAAATGAAATTAAGAAGCTTCAGGAAGAGGGCAAGCTTGTCGGAATGGTGGGTGACGGCATTAACGATGCTCCTGCATTGATTCAGTCTGATGTTGGAATTGCAATGGGAGCAGGTACGGATGTAGCAATGGAATCCGCAAAAATTGTGCTTATCAAAAATGATCCAAGAGATGTGGTCGTAGCTATTAAGCTGAGCCGGCTTACAATAAACAAGATCAAGCAGAACCTGCTGTGGGCTTTTGGATATAACACGATAGGTATTCCTATTGCAGCCGGGATTCTTTATCCCTTCTTCCACAGCATCCTCATTACACCTGAACTTGCCGCCGCTTTTATGGCACTCAGCTCGGTCTCAGTGACTACGAATTCCCTGCTAATGAAAAGAAGCAAACTCAAATAAAAGGGGCAGATAACTTAAAACTTAACAATATAAATCTGGATAGATTACAAAATAATAGAAAGACTGGAGGTTATGTGATGAAAGCTGGTTCCATAGATAGCAGGCCAAGAGTAATGTTTCTGTTAAGCCTTACCACTTCGATAGTGCTTGTTATCCTTTTTCTTTCAGGATCTTTTTTAACCAACGCGTCTAGAGGAGAAATTGCCTACACCAGGGTCGATATGGCTGCAGGCTCAATTTTTGTTTTTGTGATTTCCATGATAATTTCACTGTCTCTCTGGCCCAGAATTGCAGACAGGGTTGAAAGCAAGGAGAAAAACAATAAAATTCCAGACTGATTTTTTTCTGGTATTGAGGGCTTGAAGAACGCTCGTGAAACTTCTCGTGAAACTGCTTGAGAAACTGCTTGAGAAATTGCTTGAGAAACTGCTTGTGAAAATGATTACTCTCACAAATTTCTTAGCGATTTCTTTTTTTAATATCTGTAATCAAGTTTCTTCTCTTACATTTCCATAATACACGCCTTTCAGTAAGGAAAATAAACGAAAAATCTATTCTAAAAAGAAGGCTTTCCAGTAAAAAAATTAGCCCAGATTTAGCTTTTTAGAAAATAGTCTGGACTTAAAGAAATAGAAATTTGCCTGTTTGTAGTTAGCGAGGGTCAGAATAATTATTCATTTAAACGTAGTAAATTTGTTTATTGGGGCGCCACAAATAGGACATCTGTCAAGTGCTTCTCCTTCAAAGGTATATCCGCACACTTCACAAACCTGGATAGGACCGAGTTCAATGTCTTTTCCTGAGTTAACCGAGTCTAATGCCCTTTCAAAAAGTTGTTTATGCATTTTTTCACTGGCATATGACCATTCAAAGCTTCTTTGTGCTCTTTTTTCTCCCTGGAATTTTGCAACTTCAATGTATACAGGATACATTTCTTCAATCTCGTATGTTTCACCATCAATGGCCAGCTTAAGATTCTTTAAGGAATCGCCAGGGCCAAAAGCTGCCATACTATTTGCAACAAATCCTCCATCGAGATGTCTTAACTCGCGGTAATGGTCTCCTGCATGTACATATTCTGCATGGGCAATTGCACGAAATAAGCGGGATACATTATAGAATTTTTCTTTTTCGGCCTGGTTTCCGAAATGTAAATATCTCATATGTGCCTGGCTTTCTCCTCCGAATGCGTTGATAAGATGCTGTTCTGTCATTTTTTTCATTTAAAAACCTCTTTTTTTATGAAACTGAACATTATACTTTTTGGGCTCACGCAGTTGAAAAATCAATTATGAAAATATATGTCAAAAATATCCTGGTTTAAACTGTTTGAGGTTTAATTTGATTGATTTTTCGGCTTAACTGCGTGAGTCAAAATTGCCTTACTCAATTTTTACATCTACCGCATTTTCAAATGGCTGCTGATAAGGTACTGTAACTTTAAGTACGCCATTTGAGTATTTGGCCACTGCTTTTTCCGGGACTATCGGGCAGCAGACTGCGTAACTGTCAGTATATTCAACCCCTTCCTTGTTGGCTCTTACGTAAAAACCGTCTTCGGTAATCTTAAAAGAAATATCTTTTTTATCCACCCCAGGAAGTACTACTTCAATTTCAAGGTTTTCGTATTTGTCGTCAGGATATGCGCATATAGATGGTGAGACTTTTAAAGTTTCTGCCATAGAACTACCCCCAAATGACATTATCAATTAACATATTTATATATTTTCATTCGGTTAATTAATTTGTTAACGTTAAACACGCAAATTCAGCGGCGCTTTATCACTCCGGCTTACTAAATTTTGGCCGGATTTGAATACAAATTAATACAAACAAAGGGTGTTTAGATACTCTTTATCTCTGGGTTTTGACCGGATACAACTATAACTAAATTAAGAAAGAATCTTGATACATAGTTTCCTTAATGGTAATCCTGTGATCCTAAAAATGTTAATTTGAAGGGAACTCAAGCCCATGTCACGTAAAGTAAGAATCCTATAACTATACTCAGAAAACATTTATATGAAACACAGACAAATAATATAAGAACAGAAAACTTTCATATGATGTAGATCAAAACCTAAAACCGTTATATAGGTGGGTCAAAATAGAAAATTGTAATAGAAAGTAGATCGCACAAGACGTCTCAAACAAAGCCAGACATTACCTACTTCCCTATGATAGGGAATTTTTAATATATCCGTGAGATCATATTATTTAACTATTTTCATGTAGAATTATTTCATGTGAACTTTTTCCAGATTGAGAATTCAAAAGTGAGTGTTAATACATGAGGGAATCCGTCAGAAAACTCGGGCTTATAGGAGCCGGCCTCTGGGCAATAACCGAAGATAAGATAAACGACCTTGTAACGGAACTTGTTGACAAAGGGGACATCAGTAAGGAAGAAGGCAAAAAAGCTGTCCAGGATATGCTGGAAGAAAGAAAAAAACAGAAGCTTGATCTTGAGAAGAAAATCTCTGAGAAGATTCAGGAATCTATATCAAAAACCGATAATATCTTTACTAAAAAAGATCTGCATGAACTTGAGTCCAGGATAGAAACGCTGGAAGACGAAATTCAAATAATCAAAAACAAAGAAAAGATGTTTTTTAAGTGAAAACAATTTTTAACAACTTTTCACTTCTTTTCCTTTCTATTTCATAACTCTTCAATTTCGATCTCTTCTTCAGGGCTTGCCGATTTAAGCAAGTCTTCGAGATCTGCCATATCAGAATCAACCTCCTGGATTTCTGCCTGTGTAAGTTCCATTTCCATATCTGTAGCTGGTACACCATTCCCTGCCCCAACGGCGTTTGAGTTTACTCCTGACTTTTCTATTTCAGACGTATTGTTCCCGACGCAACCGGATGCTGCAAGCCAGATAATTAAAGCTGACAGTACAAGCAGGTGAACGAATTTAACCATTTTCTACCTCCTTAATTATGTAATTTTTTTCAATAAATTTTCCAGTCTCATCCCCTGAGCTAGATTTTTTCCCTTTATTAGAAACCGTAATTCTTTTGGGGGAATACACTTAATTTCTTAACTAATAATAGTATTACGTTTAGTAATAAAAGTATCACATTTATAACTAGGAATCTCCTATTTAGAACCAAATGTATTACTTTTATAACTAAATATATTATACTTGGTTATTACTCACATTAATTTTAAAATTATAGACGTTACTATTAATTAGGTTAAATTTAAAATTAACGGTGTTACGTTTATAATACTAATGATATTATATTTAAATATTTACTATATCTACGATATTTTCGGTACTTATGATAATTTTAAGGCTGTTTTGTCTAACAATTATCTGGTTCTGGCTTCAGTTCCGTTATCCTCTTTTTACCCAGGTATTGTTAGGTTTCCAACCTTAGTTCCGTTATCCTCTTTTTATCCAGGTGTTGTTAGGTTTCTAACCTTAGTTCCGTTATCCTCTTCGGTTTCGTAATTTTTGAGCTCGCCGAAAATTACTCTGAGTAACTTGTTAGCTTTACTAATATCAGTGAGTGACTGACGAAGGTAATTATTCGCAGTTTGCATATCTTGCCGGGTTACATTCTCACCACTGTATAGGGAATCTGCCATTACTTTCTTCTCCTGCGCGGATTTTATGTAAGAAGTGTAACTGGCAAGCTTGATCTCAAGTTCAGATGTATCAATGCCGGTCTCTTTCATGTCCCCAACTTTTACATTAAGTCTTTCCGAGAGGTTTTCGGATTTTTCAAGAAATTCTCCGAGTTTCTCACTTACAGTCTGCCCTGCGCTTGAAAGGCTGATTTTCTCGGCATCATTCCATATCCCACGCACGGATCTGACCACAACCAGAAGCTCTTTCTGGCTTGACACGTTTGCAACTTTTGCCTTTTCAACTTCAAGCAATTTTATCTTTTCATTTATGGCAATAACGTTTTCGTCAGTTCTGTTCCCGTTTGAATATTCCATATTGCTCTCTACATTTGCAAGGTGAGCTATCATATAGTTAATACTCGAGTTAAGGTAGGACTTTGTGGCATTTCGAGCCTCTTCGGAGTTAGGGTCAAGTTCTTTTGCCTGAATGCGGTTTCTTATTTTGAGAAAATTTTCTTTTGCTTCATTATACTCCTGTTTCTGAAGCTGGAGTTCTTCCTCTAATTGTTTTCTTTCCTGTTTGTATTCGGAGACTTTATTCTGGTTTTTTGTGCTGAGATTCTTTTGCTCTTGTTTCACATTGGATTCAGAACTGTTGTTCTCACTTACGCTGTCAGTCTCATTATATGAAACGAGAATATCTTCACGCATATACTGGTTCTGATTGCTGTTTACATGATCAGAAGAGTTTCTGGCAGCGAGGGAGCCTCCTGACAGTAAACTGAGCAAGGTTAATAGAATCGTAAAACAAGCCAGATCTTGAACAATTCTTGATTTTTTCATCTGACTTCCTCCCTTTATGAGTTATTACAACGTTAGTAAGGATCAAGTAAATATAATTATTCTTTTCGGAATTTATCTTATTAAAACGTAGATATGGGATTTCAAGCTTGATACATTTCTCGACTCCTTTACAAAGCTTTAATAGGCGTGCGTTATTTTTACAAGCTCTTTACAAAGAAAAGTAAAAGATTTATGCTAAAAACCCATTTAACATCTCGTGAATTTTAGAAAGCTATGCAGTTTCTCACTTATTTTCTTTCTCATTATGGTCTTTCAGGGAAATGCAATCGCGGCCACAATTCACGGGACAGTCTATGAGTGGGATACTTTCAAGCCTCTTAATAACTCAGTTGTAGAGATCAATTCTACCCCGGAACAGAACGTTATTGCAACGGATTCAGAGTATTCTTTCAACCTCACCCCCGGAACCTATACAATAAATGCCAGCTATCTTGAAGGAAATAAGGTCATTTATACGGCTCAGGAAAGGGTTGAGGTATCAGGTGAAGGAGAATATGTACATGATCTCCTCCTTTTCCCGCCTTCTCATGAAGAGCTTCTGGATCAGGATAACTTTGAAGCCCCTTATCTGGATTATGAAGAGGAAGAGCCTGTATCTCAGGCAAACTCTAGCTATGCCTTTTTAGCTCCTGCTTTCCTGGTTTTTATAGTCCTGATGCTAGCCCTGCTGCTGGCAGCCTACCTTTTAGGGAAGAAACATCAAAAATCGGCAAAGCCTTCTTTTTCTGAAGGTTACCGAGAGCCATATTTGTTGGAGTCTGAAAACCCAATAACGGATGCAATATTTTCTGAAGAGGCCGCAACCAACTCAGCCGAAAATACGGCCGATTCAGCAGAAAACATAAGTGAAATTTCGGAACTGAGCTCTGAACAGTTTGCTGAAAAGTTTGATAGAACATCCAGTACTGACAGACCTATACAGCAGAACAGGCCTATAGAAGAGGTTCGGAATACCTCGAGTTTTCCTTTCCATGAGAGGGAGCCTAATAAATCGAGTTCTGAAACTAAGGAACATTCAAAGCTCAATCTTCCTGAGGATCTCAAGGAACTTCTGGAGATGGTCCGAGCTAGTGGAAACCGAATCACCCAGAGAGAACTACGAAGAAAATCCCCCTATTCGGAGTCAAAAGTCAGTCTTATGCTCTCTGACCTTGAGGAACGCGGGCTAATTGAGAAATTCAAAAGAGGAAGAGGAAATATAATCCGTATCCCGGATGTGCATATCTCCAAGCAGACCAAACATGACAGCAAGAAGGAATAAGCAGATGCTGTACCCTAAAGTTTTTTTGTAGGCTCATAAAACAGTAAACTATATAACTGAATTCATTGACTAAGCAACAGAAAAGGTTAACAATAGAGTATGCGGTATATTTGAGCACCCTTTTTGATCTCTTATGCTAAACTTGCTTACCAATATAAATGTCCTGATCGCAAACCTGAGTAATAAGGCCCTGCTCCGCGGGAATGGATTTGAAACTCAGGTTATGAAATTCAAATTCAAGAGGCTAGATGGCTTGATTAAAGCCGGATATCCTGATATACCACCTCAACCCTGACAGTAAGCTGTTTAATAATGCGTGAATGAACATTGTATACTGGTAAAATTATTATTTAAATCATGATTATTTAAATCGCACAAGGGATTATTAAAAAATGCACGAGGGACAACATGCGAGTTTCCATGGACATTGAATTAAAAGATGTACCCGGGCAGATGCTTTTAGCCCTCCAGCCCCTTTCGGAATGTAAGGCTAACCTGATAACAGTAGTACATCACCATCAGAAGAGAACCCCACGAAAAACAGTACCTGTACAGCTTGTACTTGAAACCAGGCCTGAAAGCATTGAGACAATAAAGGCTAAACTTGAAGAAAATGGAATTCGAGTTGTAAGAGTCGGTGAACACCGTTTCAGGGAAAGCATAAATGTAGTGCTCATAGGGCACGTGGTCCATACAGGGATCCAGGATACGATTGATGAAATTGACAGGACAGGGTTTGCTGAGGTTGCAGACCTTTCCCTTTCTATGCCCGGTATCAATATGCTTTCTTCAGCCCTCATGAGAATCGATGCTGTCGGTAAAGAGGACTTGCATAAGGCACTCGCCATTCTCAAAGAAGTCTCGGCAAAAAAAGACCTGCTTATGGTTCTTCCAATTGATATCCAGGCCTGAAAAATAGTTTTAGGAGATTTGAAAACATGAAAACAGTGTGCTGTTCCATTCTCGGGTTTGGTGCAATCGGACAGGGCGTGGCTGAAGTACTCCTTATGAAAAAAGAGTATCTGGAAAGTATCGGGCTGGAAGTGAAAGTAGTTGCTGTTGTGGACTCTAAGGGCGCAACTGTTAATCCTGAGGGGGTAGATCTTGCCGACTGCATTTCCAGGAAGAGGACAGACGGGACGGTAGCTCTTGAGAATATCTCTGGAGTCGAGGTTATCCAATCCGTAGCTCATGATCTTGTAATCGAGACTACCCCGACGAATATACTAACTGGCGGGGCAGGTTTGCAGAATATGTTTGCGGCCTTCAAGACCGGAAAAGATGTTATTACTTCCAATAAAGGGCCTCTTACCCTTAAGTACAGAGCACTCATGGAAGCCGCAAAGGCAGCAGGCTCTCATTTCAGGTTCGAAGCTACCGTTGGTGGGTCAATGCCTATTATCAACCTGTCAAACGAGGTACTTGCAGGCAATAAGGTTAAAAGTATCAAAGGAATTCTAAATGGGACCTGTAATTATATCCTGACAAGAATGCTGGAGGAAAGGGCAAGCTACAATGACATTCTTGCCGAATCCATGCAGCTCGGTATTGCTGAAACCGACCCTACATACGATGTGGAAGGAATTGACACGGCCTGCAAACTTGTCATTCTTGCCAATGCAATTTTCGGACTTGATGCTATATATAGCGACGTTGAGGTTACGGGAATCACGAAAGTTACACCTGAAGCCCTTGAGATGGCTTATGAAAGAGGGCATGTGATCAAGCTTATAGGGGAAGTCAGCAGGGAAAGAATTCATGTAGCCCCCAGACTCGTACCTATCAACCATCCCCTTGCAGTCGGAGGGACGCTGAATGTGGCGTCGGTAGAAACTGAACTTGCAGGAGAAATTACGGTTACTGGTAAGGGCGCAGGCCCAATTGAAACTGCAAGTGCGATTCTCAGCGATCTGATCGCAATTTATGGAAATTGATAGGTTAGAATTCAGGCTAAGAATTCAGGCTAAGAATTCAGGCTAAGAATTCAGGCTAAGAATTCAGGCTAAAAATTCAGGCTAAAAATTCAGGTTAAGAATCAGGCTAAAAATTCAGGTTAAGAATTCAGGTTAAGAATTCAGGTTTTGTCCCGAATTCGGAAAAAATAAAATTAAAAAGCTGCGTTGATCATGACAAGTTTCAGGGAATTTGCAGAAACCTGCCAGGCGATTGAAAAAATCTCGAGTACAATTGATACTACAAGTAGGGTTGCTGACCTTCTTAAAATGGTTGATGTTGAAGAGTTGCCCATTGCAACTCATTTTATAATGAGTGAGGTTTTTCCTGCCTGGAGTGGAGAACAATTAGGAATTGGCACGAGCCTGCTGTATGTTTCCTTATCCAAAGCGTCCGGAATGCCAGTAAAAAGTATAGAATCTCTTATTCGGACTACCGGGGATATAGGGGACACAGCCCTTCTTATCCTCAAGGAGAAAAGGAAAAATCAGGTTACTTTTTCCTCTTTCTTCGAAGAACAGCCCGAACTCTCAATAACCGAAGTTTATAACCGTTTTAAAATTGCCTCCGAAGCCTCAGGAAAAGGCTCACAGGACATTAAGATAAAGAACCTTCAGTTTCTCTTCAATTCCTCGACCCCAAGGGAAGCAAAGTATATTTCCAGGCTTGCGCTTGAGGAACTCCGCATAGGTGTCGGAGAAGGCGTTGTAAGAGACGCAATTGCAAAAGCTTTTTCCGTGCCTGCGGGTGTTGTTGAGCACGCCTTTATGGTTACGAATGACCTGGGGATAGTTGCTGCAACTGCCAAGGAAGGCGGGGTGGAAGCCCTTGAACACCTGGGAATTGAAATCAACCGCCCGATTAAGATGATGCTCTCGCAGATCAGCCCTGATATAATTGACGATATCAAAGAAATGAAGGAGGCTGCGATCGAATGGAAATTCGATGGGGCAAGAATCCAGGTCCATAAGGATGGAAATTCAGTTGCGCTTTTCTCACGAAAGCTTGAAAATGTTACAAATTCTCTCCCTGATCTTGTGGATATCGTGCGCAAGCATGTAAAAGCCGAATCTGCCATCCTTGACGGAGAAGCCGTCGCAGTGGACGAGAATGGTAAACCCAGGGCATTTCAGGAGATCCTTAAACGCTTCCGGCGCAAGTACGATGTGGAAGAAAAAGCCCTTGGCATCCCTATTCAGCTCAACCTTTTTGACATAATGTACTTAAACGGAAAAACGCTGATAGACCTGCCTCTTATTGAGCGGCGAAAAGCGCTTGAGTCCTGCGTGGAAAGCTCGGTTGAGGATTCAAAATCCATCTGCGTGGACAAACAAGTAATAACAGGAGACCTTGAGCTTATAGAGAAAATCTATAGGGAAGCCTTAGATGCCGGACATGAGGGAGTTATGGTCAAAAACCCGAATTCGTTTTATTCTCCTGGTAAGCGCGGCAAAAACTGGCTTAAGAAAAAGCCTCTTATGGAAACTCTTGACCTTGTAATCGTAGGCGCCGAATGGGGCTTTGGAAGGCGTGCAAATCTCATAGGCTCTTACACACTTGCCTGTTATGACCCAGAAACTCTGAGGTATCTTCAGATCGGTAAAGTGGGTACAGGCCTGACCGATGACCAGCTAAAGGAGCTCACAGAGATACTTTCCGGGCTTATGGAAGGCGGAGAGGCAGGTGGGGTATTTGCAATCCGGCCAAAAGTAGTCCTGGAAATCGCTTTTGAGGAAATCCAGAAAAGCCCCAATTATGATTCCGGTTTTGCGCTGCGTTTCCCTCGCTTTATCCGCATCCGGGATGATAAAGACCCCGAAGAAGCCGATACGATACAGAGAATTGGAAAGGTATATAGCCAGCAGTTGAAAAGGCTGTAAAAGGTGGTGGCTGTAATAGATAATATGGCTGCCGTTTTTCTTTTTGCGGCAATCATAGGATCTTTTAATATTTTTCTATTGCAATGATTTAAGAATTAAAATTTTATCTAATAATATACCCGGGAAATATGCACTGCTAATATAAGACATCTGACCTTCCGCAGATGTCTTCAAAAAAAGAACATTTTTTCTGCTATCGTTTTTGGAGAATTATTAGAAAATTTGCAGTTATTATCCAAACTGAAGCTTAAGGAAATGGCTGCTGGAAGTTTTCAATGAAGGCAAAAGGCCAAAAATTTCGGAAAACTTCAAAAATTCATGTTTAAGTAATCAGGGAGTTTTTCAGAAAAAACGATATCAGAAAAAATTGTGGAAATTGATAAGACATCTGCGGAAAGACAGCTATAAAGTTATAGCCCCCATTAATTTAAGAAAAACATCAAAATCTTATATTCTGTATTTACTGATTAGTCAGCGGATTCATAATGCATATCATAATACTCATTATTAATTTTTATATATTCAGTCTGGTTATTATACATAATATTAGCAAACTCTGTCATATTTCCGTTGTCGTTATCGAAAGGGAGCTTAATTTCTTTTCCTGGATTTTTTACTGCTTCTTCGACATAGGGATATTTTTCGATATCTACTAAACTGAATTCCACATATTTCTCTGGCGGGTTCTGAAGTTTATCTGCGCGAACATACATACCTGCACCAGGCTGATAAATCACTAAAAAGAAAACCAGCAATAGTGCAAGGATTCCAAAAGAAATAATCATTAGAGCTATTGTCGTTGATTTCATACAACCCTCTTCAAGCGACAATGAAATAACAATTAAACTGTCAATGTGCAACATAAATAAAATATTCTAAACTTGTTTTGGGCTCAAATTAAGGATTTCTACAAAGCCAATACTTTTGTATTTCGGTTAAACTTGAAGACTGTCAATAAAAACAGACTCGTCTATTACTGAGATATACAAGCTAGTCCAGGGATTCAACGATACGCTTTCCTCCGTGCTTATATTATTTTCCAAAGTTGCCTTTATCGTATAATTATTTTTACTTAATGGAAAAGACATCTTGAGTAATAACCATAAACTTTTAGATTCTTCTGTTTTTTCGTGAGGAGACAGTTTATAATTCTCTTCAAATATTGGTTTGCTATTTGAATCAACTATTTTAATAAGTACTGTGTGATTAGTTTCATCTCCATTCTCTACATAAAAAAAAGATGTAGGGGGACCCATGAAAAGATATGGTAAGATTATTAAAAATCCTGCTAAAATCAGAAGGGCTATTCCTAAATGGCGAAGTTTTTTATTGACTTCTTCCATGTTTCCACCTAATTTCTTTGCTTAAAATTATTAATTATCTATCCCATAATTTACAGTGTTCCGACAGGAAGTATACCAGATATTTGTAGAGCCTATCCCAAAAGTCACTTTATTCTTAATCCTTGGGAATTTTCAAAGTTGTTTTCATGATCAGAAACTTGATTGCTTATTCAAAATTCGAGGCTCAAGAAGCGAATTTCAAGTTTTGGGATGAGCTCGTACTCTGTTGAGCATAAACATAATTCATTTTCCAGGGAATTTTGGAGGGAATTTGGGTGAGGTCTGGTAACCCAAGGGCAAAATATAGAAATTTTGGGAAAGACTATGCTTATGGAATCCAGTAATTTTCCCCTTACTATCACCATTCTATATATTCAGGCATCACGATCCAAACTTTTTCACTCATTCCGAGTTCATTTTTAATTCTAACTGCATCTTTCTGAGTAATACAATTTGTTCCCAGAATATCATCCCTAGAATTACCTCTATAACTAACTAAACACCAAACGAACGTTTTCACCTGAAGATTATTTGTTTCCATTAGTGCAAGAAAATTTTTATCATGGATGGCTTGCTCTGTTACTGGATATATAATATAATCTCCTTTCGTAATGACTAGAAAACCAGAATCAGTCCAATTTTCGTCTTTCCTTAATCCATTCTCTTCTATCTCCTGCACTTCATCTTTGTTCACCTTTATGTAGTATTTGTAACCTCCATTATCTGCATTGCAATCTATGCTATAGTTCAATGTCATATTGTAATTTCCGAGAATGGTTTCAACTTCTTGCTCAGTTGTTCCATTTTCAAACTGGATCAGAAAACCAGATATTTTAGGGGTTTGAGTTTCTTTTACCATGTCAAATGAAGTTTTTATAGCCAATCCAAATAATACTGCTAAAGTCAGAAAAAAGATAAAAGCAGCAATTTTATTATTTATTTTGCTCATATACTTCATCCCAAAAAAGATGAGAGTTTTTAACTCCCCATATATATACGATCACTTTCAGAACCAAGTGCTTCCCAGTAAGCCATACCTAACGACGTAGGAGACGGATCGCAGATACGCAAATATTGTGCTGAGTCAACTTGTTTGTATCCTCGACAAACTCTAGCATGTGTAGGAGTCCCACTCATGAAAGGTCTATAGTTATTAATTTCAGTAACAGCTTTATAGTTATTAATTGTCTATTCTAATCTACAGCGTTACTACAGGAAAGAAAGAGGTCATCCTTAGTCCAGCGCTTTAGTTTTTCTAAAAGTCAAATCATTACTTCTCTTAATATGCAACACCGTCAAAATTTACAATAAAGACTTTTTCATTTGCTTCAAGCTCATTTCTTATCCTGATTGCGTCACTCTCTGGAATCCAATTTTTTGGTTCATTTCCAAAAGAAACATAACACATAGTTGTCATTTTCACCTGAAGATTATTTTTTTTCATCACATTAAGAAAATTTTCGTCTTCAAAACCTATTGAGGATACAATTATGTAATAATCCCCTTTTTTGATATCAGGAGGAAACCCGGGTTCAGGAATTTTTTTCTCCTTTCTTAAATTCATCTACTACAGCCATTTTTTTGTCTTTTTCTACTTTTGCATAGTTCCTTCCTGCGCTAATGTCAGTATTGTAATCTATACTATAGTTTACAGGTATATTGGAATTTTCAAGAATAGTTTTAACTTCCTGCTCAGTAGTTCCATTTTCAAATTCAATAAATAAGCCAGCTATCTGTTGTTCTTTAACAGGTGTTTTATTATCCATTGACATATTCGACTTGACGTGTGCAGGCGTAAACAGTACTGAGGGTACTACGATAATCAGAGAAACAATAATAACGACAATAAACAATATTTTATAAATAGATTTTTTCATCATGAAAAATTTGCCACCTATACCTCCCGGGCATATATAGTTAAAATGGGTCCTGTAGAGTAAATTTGAACTCCATTAATTACTAGTAAAACAAATTATATAAATTGTAAAGGTTTTAACCAGATTATTAAACTATTAAACTATCAAACTATATGTTTAATTTATGATTTCCTTTTAGCATAGTATTACTTAATATTAACAGTTATTTGATGTATTATGTATAACTCGCAGGAATAGTTGACTCTTTTGGAATAGTAGGAACAGTCAACAAATTCAAATATTCGGGTCTACGCATTATATAGAGGGAATTCCCACTCCGCTGATAAAAGAAATAGGATATCTTTAAAATTCTAAAGTTCTTCATTTATCCATAAAGTTTGATCAGTTGTTTTCTACCAAAACGCACATGAAATTCTTCGAATCATCTTCTAATCACAGGCACAAAGAAATGAAAGTACTTTTCACCTTACCCTTTTTGACTATCGATTTCGTCATTACCCTGTAGTAAGATTGTCCTAATTTTGGTTTTTCAAACCATCGCTAAACTAATCAGTAAATCAACTCATTAGAAAAAAAGTTCGTTGAGTGAAAATTGAAAGTGAGAGATCTCCACTTAATTTGAAGAAGATACAAAAAAAGAGTTAAATGAGAAAAGAATTGGAAAATGGAAAAAATTCATTCTTCCATTTTCTTTTTCTCAAAAGCCTCTTTTACAATTTTCAAGGCACAGAGATTCCCACACATCGAGCAGGTATCGCTTTCAGTTTTTCTGGCATCCCGGATTTTGCGGGCCCTGTTGCCATCGATTGCCAGTTCGAACTGTTTTTCCCAGTCAAGGTCCCTGCGGGCATATGCCATTGCCAGATCTTTTTCCCAGGCGCGTTCTCTCGGGCCTTCTTTTATAAGGTCAATAGTGTGGGCTGCAACCTTTGTTACGAGAAGGCCTTCTTTTATATCTTCAAGGGCTGGAAGAGCAAGGTGTTCCGAGGGAGTTACCATGCAGAGGAAATCCGTACCGTACATCCCTGCAACTGCGCCTCCTATTGCACCTGTAATGTGGTCAAAGCCGGGAGCAATATCAGTCACGAGCGGGCCCAGAAGATAGAGAGGAGCACCATTACAGAGTTCCTTCATACCCCTAACGCTGAGTTCGATTTCGTTCAAAGGCACATGTCCAGGGCCTTCCACAAAAGTCTGGACATCGACAGCTCTTGCCCGCTTTACGAGTTCACCGAGCGTGATAAACTCCATAAACTTCGGGCGGTCGGAGGCATCGGCAATACAGCCTGGACGCATGCCGTCTCCAAGGCTCAGGGTCATATCATATTCTTTTGCGATTTCAAGGAGATAATCAAATTCGGCATAGAAGGGGTTGTCTTCTCCGTTATGCAGCATCCAGGCAAGGGTAAAAGAGCCTCCGCGGCTCACGACATTCATGATCCTGTCGCTCTGGCGCAGCCGTTCAAGTGAGTTTAAGTTAACCCCGGCGTGCACGGTCACAAAGTCAACTCCCTGTTCGGCATGTTTCCGGACGGCGTTGAACATATCATCCGAAGTCATTTCCACAACAACTTTCCTGGAAGCTGCAGCCTGGTAGATTGGGACCGTCCCGACTGGAATGTTAACAGATTTCAGGATTCGAGTGCGAATTTCGTCCAGATTTCCGCCTGTAGAAAGGTCCATTACGGCATGAGCGCCGAAAGTTTCTGCGGCCTTTGCTTTTTCGATTTCGGCATCAATGTCTATATAGTCTCTCGATGTCCCGATATTGGCATTGATCTTTGTGCTCATATACTTGCCAATACCTATAGGAAGGGTCTCTCGCCTGTTATTTACAGGGATAGTGATTAGCCCTTTTGCCACGCAGGAGCGGACAGTCTCAGGGTCAATTCCTTCAGCTTTTGCCACGGCTTCTATAGAGGGTGTGATGATTCCCTTCTTCGCATCTTCCATCAGTGTCATTGTTACTCCAGACTGCGGGTTAATGAAAAATTATAATATTATATTAATTAACAGATCTCGATGAAAACATGTCAAATAACAGCAATATCATTGACTGCAACTAACCGACATTTCATAAGCATATTATAAGGTTGACCAGAATAATTAGGATAAAGATAAATCCGGTACTTATATCTTGCAGACTAGAACAGACAACTCATATATATCTTTTCATGTCTGGCAAGTCATATAATATGTATAAGCAGTCAAATATATAAATAATGTGTGTATATTATTCAGAGCATGCGCAGAAAGAAAACCACGGAAACTGTTTTTAAAGTAAAGGCTTTTACAGCTTACCGGTATAATTGAATCTGACCAGTAAAATAATTGAATATAATAAGTAAAATAATTGAATTCGACCAGTAAAAGAATTGAATCTGACCAGTAAAATTATTGAGTCCGACCAGTAAAATAATTGAATCTGACCAGTAAAATAATTGAATCTGACCAGTAAAATAATTGAATCTGACCAGTAAAATAATTGAATCTGACCAGTAAGATTAAGCCGATGCACATAAAATAAACGAGAAAAAAGAAGAGAAATCTTTCAGGTGCATTTCCTAATTCACTTCATTATGTGTTTCAATTAGCTTCATTATGCGTTTCCGTACACACATTTCTTATTAATACTATTTTAGATCCCAATATAATCTCAAGAACGGAATCAGGGTATTTTATATGACAGTTGTCGCATTTGCAGAAAAGAATAAGGCAGCATCCCAGATTGCCAGCATCCTGGGCGAGGGGGAAGTTGAGAGGATAACAGTTGAAGGGCTGCCAGTATATGAATTCAAGTGGAAAGGTGAAGAGTGGCTGGTAATGGGACTTTCCGGGCATATTATGAATTATGACTTTCCGGAGCAGTATAACAAATGGAATGAAGTCAACCCGGGTGTGCTTCTTGGAGTCGACCCGCAAAAACTTGTAACGCGAGCTGAGTACGCTGCTGCAGTAAAAAATCTGGCAAAAAGAGCAAACAAGATCGTCCTTGCCTGCGACTATGACAGGGAAGGAGAAAACATAGGATTTGAAGCCAAAACACTTGCAGAAGAAGTGACAAATGTACCGGTTGAAAGGGCACGTTTTTCGTCTCTCTCCCCAAAGGAGGTAAAAAAAGCTTTTGAAAGCCTGATAGACCCGGACTACAACATGGCAATGGCTGCAGAAGCCAGACAGATTCTGGACCTTAAAATGGGGGCAGCTTTCACCCGCTTTGTCACGCTTTCGGTCAGGGAAAGAGCAAGAACAAAGGACATACTTTCTATCGGCCCCTGCCAGACACCTACCTGCGGGTTTGTATACGAAAGGGAAAAGATAATCCGGGCTTTTCAGGCAAAGGACTTCTGGAAGATAACAGCGATTTTCTCGGCAGAAAGTGGAAAAGAAAGAGAAAAAGAAGGGGGAAAAGAAGGGGGAAAAGAAGGAGGAGACTTCGAAGGCACTCACAGGGCAGGAAATATTCATGACAAAGAAAAAGCTGTTGAAATCTTCAAACGGCTGAAAGGGGCAAAGGAAGGGTTAGTTGCAAAAAAGACAGTAAAAGAAACAAAAACCAGCCCTCCGAATCCCTTAAATACTACAGAATTCCTCAAAAGGGCTTCCAAGTTCCTCGGGATAAGCCCGGAAATTGCCCTTGAGGTTGCAGAACAGCTTTACCTTGCAGGTTTTACCAGCTACCCCAGGACCGAGACAAACAAATACGAAGACGACTTTGATTTCAAGTCCCTTGTCTTTGATTTTGCACGCCAGAAGGAATACAGACCTTTTGCAGAGTCTATCCTTATAGCCCCAATTGTCCCGAAAAACGGGGAAAAAGATGCACACGACCACCCTCCTATTCACCCGATAAGAGCGGCTTCAAGAGGAGAGGTTAGCTCTGCAGTAAATATCCCTCAGGCACCTGAAGTCTATGACCTTATAGCAAGGCATTTCCTGGCAAACCTTATGCCTGCAGCCGTTTTCGAAAAAACGCATCTCCATTTGCTCATACATGAGGAACCTTTTGATTCATCAGGAACCGTGCTCAAGGATTCAGGCTGGCTCGAAGCCTATCCTTTCGAAAATAAAAAGGATAAACTTCTCCCGTTTGTAGAAGAAGGCCAGAAAGTGGGCATAAAAAAGCTCAGCAATACAAAGTCCAAAACCAGCCCGCCAAAGAAACTGACCGAAGCCGAACTTCTGACCCTTATGGACAAAAACGGAATCGGGACAAAGGCCACAGCTCCCACCCATATTGAAACAAACAAGAAGCGAGGGTATCTTGAGACAAAAGGAAAAACCATCTCTATTCTGGATACAGGCTTTACCCTTATGGATGGTCTCTCTCTGACTGTTCCTATTCTAGTAAAGCCGGAAATAAGGGCAAAGATCGAGGCTCTTATTCAGGAAGTAGAAGACGGAAAAAAAGAGTTTGAAACTGCCCTTGACGAAGGCACAGCCCTGATCAAGGAGATGTACGCCCAGCTTGAGGCAAACAAAAAGGAGCTGACTTCAAGCATAGCAGGCACGATTAAGGATGAAGCTGCACTTGAAGACAAGAAAAACTACATCGGAACCTGTAAAGTTTGCGGACACGTACTCAGGATTGTGCAGACTGACTCAGGCCGCTTTGTGGGCTGCACAGGTTATCCCGATTGCAGAAATTCTTATCCTCTGCCAAAAGCCGGGGCTTTGACCGTACTCAGGAGCAAGGAATGTAAAAAGGAAGGAGTAGCTGTCCTGAAAGTAGGAAATAAGTATAACTGGGCTGTGGGCATAGGCCCCTGCTTTACCTGCGACCTTGAAAAAGAATGCTATCCCCCAGAAACGGTCGGTCCCTGCCCTGAATGTGACGGAAATATGTTTCTGATCACCTTTAAAGACACCCGATTCCTGGGCTGCACGAAACGCTGCGGATACACTCATTCAGTCCCGAAAACCGGAAAATTGACTCTTCTCGACAGGACCTGTGAAACTTGCGGCTGGAAGCTGTTCAGGTTGAAAGAAGAAGACGACAGCCCTGAGGAAGATTTCTGTGTAAACCGGCGCTGTCCGGAAGGCAGAAAATACTGGAAAAAACCAGGCAAAGGAGCCGAAACAAGGATCAGGGAAAAGGCTTCTGTACGCCGTCCTGCAGCAAGTTCAGCAGCAAAACCGGTAGCAAGTTCAGAGACAAGTTCAGCAGCAAAACCGTCAGCGAGTTTAGAGACAAGTTCAGCAGCAAGCCTGTCAACAAGCTTGCCATCAAGCCCAATAACAGAAAAAACTTCAAAAGTATCGGCTGCGGGCCTGAAAAAGAGTAAGTAAAACAGTAAGAGCGAGAAACTCGTATACTAAAGAAACTAAGAAAATAGATAAGAAAATAGATAAGAAAATCCTTTCGGATTTTCCCCTGCTTCTTGATATTGAACCAGAACGAAATTACGCTGCTGCAGGTTCGGGTGCAGCGGATGTAGCAGGTGCAGGTGCTGCTTCAACCTGGGTTTTGCGGATTTCGACCCTGCGGAGCGGGTAGATAAACTTGGCCTGCCTGTAAATGGCTGCTGAGAGCCTGCCAAGGATTGCTTCCTGCATAAAGGTCTCGAAATCGGCTTCTGATGCACGCTTTTTGACGATTTCGACCATCATTTCTCTGATGGCTTTGATCTGGCTTGAACGTGCCCTTTTGATGGTGAAGCAGGTAGGCTTTACACGGATGACATAGCCGTCTTTGGTTTTAACATCGATATTTGCGTCAATCCTGGAGGTCTGCCTCTTCACGATTGAGCGAATATAGTCGGTTGTAAGTTCGTGGCCCATGAGGTCAGTAGTTGCAACGTCTCCTACGACATTGTTGATCCTGAGGATGACCTTAGTGTTATTCTTGGTCATATCGTTGGTAAGTTCCCCAACAGTGGTTTCAATATTGCGTCCTACAAGAAGAGAAGGATCTCCTGCCATAGTGTTACCGACAATAGCTCTGTTTAAGTAAGCAGGAGCTTCAATATTGTACCATTCCTTGGACTTCCATCCGTCAAGCTTTCTCTGTACTTTCTTTCTTGCCAAGTGATTCCTCCGAAGTAATATTCCTTTTATGATTTTGTATTATTTCTAGTACTTAGTTGAATTTTCTATGCTGCTGGTTTATCCTGCGGCCCTCAAGCCTTTCAGTTTCTTATTCCGGATGCTCGGGTGAGCTTTTTCCTTAATCAATGAGCATGAATGACCTTCAGCGCTTTTGCACAGACTTTGCGCTGCCAGGCGCAGTTTGTGGTGCTTTTTGCACTAGCGTTTCCCTTTCAAGATGAAACTTCCGAGCTTCAATAGGCTTCCGAACCTGGACCCGTCCCCTATATTCCGGCAACTACAGGCTCCTGATAATCAAAAAATATGATCCGGAAAATCGCCAGAAGATCTCAGAAATTAGCGGCATCTAACTAGTTAATGGCTCACTATACATATCATATCAGTATATAAACAAATCGGTTAGAAACACTTTCTGCCTATCTGCTAAAAAGAGAAAATAAAAAAGTTTGAAGAAAAAGTGTAAAGAAAAGTTTGAAGAAAGTTTAGGAAAAAAGTTTGAAGAAACATTTAGGGAAAAAAGTTTGAAGAAAAGTTTGAAGAAACATTTAGGGAAAAAAGTTTGAAGAAAAATTTAAAGGAAACGGATGCCTTTTGGCATTTTGCCTACTCTCTTTCTGAACTCCTCAGGCCAATTTGCAGGGTCAAGCCCTTTCTGCGCAAGGAAGACCGCAGCCCATCTTTCAAGCCCGACTCCGGAACAGCCAGACAAGAGTTCTTCTCCGGACTGAAGTTTCACATTGAAGCCTTTGGGATGGGAGAGGACCAGGTAATCAAGATCCAGAAGTGAAAGCCCCATTTCCGGGCATTTATAAGGAAGATATCCGAACACCGGTATCAAAAAAGAACCCAGATGTCTGAATCCTCCAGCAGAAAAGACAAACCGGGCTCGGCAAAGAAATACCTGTCAATAAGGGTGTTGTTATCAACAAGGACAGTGAGTTTCATGGAGTGTTTATTTCAGTCGAATATCCCGCTAGCTTGGAGGCTGTCCGACAATTACTGTCAGTAATGAAATAATATCGTCTGCTGTAAATTGGAACTTCCTTATTAGATTTTTTTTCTATTCCTTATTACTCAAGTCTTAAAGTGAAAAGTTCCATTTATTCCATTTACCTCTCTAATGATCTCGTTTTTATTTGAGTAAATCCATATTTTCCTTAAGTTAACTGCTGTACATATCAA
>NZ_WJBJ01000015.1:28329-29082 GCF_020804205.1 Methanosarcina sp. DH1 | reverse complement strand
AGCAAAAACATYAACTGGAGCTCCTCCTTCTATTTGCTTACGCAGATTTCCTGACCCCGCAAAATTTAAATTCACATCCGTGCCAGGGTTTTCAGTTTCAAACTGGGATTCCATATCCGTAAAAGCTTCGGTAAGGCTGGCAGCGGCAGATACTGTTATAGCGCCAGGGTTCTGCTCAGAAACCGACGTTTCATTTGTGGCTACACCCGTTTCATTTGTGGCTGTAACAGTTTCATTTGTGACTGGAGTAACAGTTTCGTTTGTAGCTTCATTTCCATTACCAGTACACCCTATTACAAGGAATACTCCTAATATTATTAACAGAACTATCAGTTCTTTTCTCATACTTTCACCTACTCAAAATATTATTATAATTAAGTACTTACGCGGTTGAACTCAGAATCGAGAACAATGAACTCTCGGCAGTATAATCACTCATCACTTTTTTGTATTTTTTCATATTAAGTTATTCAAAACCGGTAAAGTTGATGTAATAAAATTTACTCTAGTTATTATGGGTTTATTTATTTCAACTCACAATTTTCTGGCTCATTTCTCTAATTACATGAAGATAAGTTAAAGTAATTTTTATAAAAAAGCTTCAATCACGACTCAGTCCCAAAATCTAGTGATAAAAGTAAGTGTAACATCACTACACAAAATTATAATTCTATAATTATGTAATGATGTTACGGCAAAAACAATGGTAACTATAAACCTTACTCTTAATAACTTTTCGGAGCTCCCTGCTCT
>NZ_WJBJ01000015.1:0-28319 GCF_020804205.1 Methanosarcina sp. DH1 | reverse complement strand
ATCTAGAAACGGTCAAAATCTTGGGAACAAAGTTTTGGCTTCAAGAAAAAGAAGTTGTATTAGCCTTTGATTATACAGATGAAGATTTTTATGGTGACCCTCAAGGTTTCTGGATACATGGATGGACTGGAGAACATGGAATATCTGGGAAATTCAAATTCTTGACATGTTCAATTGTCAGTTCAGATATTCCACAAAAAATTCCCCTTATTTCAGTTCCGGTTAGGATGGGGCACAATATGGCATATACTGTGACATGGTGCCTTACAGTCATTGAACCAATTGTAAAATCGATTTCTCTAATTTTGTTTGATAGGGGATTCTACAGCAAAGAACTCATGCTGACACTTTCCAATTCAAAGTATCCATATCTGATTTTTGTCCCAAAAAACCCCAAAATTAGAAAAGAACTTGCTCAAATGGAAGAAGCTGAAAAGAAAACAATGCAATACAAATTCAAGCTCAACATAAATAAAACGGTTCTGAAAGGTGAAACCACTCTGGCATTGCTGAAACAAATATTCGATAAACAAAGCGACAAATCATATGATTGGGCATTCGCCACTAATCAGTCTACAATTGATCTTGACCATATTATTGCATCATATAAAAGAAGATGGAGAATTGAGACTGGTTTTAGAATTCAGGATGAGGCACGTATCAAATCCAAATCAACAGATGTAAATGTTCGATTTTTCTACTTCGCTTATGAACAGGTATTGCAACTGCTATGGATTATCCTGTATAAAGAAGAGGAGAGTTTCAAGGTATTCATGATAGACATGTATGAAGAATGCTTGAAAAGGTACAAAAATGTGTAAATAAGCGGCCACCTCCATTGAACCAGTGACGTGGAGGTGTAGGTCAATGGAGCAGCAGGGAGCTATTGATAGTGACCCCGCAACAAAATATGGGAACAATTCTACTTTTGTCATTAATATTAGCTTGTCGTATGCAAAAGCCAGATATTATTCGGAGATACTGTGAGTGAATAAATTAAACGAATGTTCTACATAGTATAAAGAATCCGGGTAAAAAATGAGTAACTGAAAAAGCCTGAACAAATACCTTCAAAACAAGCGTGGAGAATAATACGAGTGATAAGTATGCGAAAGTATGTTAGCGAGAAATAGATTGCAAATAAAAAAAGTCGTAAAGAAAGAGGTTAATTATTTGTTACAGAAGCTCTTATTTTCACTGTATCAAAAAACACAACAGGTAATAAAATGATAGGCTCATGAGTCATAACTGTATAATTCCAGGTAATATTAGTTTTGGGATTGACCCAATGTGTGTTTATCCAGCATTTTGTTGCTAACTTGTTATTTCTCTTCCATGAGTGTTATTTTCTTCTCCAGGAGATATCTTTTAAACCATTCTCCAGCCAGATTTGCGACTTCTTCTAGCGTGCCCGGTTCTTCAAAAAGATGAGTTGCCCCGGGAACAATCTGAAGTTCTTTTTGTTCAGCCTTCAATTGGCCTAACGCCCACTGATTCATTTCTATTACCTGATAATCCTCCCCACCTACAATAAGTAATGTTGGTGCCTTTACGTCCGGCAGGGCTTTTTCAGCCAGATCGGGCCGTCCCCCTCTGGAAACTACCGCTTTTATAATATTCGCATGCTCTTTTGCAGCTATGAGTGCAGCTGCAGCCCCCGTACTGGCACCAAAGTAACCGATACTGAGTTTTTTAGTATAAGGATTGCTTAAAAGCCAGTTTGTTACGTTAACAAGCCGATTTGCAAGCAGGTCAATATCAAACCTGAGACGAGCAGTTATCATATCAATTCTCTCTTCCTCAGCTGTCAACAGATCAAATAACAGTGTTCCAAGACCTTCTTTCTGAAGTTTCTGCGCAACATACCGGTTCCGAGGACTGAAGCGACTGCTCCCGCTTCCGTGTGCAAAAACAACAATTCCTTTTGCTCCTTCAGGAATTGTGAGGTTTCCTTCAAGTGTAATAGAATCAATTGGAATTTGGATTTCACTACTACTTTTACCTTTACTTGATAATTCTCTCATGCCGACCCCCCAAATGGCCTTCCCCCAAAATGACCTTACAATTAATTGTAAACCTGCATCTTAAAAATCTCAAACCTTATTTTAAAATATTAAATGTTACCATTATCTTGCCGGAAGGGCTCTTGCTTTATCCAGAAGTTCGCAGACCTCTTCATCGGTGGTTTGACTGAAGTTTCCGTACCAGGCGCCGACCCCATAGAACGGTTCAGGGGTAGCTATACATATTACTTCATCTACCTCCCTTCCGAAAAGCTCACATGTATCGCGTGCACCAGTCGGCACTGCAACCACTATTTTGGCCGGGTTTTTAGTTTTAATGGCAGATGCAGCTGCACGCATTGTCGCACCTGTAGCAAGCCCGTCATCTATTAAAATCACAATCGAGCCGCTAATCTCAGGCTTGGGACTATCTCCACGGTAAGTGCGTTCCCTGCGTTCAAGTTCTTTGAGCTCGTTCTCAGCTACCATATTAATTACCCGTTCAGGTATCTGAAAAGACCTGACAATGTCTTCATTCAACACACGGATATTATCAGAAGAAATTGCTCCCATTGCCAGCTCTTCATTTCCCGGAACCCCCAGTTTCCTTACTATAAACACATCCATTTTTACATTAAGTTCCTTTGCAACTTCAAACGCCACCGGAACCCCACCACGCGGGAGAGCAAGTATCAATACATCTGAACGATTTGCATATTTTGAAAGTTCTTTTGCAAGCTTTTTCCCGGCATCCACCCTGTCTGTAAAGAGTGCCATTTGTTCCTCAACCCCCTGTCGAACTGGATTAATTGATAATAAACAATATTATATAGAATATATATTCAAACCCTTAAACGTATAGAGTATGAAATTTATGCTTAAAATTTATATAATTACTCCTCTTTGAAATGGAGCCCAGAAAAAAGTAAAAATTTGAAGATATTTATTTTTCTAGCTATTTGCCTGTTCTGTAGTGGAAAAGCGGACACTGGTCGAGCCCTATGAAGTAATACTCTGGGTAGCTATAATTAGTGTCCTTTACTTAATCAATCTCAGTAACCATCTTCTTTTTCATATTCTGGTTCATATTCTGGTAGAACTTTTCAGAGTATATGTCGCATATATAAGCCTGATAGAAGTAAAGGAACAAAATTCGTAATTCGGTTTGGCAATATAGAGGACACAGAATATAACTGAGTGACCAAATATAGTAAAATATTTTATATTGTTTTAATTAAGTAATAAATTTTATCAGGTGTACAAAATTTTTTAAGCCATATTATTTTTTACTTATAGACAATTTTTTGAATAATTAATTTAAAATAATTTCTGCTCTTTATATCTCATGAAGTTGGGAAGTGAGTTGGGAAGTGAGTTGGGAAGTGAGTTGGGAAGTGAGTTGAGTGTGAACAAGTAAAGAATTGCCTGGAGACCATTGATGATTCTTCTCGGGATCGGTATACTTGGGGGAGCATATCGTCTGCGCTGTAGGTATCGGAAAATACAATAAACAGTGTATAATGCCTCTGGGATTCTTCTTATTCTCGTTTCTGCAATGCTTTTTACTCTTCCGATTCCGTTATTTGCAGATTATTCAGGTATAAAATTGAATTAAACTCAGTATAACTCGACGTTACAACCACTTACTCGACATTACAATCATTTACTCGACATTACAATCATTTACTCGACATTACAATCATTTACTCGACATTACAATCATTTACTCGACGTTACATTCACTTTGTAAATTTGAATATTAAGTTTTATATGAAGCTCATGAATTCTTGAGGCGTTAGGTGCAAGGGGGTGATTGAACATTCCAGCTGTAAGGAAAAACATATTAAATGTAGACTTCTACGAATTACTGGTCTGGATAACCATAGTTATCTTGCTCTATCTAATTAGCCTTAACAATTACCTCCACTTCCATATAGTAATAGAACTGTTCAGCGTCTACTTTGCATACGTAATATTTCTTATTGTTTGGAAGGCGAGAAGTCGCCTGGAAAACCGATACCTTCTGATATTGGGGGTTAGCTACTTTTTTGTAGGGAGTTTTGACTTTCTGAGTGCACTTGCGTTCCACCGCACGGAGGCATTTCCCGGATTTGGTACAAACCTGACTGCTCAGTTCTGGACCATTTCAAGATTCCTGGAAAGCACTTCTTTTCTGATAGCTCCGCTGTTTTTGATACGCACTGGAGAGAGGCAGGAGAGGAATGTCAAAACCCTTGAAAGCTCAATTTTTGCCTGGAAGGCATTTCTTGTATACGCAGTAATCAGTGTTACCTGCCTGATTTCAATATTTTTTACCGAAAATTTCCCGGCTTCTTATTTTCAGGATTCAGTATTTACTCAATTCAAAGTAGCAAGCGGATACTTAATTTCTTTCATGCTTCTCTGCTCACTTTTTTTCCTGTACATTGTCAGGGATAGGTTCGAAGAAAAAGTTTTTAATTTACTCTCAGTCTCCCTGGTTCTTACAGGTTCTGTGTCACTCTTATTTGCATTCGACAGTCAAACGGGCGAGGCTCTGGGAATTTTAGGTCTCTTCTTTAAATTATTGTCTATTTATCTGGTCTATAAAGCAATCGTAGATATCGGGTTCGAAGAACCTTGCAGTTTTTTATTTAGTGAGCTTAAACACCGAGAAGAAGATTTCAGGCAGAAAGCCATTTTCTTTGGGGACGAGTATGGTCATATTTACAGAACGATAAACAAGAGATATCTGAACCGAAGTGCTAAAGAAGACAATCCCAAAGATGGGCTAGACAGTTATAGTTCCTATATGCAAAATCTTCAGGGAATTGGATTTCAGTTTAATAAAGATTTTAAATTGATATTTCTATATGGTCCTGTTGAGGAAATGACAGGCTATCCGAAGCAGGATTTTCTATCTGGAAAAGTTGCCTGGCAGGAAATAATAATACCTGAAGACCGCCCTGCTATTTCTAAAAAAAAGGATAAACTAAAGCTAAATCTTAATTCTATCGTTGAAAGCGAATATAGGATAAAGAAAAAAGATGGAGAGATAAAATGGGTCCGTGAGATTCTCCAGAGAATATCGGATGAATCCGAAAGTTCGGGAAAGTTTCAGGGGCTGGTTTATGATATCACTGAACGCAAAATGGCTGAGGAAACTCTGGAAAAAATAGACAAAATTCGATTAAAAGAGGTTCACCACCGCATAAAAAATAACCTTCAGGTAATCTCATCTCTCCTCAGCCTGCAGGCAGAAAAATTCGAAGATAAAGAGGTACTCGAAGCCTTCAGGGAGAGCCAGAATCGAGTTGAATCTATTGCGATGATCCATGAGAGACTTCATGAGAGTGAAAATATGGATGCTTTTGATTTCTCAGACTACCTAAGAAAACTAACCACAGATCTTTTCAATTCCTATAATGTGGGAAACAGGAATATAAGCCTCAAATTGAGCCTTGAACCGGTTTATTTGGGCATGAATACTGCCATCCCTCTTGGAATTATTGTAAACGAGATCGTTTCAAATTCCCTGAAGCATGCTTTTCCCGCGGGAAAAAGAGGCGAAGTCAGCATAAATTTTTTCAAAGCTGAAACTTTAGTTGCAAAGTACGGGACTTCATGTTCGGATAACTACTGTCCATATGAGGGGAAATATACGGATTATAAGGACTGTATAAACAATAATTTCCGTTACATACTTACAGTAGCCGATAACGGAATAGGAATTCCCGAAGAAATCGACTTTAAAAATACCGACTCCCTGGGGCTCCAGCTTGTAAATATTCTTGCCAAACAAATAGGCGGGCGTATAGAGCTTAAGAGGGATCAGGGAACAAAATATATCATCTGTTTCAGTAATGAAGGGTAATGAAGCCTTATAATTTAGAAATATCTATCCGTCTAAGGCTTTCCTTTTTTAGATAACTTTTTCTTCTTACCAATCTTCTTAACAAAATTTCTTCTTAGCAATCTTCTTAGCAATCTTCTTACCAAAACTTCTTCTTACCAAAACTTTTTCTCTTACCAATCTTCTGACTAAAACTTCTTCTTACCAAAACTTTTTCTCTTACCTTATCCAAGTAAAAAAGTCTATTTTTAGTTCTCTATTGAGGTGGCTCTATGAAACGCAACACAGAGAAATGGAAAGAAAAAAGAGCCGAGTTTCTAAAAGGTAAGACTTGTGAATGGTGCGGGTCTTCCGACTCTTTATGTATTCACATTCCCAGAGCTTTTTCTCCGGCGCAGGTCAGCTCCGAAATTTATAGTGCTGCGTATGCCAGGTTCAGAGAGGTTTACAGGCAAAAGTACCAGAAGTTCGATTCTATCCCTACCGGCAAGCACCGCCACAAAAGCCATCCGGCCTGGCATAAAGCTTCAACTGTACATAAAATCGAACCCGACCATACAGGCCTTGAGGAGCAATTTATTGAAATTCTCCTTGAAGATTTAGAAGAAGGTAACTTCAAGAAGCTTTATCACGAATGGCTAGAAGAAACCGGAATTAAAGAATTAATTGAAGAAGAAAAGAAAAAAGCCGCGGAAGAATGCGAGGCTCTGACAAACGCAATTGTGCTCTGCAAACGCTGTCATTTTGCAAGCCTCAGGGGCATGAATCTCTGCCCTAAATGCAGGAGTAAATATAAGTCTGTAAGCTATGAAACTTGCTTTGACTGCCTGCCTGACGAAAGAAAAGCAGAGTTTAGGAAAAGGCAAAATCGGCAGGCTCCCTGAAAATTCAGAGATTCTCTCTAAGTTGCCCTTTTCATTCCGTGATCTATAAAATTATTGTTCAAAGAAGAGCCCAGCCGCTTCCTCCACATACCCTGCAAGTCCCATTATCAAAAATCCCGGAACCGTTACAGAGAGGACATACTATTGCAGGCTGAGCAACGAGTACATCGCCCTGTCCCCCGCAAACTTCACAAATTTTGCCATTAACATGTCCGGTTCCATTGCAATGAAAACATTTCTCCGGAGCATATTCGGTATCTATATAGGTCTGGAGCATCTTATCACCTTCTAAGGTAAGATTACAGAAATATTATCTGAAAATTCTGATACGTATTTTCGGCTTTATGGGTTAAAAGAGCTTTCAAAAAGATAAAAAGGAAAAGATTATAACTTAATTGCCGGCTTTTCTCCTCTTTCAGGATCAGTAGACCTTATAATATAAATTGTTGAAATATTTGAAAAGAGTATAAAATCGCTGTAAAAAATGGATTCGTATAACTAATTGAAAATTTTCTTATTTAAATTTCGTTTTTTAAGCTGGAAGTTCAAGCAATAATTTTTGTCGCAGGAAAAAGTATTATCCAACGGTTCAGACGATCTGCCAGCTTGATATTCTTAAATATAAAAGAACACTTTCAAATGAACACTTTCAAATGAACACTTTCCCAAAAAACTCGTTACATTTCTGCCTTCTCTTTATTATATTTATCCATAAATTTCTACTGAATAACATAAAATATTACTTTTAATGAGTACGATAGTTATAAGTAACATCAAAAAAATAATATTAATAAAGGAGAGGTTTTATCCAATGGTTCAGACGATCTGCCAGCGTGATATCCTAAAATATAAATGAACACTTTCAAATGAACACTTTCAAATGAACACTTTCCCAAAAAACTCGTTACATTTCTGCCTTCTCTTTATTATATTTATCCATAAATTTCTACTGAATAACATAAAATATTACTTTTAATGAGTACGATAGTTATAAGTAACATCAAAAAAATAATATTAATAAAGGAGAGGTTTTGGAGCTGTGTCAGGGGGCGCAGGCTTTGGGACGGATGTCTCCGTAAATATAGGGAGTTGGAATATGGCAGATAGGGATTTTTCGGATTTTTTATCAACAGGCACGATAAAAGGAGGCAAGGTCGTCAATAGGGCAGGAGAGGACCTTGGGAAGATTGAAGAATTAATGATTGACCTTCAAAGTGGAAGGATAGCATACGTCGTATTGTCTTTTAGCGAATTTATGGACCTGGGTGACAAATTTTTTGCTATTCCCTGGCAAACTCTTACACCGAGGCTACAAGAACATGCCTTCTTACTTGGCACTACTAAAGAAATCCTGGAAAAAGCAGGAGGATTTGAAAAAGGCAACTGGCCTCTGGCTCGTGAAGAACTCGCCGGAACTTATACTTCCTACGGATACCAGCCTTACTGGCAGGTACAAACCGGAATGCCAGAAGAGGCAAAATCTGAAATGGCGACCCGGATGGGAACTATGGCAAGCAGAGATAATCCGGATTTTTTGTCAGCAAGTACGATAAAAGGAGATAAAGTTGTCAATAGAGCAGGAGAGCACCTTGGGAAGATTGAAGAACTAATGATCGACCTTGAGGATGGAAGGATAGCATATGCTGCACTATCTTTTGGCGGATTTTTGGGCCTGGGCAGCAAACTGTTTGCTATCCCCTGGCAGGCTCTTCAAATGAAACTGCACGATCACGCCATCCTGCTTGATATTCCCAGAGATGTCCTGGAAAAAGCAGAGGGTTTTGATAAGGATCACTGGCCTGTAACTAACCGTGAGTGGCTTTCTGCAATGTACAGCTACTACGGATACCAGCCTTACTGGCAGGCACAGAGAATAGAAAGTCGGCCAGGCAATTTATGAGCTTTAATCGGATGGCGTATACAGGCATCAATTTACTGTCAAATAGAGATGCGTATAATGTCAAATAGAGATGCATATACTGTCAAATAGAGATGCATAGAGATGCTGCTAAATTTAGGTTATAAATATCTGAAGCCAAAAATTAAACTTGATCAGTTGGGTTTATGGTAAAAGTTTTACATTTTTTATAATTCATAGGACTGACACAGTTGAACAGGGATATACGCAGTTGAACTGAAAAATCAGCAGCATTAGACCGTTAACTGTCTAAAACGTGGCTTTAATCCACAGTCTTTGAAGTAATTGATTTTGGTCCTCAAGTGCGTAAGTCCTATCATTGTCAGGTTTTATGGATTAGATTATCTTTTTCTGTCAAAAGCCTTGCAAGCAGTGATTTTTTAATTTCTACCGCATTGCTGGGACAGAGTTCACGACAGCAATAACACAGGATGCATTTCTCCTCATTGATCTTGAAACTCCCATCTTCTAGCCGCTCAATAGCGTGGGGAGAACAGTTTAAATAGCAAGCTCCACAGTGAGTACATTTTCTTCTGTTGATCCTGGGATAAATCTTATAATATTTGCCAAGGGTGCGGGTAAGAAAGGAAGGGGCTGTACTGACTCCTCCACCTGAAGGCTTGAATTTCATTTTGACTTCTTTTAAAGGAGTTCCGACTACAACAGGGCACTGATTTCCAAATCCTTTTTTCATGGCTCCTGCAGTCGTGGGAATTTTGAGAGGGTCAAAACCTATCATTTCCGCAGCAACAATATCCAGGGAGACACAGTCCTGGCTTGCCAGAATTACTCCGGAATTTACGGGCTTCCCATGAGAAGGCCCATTTCCTTCCATGCCTATAACCCCGTCCATAACTGCAAAGCTGGGCCTGACAACCGAATAAAGGTCGGCAACAGCTTCACCAAAAAGATCCCTTTTTCCAAGGAGATGTGTCTCTTTTCGGCACTTTAAAGGAAGAGTTCCAAAAAAGTTCTTGACCGCGCCTGTGTAGTAGGTAAGTTCATGAGTTTTTAATTTTGGGAGAGATATAACTACATCAGCTTCAAGGACAGGGTTTGCAATGTATAGTTTGCGGAATTGCAGGGGGTCAGGGACATCTACCAGGGTAAAGCCCGAAGTTTCGAAATTTACTACCTTTGCTCCGGCTTTTCGGGCGGCTTCTTCTATACCTGAAACTTTCAGGGCTTTTGAGGTGGCTCCTGGCCTTGAGATCCCGGCTCCGTCCCCGACTATAGGTCTGCCTCCGGCTTGAAGTACGAACTTACACATTGACGCTACAACTGAAGGATGGGTGGTTACTGCATTTTCAGGAGAAGCAGCCGCAATGATATTTGGTTTAAGGAGCACGCTGTCACCGGGATGTATTATATTCTCAAGGCCCCCGAGAAGCTCCAGAGCCTCAGCTATCGCTTTTTCTGTATCAGAATAATCAGGGCAGCGGACTACGGATACTCTATTCACGGCTGAGGAAATAAACGAGTTTATTGTTGAATTTCTTTCCGGTTCAAAGTTTTACTGTTGAATTTCTTCTTTATCTCTGTCTTAGTTTTCTCATCTATTTCTGATCCCTATCCTTAGATCTATTTCTTCAGCTATGCTTTCGAGCTCATCAAAAATTCTTTCCGAGTCTTTTCGCATCTCTTTTACTGCAGCTTTCAGGCTTCCCCCGCGTAGATATACCAGGCGTTTTTTTCTGTAAAGGAGACCTGAGTCATTAAGATTCCGGAGGTGATGGTTTACTCTGGATATTTTTATCTCAAGGTCTTCAGCAAGGGATTCTGAGGAAGTTATTTGCTCATTTGAGAGTCTATCAAGCAGGGTAAAAACGATCCTGGTCGCGGTATTTTCCGTATCTCTGCCCGAAGAAAAGCCAAAGCTATCGCACAACCATAAAAGGTCGTCTTCCAGACTTTTGACGTGCGGTTTTTCAAGATATTTGAGGATTATCTGTTGGACCATCAGTGTATATTTTACAATAGTCCTTATATTTAATTTCTTTGTATTTTATCGATATCATTTCGATTTTTTGGGAATCGTATTTATTTTTCCAGTAATTTTTAAATATGAGTTCCGCATTATATGCAGATAGTCAAGCGCATGAGCGCTCAACATATTGATCAATCCCATACTGACTCATAGCTACCAGTTAATGTTCAGCTAACATGGGGTCACTTACACATAAGGAGGAACAATAAAGTGATTATCAAACCTATTGGCGAACGAGTCTTGCTCAAGCACCAGAAGAAACAAGAAGTTACAAAAGGCGGGATCTATATCCCGGAGTCTGCACGGCAGGAGAAAAAGGAAGGTATTGTTATTTCGGTAGGGACTTTTGAAGATGGAAAGGAGCTACCCCTGAAGAAAGGTGACCGTGTGATCTACGGGGGATATCAGTCAGACGAAATTGAAATTGACGATGAAAAGTACCTTTTTGTCGACTTCAAGGATATTCTGGCAACAATTGCTGAAGAATAATGTTGAACGAGGCCGATCCTGAAGAACATAAGTATGAATGTATTCAGATGTGATTCATGGAGTTTAAGACTATATCCAAAATTTAATTCTCCAAATTGAATTTGAGAAAAGATTTGATTCTATTTGACTTTAATCCAGGTGAATACAGATGGCTTCAAAGCAGATAATGTTTGATGAAAATGCAAGAAAGGCACTTTTAAACGGTGTAGATAAAGTTGCAAATACTGTCAAGATAACTCTCGGACCGAAGGGACGTTATGTTGTACTGGACAAAATGACAAAACCTGTGGTCACAAATGACGGGGTAACCATCGCAAAGGAGATCGAACTTCATGACAAGTTCGAAAACATGGGGGCCAAGCTTGTCAAAGAAGTTGCTTCCAAAACTCAGGATAATACAGGAGATGGAACAACTACTGCAACTCTTCTTGCCCAGAGCATGATCAGGGAAGGCCTGAAAAATATCAGTGCCGGAGCAAACCCGATAGATGTCAAGAAAGGTATTGAGATTGCAACAGAAAAGGTCGTAAGCTATCTCAAGAGCAAGAGTAGTGAGGTAAAAGGTAAGGAGAAAATCGTACAGGTAGCTACAGTTTCTGCAAATAACGATGAAGAAATTGGCAATTTGATCGCGGATGCCATGGAAAGAGTCGGCTACAACGGGGTAATCACGGTTGAAGACTCCAAAACAATGGAGACTAACCTGGACGTTGTAGAAGGAATGCAGTTCGACAGAGGTTTTGTATCTCCTTATATGGCAACTGATTCTGAGAAGATGGTCTGCGAGTTTGAAGACCCTTACGTCCTGATTACAGACAAGAAAATCAACAGCATGAAGCAGATCGTTCCCGTGCTCGAAAAAGTCGCTTCTGAAGGCCGTTCTCTCCTTATTATTGCCGAAGATGTTGATGGAGATGCCCAGGCTGCCCTGATCCTGAATATCATTCGTGGAGCACTGAGGGTCTGTGCAGTCAAGGCTCCAGGATTTGGGAATGAGAGAAAGGAGATGCTTGAAGACATTGCCGTGCTGACCGGCGGGCAGGTAATCAGCGAAGACAAGGGCATGAAGCTTGAGGAATTCGATGATTATATGCTCGGAAGTGCCAGAAAAGTCACAGTTGACAACCACAAGACCATCATTGTAGAAGGCAAGGGCGAAAAAGCACAGATTAAGGAGAGGGTCAAACTCATCGAATCTCAGATTAATATTGCTGACACGGATTACAAGAAGACCGAACTCAAAAAACGCCAGGCAAAGTTAGGAGGCGGGGTCGCAGTAATCAAAGTGGGAGCCGCAACCGAAACCGAGCTGAAAGAGAAAAAGATGAGAATTGATGACGCTCTCAATGCCACAAAAGCCGCAGTTGAAGAAGGTGTGGTTATCGGGGGCGGAATAAGCCTTTTCCGTGCAGCTGCCATTCTGGACTCACTGAAACTTGAAGGAGACAGAGAGATAGGTGTAAAAATAGTCCAGAGAGCTATCGAAGAACCTGTACGCCAGATCGCTGAAAACGCAGGCAAGGAAGGCGCCGAGGTCGTTGCAACCATCAGGGCTGAACCCCGCGAACTCTTTGGGTACAATGCAAAGAAAGATGTCTTTGAAGACCTCTTTGAAGCAGGTGTCATTGACCCCACAAAAGTAGTCAGAAGTGGCCTCCAGAACGCTGCTTCAATTGCTGGAATGGTACTTACAACCGAAGCTCTTGTCACAGACTTCAATGACGAAAAGGACGAAAAAGCAGCTACAATTATCATCTAATTTTAGCTTTTTCCTTTTTTCCTTTTTTGTTTCTTTTGTCCTATCTTCTTTTTTCTTTACTCTCTTTTGTTCTTTTTACCTTTTTTCGTTTCTTTTGTCCTATCTTCTTTTTTCTTTACTCATTTTTGTTCATTTTACCTTTCTTTGCTTCTTTTGTCCTATTTTCTTTTTTCTTTACCCTCTTTTGTTCTTTTTGCCTTTCATTGCTTCTTTACTCCTTTTCTAGATTTTCTTCCAGCTTATCTCCCCTTTGCCCTGATTTTTTATTTTACTTATAAGTTATATATTTCGAATATCATATTTCATCAATAACCATAATTATTAATTTGCCATCTTGTAGCCCATCTTGTAAGATTACTGTTTATACATTTGGCCTACGTTTTAATCCAGTTTACAATAAAATCTTCTACTGAACAGGTGAAAATAAGTATGTTTGAGGTTTACTGTGACTCTTCCTTTAATGAAGGCGAAGACTCTTATATTGGTTGTACTGTGCTCCGGGACGGCAAACAGATCCACCAGTCTACAACAAAGGTCCCCGGTGCCCCTAAAAATAACCTTGACTGTGAACTTGAGGCCCTTTCTTTCGCTGTAACCCTTTCTAAAATTTTTTCCGAAAGCGATAGGGACATTACCATTTATAATGATTCTACTGAGGCTGTAAAAGTTTTCCAGAAAGAAAAGCCGGAAATTGAAAAGAAATTTCCGGATCTCAGCATTAATTTTGAATATATTCCACGAGAAAAGGTAAATCAGGCAATTGCAGACAGTTTATCCAAAAAATTTCCGGTATTTTTCCTGAATGTTCCCACCTGTGAGGTTGAATCTTTTTCCCGGAGAGAAGACATTCTTTCCGATATTGCCCGAAACGAGCGTAATATCTTTTATCTGGAGAAAGTCGACGAAAAATCCACGAATAAAAAGACATGCTACAGGTTGATTATCCGTACAATAGATAAAATCCTCTCGAATGACCGGTTTTATCTAATAAAAAAAGGAGGCCCGGGCACGCAGGTAAAAGTCGCAGAAGAAATAAGGAAAGACCTGTCCGACCCGCATTTCGTCTCCTCGCTGGAAGCAAAAGGTGTCAGGCTTGAAAACTCCTACTTCCTGCTCACGGACGAAACCTGGGGGCTTCGAGGCACGGACAATCAGACCTGCTCCATTCTTCCAGGCTCAATTTCCCACAGGATCATCTGTGACGAAGTGGACCGCTCCCCTGAAAACCTCTTCAGAAGAGCTGAACGCTTCAAATAATTTTTCTGCCCGAAACCAAACCTGTCTTATTTTTTCGATCAACCATTGCGCCTGTTTATCACAAACCGTTGCGCCTGTTTATCACAAACCGTTGCGCCGATTTATCACAAACCGTTGCGCCGGTTTATCACAAACCGTTGCGCCGGTTTATCACAAACCGTTGCGCCGGTTTATCACGCCGGATAGGGACCGGGGACAAGAGGCTCAAACTCAAACATTTATCGGGTTTTCGCTCAAGCCTTTTTTGAAAAGGCTTGCGGGCAAGCAGTTTTTTTGAAAAGGCTTGTGGGAAAGCAGTTTTTTAAAAGGCTTGCGAAAGGGCTTGCAGTACCTAATATTTATGAGTAGTCACTATATACTATATGGGGTGCGAGTTACGGTAGAAGATCCTGAAAATAAGATATGTAAGACTGTTCCCGATGTTCGGCGGGAAACAGGAAAGGAATCTGAAGGAAATGCCAAAGAACCGAAAAAACTCGGTAAAGAGGAGGTTCAGTATGCTGGAGTCCCGGCCGGTGAAGGCAGTATGTCCTGTCTTGAGATGCCTGAAGAGCAACGTAAAAACTTCATCCTGGAGATACAGCAGGTGGCAGAAAAGATACTCAAGGCCCACGGGGTTATCAATGAAGTTTCTGATCTTTTGAAGGGCGAATGGTTCCTTAAGCTTCAGAAATCCGGGTTTGAGAATAAACTGGTTCTTGCAAAATACGGGGAAGAGGTTTCCATAGGGTTTTTTATTTACTCGGACGATGTATCGGTTCCAGATCCGAACCTTGTCTTGCTCTCACGGGATGGGCTCTGGTATCCCCAGAGAATAGAGGAAAAACTTAAGGAAACGGTTTCTTCCTTTTTTGCAGGGGCATATGGTGACTATGACTTCCTTAATATTATTCCTGAAAATCTTGAAAAGTTCCAGGTTTTCCAGCGAGATTTTGCGAAAACAATTGAAAGCCAGGGCTGGAGTAATCCGGATGTAAAAGTTCTCGAAAAAATCATGCCAAGAAATTAAGCTATCTTATAAACTGGTTTCTGTCTTATAAACGAGTTTCATGCAGAAACTAACTTTTTTCCTCTGTTTTCCCAGGAGTTACCCTATTTCCATTTCAGGCTTCTTAGAATTCGGCCTTTTTATTTCTGTATTCTCAGTTCTGATTTTGTTTTTCCCACAGAATATTTAAATCTTGAAAGCATACGCAGTTTCAGATATAACATCAACAGTGTTACTTGCTTTTACTTCAGCTCCTCTCACAATAATCGATTTTCAGAAGGTTTTCTATGTTTTCAATAAATTCCGAATGCATCTTATCAAAAAAATCTGAAGATATTCCTCCTTTCTATGTGATGGAAGTGCTGGAAAGTGCCCAGGCTCTGGAAGCTGAGGGAAGACACATAATCCACCTTGAAGTAGGAGAGCCTGATTTCCCTACAGCTCCCCATATCTGTGAAGCTGCCTGTGCTGCTATTGGTCGGGGAGCCACAAAATACACTCACAGTCAGGGACTTCTTTCGCTCAGAGAGGCAATAGCCGAATCCTACCAGCAGAAGTACGGAGTCGAACTGAGTCCGGAACAGATTATTGTAACATCCGGCACAAGTCCGGCTCTTTTGATTGTGTTTATGGCTCTGCTTGAGAAAATGGACGAAGTAATAATGTCAAACCCCCATTATGCCTGCTATCCTAACTTCGTGAAATACCTGGGCGGAACTCCTGTTTTTGTTTACACGAGCGAGACAAACGGGTTTGCCCTGGAACCGGAAACAGTAAGGCAGTGCCTGAGCCCGAATACTAAAGCCATCCTGATCAATAGTCCTTCAAATCCTGGAGGGCATGTCATGTCTCCGGAAAATTTGCAGGGCCTTGCAGAGATCGCGGATGAAAGAGGAATTCCCATTGTTTCGGACGAGATCTATCAGGGTTTGATCTATGGCGGGAACGATCATACTATTCTAGAATACACGAAGAACGCCTTTGTCCTGAATGGTTTTTCCAAATTATATGCTATGACAGGCTGGAGGCTCGGCTATATTATCTGTCCTCCTGAATGCGTCCGTGCAATTCAGAAAATTCACCAGAACTTTTTCATCTGCGCCAATTCTTTTGTCCAGGAGGCAGGAATCGCAGCCCTTAAAGGTCCGCAGGATCACGTCGACGAGATGGTCCACACTTACAACACACGCCGCCAGTACATGTTGAAAAGGCTTATAGAAATGGGCCTTGAGGTCCGTAAAGAGCCGATGGGAGCCTTTTATGTCCTTGCCGATGCCCGCAGGTACGGCAGCGACTCTCTGGAACTGAGCCGCCGCATTCTTAACGAGGCCGGCGTTGCAGTTACGCCAGGAATCGATTTCGGAAACGGCGCCGAAGGCTATCTGCGCTTCTCCTATGCCAACAGCATAGAAAATATAAGAGAAGGTATGGACAGGTTGGAAGCTTTTTTGGAAAAAGAGCTTGAAGGATTAGAAATTCTATAACTGAGTTTAGATAAATCCTTCCTTCATTTTCTGACCAATTTTCTTTCACTTTTTCTAACCAATTTTATCCTCTAATATTGTTTTTAAAATCCGGAAAGACTGCTCTGAAGCTTGCCGTTTTTTTCCGGGCAGAAAAGCCCTGTTATCATCCAGGTCCCATAAGTGAAATGCGTTCCCATGATAAAGTAAAGTTCTTTCTCTTTCATGAAGTCCCAGAAATACGATTCTAATTTTCGTTCTACGGCTGTCGGTTCCTGTTCATCTCTTATAATGTTCCGTACAGTTTCATTGAATTCCCAGTCGAGCAGGATTATTTTATGCCCCCTGCAGGCTTCTTCTCCCTCACACCTGAAGAAAAACCTTATCTCGACAGGCATTCGGGCGGATTTTTCCCCCTTTTCCAGAAAATCTCCTATGAGGTTAAAATACTTCTGTCGGTCATAAACTTCAGTGCTGTTCACCTTTATCTCGAAATCCAGGACTTCAGGCTTTACCACTCCAAGGCTTGCTCCTTCGAGATTCAGCTTTTCAATAGACGTTACGAGCGGCAGGATAAGCTCCTTTATTTCTCTTTCTTTAAGGGGCTTTTCCAGGTTTATATGACTGAGGACTTTCCTGCTCTCCCACCTGACATCGTGCTCGGGTTTAGTAACCGTGACCTCAAGAAGGTCATTCTTTCGGAAATCAACCAGCCCTTCCCCGTATCTGAATCCCAGGGGGTAGAGCCTGAGCAGTTCTCCATGTTTATTGATGCCGATAACTCCAACGGCATGTCCGTCCCCATCTTTTTTACTTTTTTCAGGGGTGGCTCTGACAAGGACAGCTATTTCTTCTTTTTCACGTCTCAAAATAAGAACCTCACTTGCTGTTGAGCAGGTTTTAGCAGGTAGGAGAAGATTGGATCTTCGGGTTATTAACCATTGGGGAAGTCACGTGAAAGTATTATTTCTTCAAACTCTACTATCTTCAGGCATGAAAAGTTAGATTCTTGAGTGTTGATTAGCATGAAAGTATTAAACCTGAGTACAGTGTACCTACTTTTCCGTAAAATCTAAATTCAATGTGTTTTTGAGTCAAGAAGTAGAATCTTTTTAAGTTATTGGCTTTATTCTATCAAAAAAGAGGCTAAAAAATGACTATTGATTTCAATGAAACAGATAAATATTTTGAAATTAACTTTTTAAATGAAGAAAAACCGCACTCATTATTATTAGATCTATATTTTAATCCTGCCAAAATTCTGGGCGACTATTTTGAAAAAATTTTTCCTCGAGATATTGAATATCAAAAAAATCATGCATAATACCATATACTGTTGACTTTATAGAATGGAATGGATGGTTATTCCGCGGTCACAAAGATGCTGGTTGGAAATTAGAAACATCATTCGAAAGACTAATCCACAACAGAACTATTTTTAAAAATGATTTTGAAATCGAGACTGACAGAACCAAGTTTAGAGACTATTTTGAAATAGAAATGGGTATGATCAGAGAATTTAGAAGAAAAGTATTCGAATATGCCCCTCATTTAAAAAGCCTACGTGAAGAAGACTATTATGAATGGATTGCAAATATGCAACATTATGGTTGTAAAACAAGATTTTTAGATGTTACCTTTTCGTTTTTTGTTGCATTATATTTTGCAGTTGAAAGTATTGAATTTTCTAAGGTAAACGAAGATAGTAAAAAAGGAATGTTCACAATATGGTTTTTTAATAGAATGTGGATCGAAAAAAGATATAAGGATTTTCTTCCACGTGAAATAATGGATCTATATAATAAATACGATCAATTAGGAAAAGATGTTCGCATACAAGATAAAGTCTTAAACTACGTACCTGATTTGAAAGAACAGAAAAAAGAATTCAAAGACGCATTTAAAACTGTGATTAATATGACCCCTTATTATTTAAACGAAAGGTTAGTAAGACAGAAGGGCTCATTTTTGGTTCCAACAAATCCATACTGTTCATTTGAAGAAAATCTGTTTAATATGATCAAAGATAAAAATGACATTTTTAGAATTATCAAAGTGAATGTTGAATATAATGATAAGTCGTTGTTGTATATGTTGAAATTCCTGGATGAAATGAATAATACTAGCAGTGTACTTTTTAACAGTATTGAAGGCCTATGTAAAAATATTAATTATAAAAGTCTGCTGCCCAATGATTCAATTATCATTTCGCCCAATAAAGGAATTAAGAGCTAAGTAAACATAAGCAGACCCTGAAAATACGCCTAGGATTAGCGCCAACATTTTTACGAGAATATATGAATGTGATTATTCCGGTTTATGAACAGTCCTCAATAATGAAGTCATTGGTCGCTTTTAAATGATATCGTTTTTGATCTCTAAACGTCATATAGTTGCTTTTACTTCTGCACATTCCGCTAAATGAACCATTGCAAAGAGTAATGTAAAAAAGTATGTATGAAAAAAAATCTTAAAAGAAGATGTATAAAGAATTTAAATTAAAGAAAAAACGTGGGGCTGGTGAGATTCGAACTCACGATCGACGGGTATCTCCGAACAACTGCTTACACAGTTTTCTGGTGAGCATCTATCAGTGCTCCAACGGTTCCTCATTATCTTGCCCCGTCGGGAAAGACTCAGTATACCCGTTGTTCATCATTTATCCGCTGGAGCCCATCGCCATGCCGGGCTAGGCCACAGCCCCTTTACAAGGATACTCAAATATCTTTTCTCTATTAAATACTTAACGGCAGGAAATGATGTTTTTCTGGAAAATGCATACCTTTTGAAAAGATGTGGACGTAAATTATCCACTGAAACTTATGTTATTTCTTTAGTCATAACTTATAGAGTCCCTTTATTATGCTTACTCATAACTTTGCCAGGCATGAGTACTCTATATGTAACTTCAGAAAATCCGTAAATCGTACAAGCACTTACAATTTCATTTTTATGTCTTGCAAATTTTTAAAACAATCAAGTTGTAATTATCCTCTTATTTTCTAAAGTGGTCGAGATAGCATTCATTTTTTAGTTACTTTGCGACAAAAACAATTTGTCTCCTTGCTTTTAGTATTCAAAATATATGTTTATATAGACATAACGATGTAACAATGTTTATTTTGGGATTAAGTGCATAGTTATATGTGAGAATAGTTACTTTTTACAAATTCTAATAATTAAAGGTCTCGTTTTTTGGACAATCAAGGCGATTGATCATTTTTTAGTACGTATCTCACTTATACTCAGCTTGTTTCCAGTTTATTCACAGCTTAGTTTGGGAACCTTGTTTTATTCATTTCTCATTTTGTTTAATAGATAATTATTTATATTATTAAGTAGGAAATTGGTTACTGTGTTTCTATAATATAAATTAGATTATGAATACCTAGACATAAAGTGGATAATGAGTTTGAAATGATGGAAGAGTTCGTATCCAAATTTGGAACACAACTTATACGTTTTGTAACACGATACAACATTGTTCAAAAAACAGAGTTCAATAAAAAGACTGTTGTGGATACAGGTAGGGTGTTTTCTAATGGATCAGGTTCGATATACTCAAAGAGACTGCACGGACAAAGAGAAAATAGAAAATTTTCTTTTGCATGAAAGAACAGGTGTCCTGGGAATGGTAAATGGTACTTTTCCTTATGCTATTCCAATGAATTATGTGTGGCACAAAGGTTCAGTTTATTTTCATGGTATGGGTTCTGGTAAAAAAGAAGATATTCTTTCCCAAAGTCCACCTGTTTGTTTCACAATATATCAGGAGCATGGTACCGTAATTGATCCTGTACCCTGCCATGCTGATACGGCATATATGAGTGTAATGCTTTTTGGAAAGGCAGAAAAAGTAACCGACTTTGAAGAAGCTGCTGAAGCTCTCCAGAGACTGGTTGATAAATATATGCCAGAATATTACAATAATTCTTTAACCAGCAATTTTATTGAAAAGTATCGTTCTTCACTTGACGAAAATCCGGTTTCAGTTTATAGAATAACACTCCAGGGAATGACAGCTAAAGAAAACTCAGTGGAATCTGAAAAACTGTTTAAATCGGAAATTCATTAATTATATGGTATGGTTACAAAAAGCGAGGCATTTTGGGAGAAAGTCCCAAAACGCCATTTATAGTACGAGCCTAAATGATAAAGGAAGTGACAGCTGATATGGATATGCTGGTATTCATAGAGTTTGCCTATTCACTATTCTGATGGTCAATTTGTTCGGCAATTCGCTTACAATTTTAGATATAAATCCTAAAACCTCTAACTCTGTGTTAAAACACTTCGGAACATGGCTACAAATAACATCCAGTCTGTTAACTTTTCCATTTTTTAGATATGAAATTAAAACTTTTTTTAAACATAAAGAGGGATTCTCTAAAAGTACTCCTTCATGATTTTTTACGGTGTCTTCTACAGCCATCCATATCGCAGGAATGCCATTAGCATTGCAAACTTTTTTTCGAAACGACTCAGAACTCTCCATTTCCTCCCTTCTTCTTCATAAACTGTAATAAAGCCAGGTTTATATTGTAAATTATAATAGCTTTAGGCTACAGTCAAAACAGTTTCTCGCTTTCGAGACTATCTACTCGCTTGCATAAGTTCTTAGGGACTAAACCTTGAGTAAAATGATACCTTTACTAAAATTTTCTATTTAAATAAGGTAGCATAAAATGGACAGCCAATAAAAGCAGTAGGGATGCACCCCTGCATCTCTTTGTTTCGCCAGGGAGTTAGGAGCGAAATATCTGTCATTTGCAATCGGATGCACCATCGTTACTTTAATTTATATCTTTTTCAATTGATTCCGCCAGAATTAATTAACACTGTGAACTGGAAGAACCTAATAAAATAACAACTGAATTTCACATATTCAATTGATTTAAATTTTTAACCACACAATAAACTTCACCATACATTCAATATCCATTCCCTATCCTTTTTGAATTCCATATCGGTGAAAAGTGTGTTTGCCATCTGTTCAGCGAGCCACATAGCACCTTCATATCCAACAACTGGATGGCGGTATAGCCCTGCACGATCAAAAGTAGGGAAACCTACACGTACCATCGGGATATTGTTATCAATAGCAGTCCAGCGACCCTTGGAATGTCCCAGGATAAGATCAAGTTCAACTTCCTGATCCTTGATCCGCCTTTCAAGTTCCCACAGATCTGCGTTCATAATGATCTGCATATCGAAATCGACTTTTTCCTGGAATGCTTTGATGCGTGGATCATCCTTATATGTGTTATTGTCATCGCCAAGAAGAAGAACCACAGGTTCCATCTCCATATCTAGACAGAATTCAGCAAGACCTATGACAAGGTCTGGATTTCCGTAAATGGCAACTTTTTTGTCGGCAAAAAACATATGGGTAAGATCGGTAATTGCGTCGATTGCAATTCCCCTCTCACGAACAAGTGATTCGGGAATTGGTTTTCCGGTCATTTTTTTCAAATTTTGCAGGAAGGTATCCGTATTACGGATTCCAATAGGAGTCGGTCCTATGACTGCAGAAACATCAAATTTGTTTTTAAGGTATTCGGCAGCTTTCCCACCTTCGTACCTGTTCAATGCAATCGTTCCCAGTGCATCCGCAGTTCCGGCCAAGTCCTCTATCGTTGTGCTGCCGTGGGCGAATCCACTTTTATCCGGCATCAAAGGAGAATCAAAGCTTTCAATTTCGAAAAGGACTGTTGCATCTATGTCCATTTCGGATAGAAGGTGCTTGAGAGCTGTAACGTCTCCGGGATTGACCCATCCGGTAATTAGATTGAGTTTTCCATTAGGTTTATCTTTTTTTGCAAACTCTTTTACGATATCATGCACCGCCACATCGTATCCTGTTATCATGCTTCCTTTAAAACTTGGAGTATGGATCGGAATAAGATGGACTTCCCGATTTGCATATTTTTCTTTCAAAAGATTTTTGTTCAGCTTCCTGATAAGACCATCAATATCATCGCCGATGACTTCCGTCGAGCACGTCGTGATGATTGGTACGACCTTTACATGCGGATACCTCATCAAAAGAACATCGACAGCCTCTTCTACTCTATTAAGAGCTCCAAACACTGCACCATCCTCGTGAAGAGACGAGGATGCGATCTCGAAGCTATCCTTGAAATGCTGCGCGAATAGCATACGAACGAACATTACACATCCCTGTCCCCCATGAACAATCGCGATACAATCCTTTATTCCTATGCTGGCATACTGTGCTCCGCAAGGCTGGCATGTGAATATAGGGTTGATAATTCCTGGACGCTCTCGTTGTTTTAGTTCACAAGACATGATATTTCCTTTTCCTTAATAAAGTGAGTTAGTGAGTTCTTGATTAAGTGACCCATTAATAGTTAAGTAATCAATACGCTCTTTGAGCCCCTGCATAAGCAGCTTGATGTCTTTTTTGTCCATTGTGCCCAACCATGGACAAGTCTTTTTGAAACCATTGGCTAAGTACACAGCATCTACCCAATAGCACCTATCTGAAGGTGTGCTGAGATCGAGTGGTTCGTCGCACAATAACTGCATGGTTTTTGTAAGAATCCCCTCATTTTGTCTCTCTCTGTCCCAGGAACGGGAGTGAAACTGCCACAGGCACCATTTCATAATGAAATCTACTAGCTGCTCTATCCTGTCTTTCATAACATCATCCATTAATGGCCTCACCTCCTTCCATTACCATGCCAAGCGGCTGCTGTGGTTCAAGCTTGGGATATTTTTTACTGCGTAGTCTTGTGACAATATCCCATTCGCCGGTATATGGCCTTTCCTCGATTGGGGTTTTCCCATCCTCAATGATATTCACATCAGAAATCATCTTCCTAGTCACGAATCCTTTATCAGTGGAGATCTCATCCTTACTGATGTCCAAACCAGAAAGCTGATGAATCGGTGAATAGATGGCATTGTAGAGATCCCTTGCAAGCCTGACCCATCCTTCAAACCCTTTATATGGACCATTGTGATATCCATGAATATTGAGATATTGGATCCTCATCTTTTTGGAAACCTCACCCGGACGGACACCTGTAAGGACACAATCGGGTTTTAATATCTCCATAGCTTCAAGCCCTTCAAGTTCGTTAGGATCGTCAATAGCAAGTGCTCCTTCACTGCACCGAGCAACACCTTTTTCGAAGTCTCCCTGATGACCGAATTTTGAATACACTGAAACAACTTTAACTCCCATTTCTTCTTCAATTACATGTGCCCAATGCCAGAGTTTGGAGCCGCCAGGCCAGAGACAAATTCTTTTTCCTTTCAGACGTTTAGCATACCAGTCAAGTTCCGGTTTCCATCTAGCAATTTCTTCGTCTATAATAGCCTGGGCTTCTTTTTCAAGTCCGAAAAACATAGCCACTTTCATTAGTGATGCTGAGAGCGGTTCAAAACCATATCCATCGATATCAAGACGTGGAGTTCCGTATCTTTTTCTTAGTTCGTTACAGATGTATTCGGCAGAACGCGCACATTCTAGCACATTGAGATGGGCCAGATGCATACCCCTAAGATCGTCATATGACCCGTTTCCAGTAAAGGTGGAAAGAACCTGAATCCCCATTCTCTGGAAATAATCCACCATAATTTCCGCATCTCCCTGGATGTTGTAATCACCAACATAATTGATGACGTATTTGCTTTTAATTTCAGGTTCAAATGTTCCGACCTTTTGATCGATCCAGGCAATATTGATTTTGTGATGTCCTCCTGACTGGCTAGGTCCCCCAAAGCCGGGAGCATTGCAGACGAAGATATCAACGTCTGGCATTTCTTCCATCACTTTTTTCGCAACTGCATTCATATCGTCTCCAATAAGTGCTGAAGCGCAAGTTTGGTAGATACTCATTCTTTTGATATCCGGAAAGGCCTTGAAACAATCAATAATATTTTGTTTGAGCAATTTTTCAGCGCCGAATACGACGTTCTTTTCCTTCATATCTGTCGTCCAGGCATATTTAAGCTGGAAGTTGTCGTTATCGCTAATGTAACGCTTAGTATGCCAGGTATCATAGGTACATCCAACTGGGCCATGGCACAGATGAATGACATCTTTCATAGGTGCGCCTATAACATGTTTTGCACCGCAGAAAGCGCATCCCCTTTCTGAAATAGTCCCAGGGATCGTGTTGAGGTATCCAAGGGGAAGGCAGGACGTCAAATCTTCCCCTGACCCTTTTATAACAGCATGCATCGCCCTTTCGGGAATACATTCGCTGCACTTAAACGTGTGATATGGCATGGATTCGTGTCTCCTTATTTTTTATAGAAGAGCATTGTCGCCCTGTTCGTCTGTTCTTACTCTAATGGCATCATCAACAGGACAGATGAAAATCCTCCCATCACCGATGTCACCAGTTTGGTTAACATTCATAATTGTTTCAACTATTGTGTCAACATCTTCATTACGGGCAACTATGGAAAACAGGCGCTTGGGAATATATTCCATCCTCCTCCCAGCTTTTATACTCTGATCCAGAATTTCAGGGCGAATCTCAATGTCAAGTTCGGTTGCGATACCTTTTTGTTTACCTCTTCCAAAAACTGGAATCGCAGTTAAACTCGGAACACCAAGTTTCTCAAGGGCTTCTTTTGTAGGCACAACTTTTTTTGGACGGATTATTGCAATTATTTCTTTCATAATTTTACTCTCCTCAAAGGCCTGCATCCCTGGTACGTATTGTGTATGCATTGTCAATGGGGATGACGAAAATTTTACCGTCTCCTTGATAACCGGTGTACGCTTTGTATTTGATAAGTTTAACAACTTCTTCAACAGATTTGTCTTCTACAACTAGCATAAGCATGGTTTTAGGAAGCTCATCATAGTGTATTGTTCCAACTGTGATTCCTTTTTGTTTTCCACGGCCAAATGCATCTATTTTTGTTAGTGAAACAAATCCCCCCTCTGCAAGTCCTTCCATAACGTCATCCGCGGCTTCAGGACGTATTAAAGCTTTAATCATTTTCATATTAGTCCTCCTTTCACCGCCGAACAAACTTTGTAATACGAAACATCATTCGGCGGCAAATGAAGTTTTGTGGAATACAATGAAGTTTTATGCTGTGTAGTGAATGAAATTGCGTTTAACTCATATCAAGAAGCTTTGTGACAACAACAGTTTTTTCGATAATTTCAAGTTCAAGCTTAAGTCTTCTTTTTCCTGATTACACAGACCATCGTAATCAACAAAAAAGGTTGAACTTTATCTCTGTACTATTTTGTCCCATCGCATAGCGAATTATCCGAGTTTTAATAGTCTTCGAGTGTGTTTTTAACCTCCTTTCTATACTTTTATCACGTTATGTTTTCTAGAACATAACGTATATTTATAATATAGGAAAACAGTAACCTATTTCCTATTTAATATTATATATAGCTTTTCATCACTGCAAGTTAACAATAAAGAGATTTCAGAAAAACAAATTTTGTAAAAATTTGAAATTTTATATAAAGAATATATAGAAAAATAGATAATTTATATCATTAAATTGGTATTTTAGGCTTTTTTGCAATTAATCATGAGTAATTAATAATATAAATAATTCAATAAGTTGTTGTTTGCTAGTTTATTAGTATTAAAATTCGATATGTTTATGTAAACATATCGCATGCTGGCTATAAAGAGTCAAAATGAACGTTGAGATAACTACTAACGTTTTGTCTTTGAAAATATAAGCCTTGTAATTACAGATGCCCAATATCCTATCAAAAAAAAGTGCTATTTGTTGAGTTATAAGCTACGGAACGCAACCATTTTACTCGTTTCCAGTTTAACCAGGCATAAACCACCTGCACACAGCTTCATGGAATCAACAAATTGCGCAGGAACTTCTGCAATCAGAGTTTTGTTTTGTCTGACAAGCTTAAGTGTGATTCGTTTTCTTGGCCCTTTACTGATGATACTATTGACATGCGCAGAATAGACATTTTCATCATGATTTTCAGGACCAGAATCAGGTAAAAGAAGAGTTATGTTCTCGGGATGTATTCCCCAGGAAACTTGATCTCCAGGTTTGAGGTTTTGGGATTTTACTTTTATTCTCATATCCCCGCTTTTTAATATTATATTTTTTGACTCTTCATCATACCTTTCTACTTTAGCTTCATCAAAAATGTTTGATAAACCAGTGAGGTCTGCCACATGCCGGTTTTCTGGGTGATACAAGATTTCTTCCGGAGTTCCGAACTGCTGGACATTCCCCTCATATAAGATAAGAATTCTGTCAGCCAGCAGGAAAGCTTCTTCAAAGTTGTGAGTAATGAATAACAATGGTATTCCAATCTTGTTTTGCAAATTTTTTATTTTTTCGGCAAGTCTGGTTCTTATTCCCATATCAAGTGCGGAGAACGGTTCATCCAGAAGCAGAATCCCTGGTTTGGGAGCAAGAGCCCTTGCCAGAGCAACTCTCTGCTTCTGCCCGCCTGAGAGCTGCGACGGGTAACGGGTTTCCAGTTCTTCAATGTGGAGAAGATCCAGCATTTCCGCAACCCTTACTTCCTTGTCCTCTTTTTCCCAGCCTTTGAGACCGCATTCTATGTTTTTTCTGACATTCATGTGAGGAAAGAGGGTATAGTTCTGAAAAACATAGCCAAGATTGCGTTTCTGGATGGGCAGGTTAATTTTCTGGTTTTTGTCGTAGTAAACTTTACTTTCCACAGTTATTTTTCCATCATCAGGTTCCGTGATACCTGAAATACATTTGAACAACGTGGTCTTTCCTGATCCTGAAGGCCCAAAAAGTACAACAAGTTCGTTTTCCATTTCAAAGCTGATATCTAAAGTAAAAGCTTTCTTAGTACTTGTAAAAGCTTGCTTAGTACTTTTTTTGCCATTGATTTCAGTTTCTTTATACTGTTTTTTAAGGTCAACTTTTACGCCCAATCTCATACCTCAAGTTTTCCTACGAATCTACCAGTCAGTGCAATGGTCAGCAGGGACATAAAAACCAGGATTAACACAAGCAGATTGGCAAGTTCATTATTGCCTGCCTGAAATGCGCTGTATATTGAAATCGACATTGTGTTCGTTTTTCCCGGGATATTCCCTGCCAGCATGAGAGTTGCCCCGAATTCTCCAATAGCCCTGGCAAAACTGAGTATAAGTCCTGCCAGTATTCCCTTTTTTGCAAGAGGGATTGTTATTTGCATAGCAGTCTCAAGTTCACTTTTTCCAAGGATATAGGCAGCATACTCTATTTCCCTGTCCACTCCTTCAATGGCAGCTTTTGCGGTATGTACCATGAGAGGAAGGGAAACCGTATAAGCCGCAATAACTGCTGCCTGCCAGGTAAACATTATCCCGGTCCCAAGAGCATTGAAAATTATCTGTCCGAGAAACCCATTTCTTCCCACCAGAATCACAAGAATGTAACCAATTACAGTGGGGGGAAGGACAAGGGGAAGGGTCACGAATAACTCCGCAAGCCCTTTTCCCCGAAAATCACGCCTTGCAAACACGTAGGCTATGGCTACACCACTACAAAGTACGAGAATAGACGATATGGCTGCTACCCGAAGCGTAAGAGATAAAGGAAACCATATCTTGTCCAGCATGGAAATCATTTTTTGTTTTTAACTTGTTTTTTATTCGGATTCGGGAGTAAATCCGTATTTTTCCAGTATTTCCTGTCCTTCTTCTCCAGTTACGAAATCCACGAATTCCTGTGCTTCTTCTTTGTTATCAGAAGCAGWAATCAAGGCGATAGGATAACTGATTG
>NZ_WJBJ01000014.1:43171-96847 GCF_020804205.1 Methanosarcina sp. DH1 | reverse complement strand
CCGCTGAYAAAGTGAAGGAAGCTTTTGAGAAGTCAGGATTTGACCTCAAGAAAGATGGTACTCACAACTCTGTCATTACTCCGGGTCTTGCTGCCCGTCTACAGGGTGACATTGAGGACAAACTCGGTGCAAAGGTTCTTGTGGGACCAATGGACTCAGGAAGGCTACCTGGATTTATGGAAAAGAACTGGCCTCCAAAATAATCAGAAACTAAATTTGAATATTAATATTCCGTGTCAAAAGGACACGGAAATTTCTTTTTTAAACAATTGTGAAATAATATATTTAGTATTTTTTGAGACAGTTTTGTAATAAAATAGCTTTTAGCTTTCTGAAAAACGAGACCTGTGAAAATTAATTTCTAGTATTTTCTGATACCTTTTAAATTTAAGAAATATTTATATAAGACAAATACTAATTTACTAAACATCTAAAATATAATTTTAAATCGTTTTATACCTGAAATATACTTTTATTACATTGTAAAGATATGAGCTCTTCGCTAATTTTGCACTCTATAACTTTGGGGAGTCTAAATGCTAAAAAGAAATTAGAAAATCCAGCTATTTTTAAGTAGTGTGTCAAATCTGTCATGCTATTTTATGTGAAAATTGTTTTCTCAGGACATAAAATTTTCGGCATTTTCGATATACTGCAATGATATATTAAAGATGATTCAAAATCTGACTTATAGCATATCCGAAAAAGTCACTAATGCATATCGAAAAGTTGAAATATGTCTAAATATCCGGGCATCTGTTCCGGTTTTACATATTGTAAAAGTTAGATGAATTGAGAAAAGTCTGACTTAAGAAAGAGATAATTCATCGTGAGTTGTGGAGCGTCCCGCGCGCAGGGATGTGATAATGTGGCGCGCGGGATTTATGGTATCAAGGCTCGCCCCAGGCAAATAGGCGAAGAAGCACGTTTTTTAGTTCAATATATTTTAGGCAGGAGTTTCCTTGCTTATGATATAAGCGACCATTTTAGGGTTAAGTTTTCTTTCCCTTGAAACCTTTGCTTCAATATCCTCAGTGGATATACCTTCAGATTTCATTTCCTTTATTTTCTCAGTCACCGAGGACGGAACGGTGTAGTATTCGTTAATGTCCTTCCTGTGACCCCAAACATCACCTTCGATTAGCTGGATACGCTGCATTTTAAAGAACATTTCCATGGACTTTGAGATTGTGCCCATATAGGATTTAGGCAACTGAATTACCTCGATCTTCGGGCAGGTCTCAACAAGTGCAAAAACGTCCTTGTTTGAAGGTCTGAAAGCCAGGTGAACAACGCGCTCATTCGGATTAAGTGTGAAGATTTCTTCTCTAGAACTAACTACTCGAATTTTCATACGTCTCATCATTACAAAGTTGTTTTTATTGATATGACATCATGTCAAATATAAGTAAGTGTGTTGTTGAGCCAATATTATTTATACGGTTGTCTGGAGATGCTGGATATTCAACTTATATTTTCTTTCTGCTCTTCGGGATTGAAATCGCTATACCGGAGTAGCAAAAAAATCGATATCGAACGCCCTCTAGTGTGTGAATCCTAGAGAATTATTTAGACTCCAAGGCTTTGGTTGAGACTAATAGAGAAAGAAGAATTAAACATTAAAATCAAAGCTTAATAGCTAGCAAAGAGAATTAATAGATAGAAAGGGAGTGAAATGTATGACTGAAATGACTCTAATCGAAGCACTGGAAAAACTTGCATTAATCAAAAAAAATGGACTAGATACACTGATCCAGATTCCGGATAGTGCAAATGGATCTATCACAATAAGTGAAGCAATTAAAGCGATCAGGGATCACACTCCAGACATATCCGAAACTGATAATTATATCATAGGCGGTGACGGAATTCGGAAAGGAGAGAAAGGCGAGATAGTATATCAAGTAAAAGACGAGTAAAATTGAGAATCAAAAAAATCGAGAGCTTTAATCCTCGAAATGTGTGCGTCCTGGATAATTCTTTCAACAAATTACATTCGACATACTTGGCTAGTGCAGAAATTGACCCAGGTTTGACCGGGAACACCCAGGACGGGTACTCTGGAGCCCCTGGCAGGTTCATGGCTGAGTCGAAAGGGCTGGGATGAGTTGCATGGGTGAGTTAAATTCGGTAAAATATCCATAAAATAGCAGCAAAATAGTACAACTTTATAAAATCTTATAAAAATATACTGCGGTATTTTAGCTAAAATAGTCACTAAAATATCCGTAAAATAGTACAACCATTTTAAAATTATATATAAATATACTCAATCAACGTTGCGTTGAAAACTCGAACGTAAAATAGTAAAATAGTACCCTCCATTAACACACCACCCTCACAGCACATACACATATGCTATATATAAAAAAAGAAATAAAAATGGTTCGCGTATATAGGATAGGGAGGTGTTAATGGAGGTTGTGATTTTACTATTTTACATCAAGCTTTTTAACGGAGCGTTGATTGAGTGTATTTATATATAATTTTAAAATGGTTGTACTATTTTACGGATATTTTAGTGACTATTTTAGCCAAAACGAGCACAGTATATTTTTATAAGATTTTATAAAGTTGTACTATTTTACTGCTATTTTAGTGACTATTTTAGCAGATTTTAGCGTAAATGACGCAGTTTCTTATAAAAATAAAATATATAAAAAAGAAGTGTATAAAAAATAAATTTTAAATGTCTAGTTGTTCTGGCGTTTGTGAAAAACTTTTATCAGTCGCAAAAACATCTTCAGTGATTGAATTAACAAATTCCATTTTCTCGGGTGGTATTAATGGTGTATTGTCGCGCTGGATAAGTGTTTCTACGGTCGATCTTTCTATAGGCTTTATTTTTTTGAGTATTACACCGGAGTGATATATTCCAGTACCTGTATATCCCACATAGTTTTTCTCGGGTAGCTTAAATTGAGTTCGATTTGTTTTCACATGCAGGAAACACATTGATGCACGGGGCGAACCATTTACACGTATGTACATTGGTATAATAACTCTATACCGAATTAACGTAGCAATGAGTGGTTTCATTTTATGCTCCCCGCGCCGTGTTGTGTTGTATATTTGGGTTTGGGTGATAAATTTGATATCAGCATCATCAGGTAACAGATCAAGCGTGTGTAGCAAATCCTTCATAAATGCAAGCGTGCAGCGTCTTGCATGTTCTACTTCCTCAGGTTTTTCACTACCAAACTCCTCAAACCAGTGGGTTTCGTAAGCGCGTGCTATATCTACCTTTTTTTCCAGTAGTTCCGCTTTAGCGATGTTTTGTGATGTGTTTTCGATTGACTCATACAACTTTTCCATATCCTTATCTACATTTTCACCTCGCAATAGCTCCATTGATCGTATTGCGCTGGGTAGATATATTGTGTCGAACAGCTTACAGGCATATTTCATCATATCCGGAGGTACAACGATCTTTTCTATCGCGACATCGTGCAATAGAGATGTTTTGAAATTAGCAAACATCTCGAAAAGATCATCTTTAGTGTCCTCAAATCGTTCTGCGATCTCGATTTCATCCCCCAACTGAAGCGAATTGTTTTTTATGCTGTGTTGAGATTTCACAATTTGGTAGGGTAAATTTCCGATTGTTATGAGTGCTGCGATTTTATAGAGGTTCTCGAAGTGTCGCCCTCTCACTAACTGCATGAATGGATTATCGCTATATGTTTCCCTCATGTTCAGTTCCCAATTTTTTGCAATTTTCAGGCTCTCCTCATGGAATATGATATCAACCTTTACACCGTTGTATTTTCTCGGATCGAATAACGCCCTAATTATTTCCGTTGCGTTGTACATGGCTTTCTCTTTCATTCCTAGAACAACAGCTTGATTTTCTCGACTATTTATATTAGCAAATATATCCAGGTCTCCATCATCAGAATCAGAAACATCGCTTTTCGGAGGTAGTGGAATTGGGTAATCCACATATGTATAAAGGAATCGCATTAAGAAACCACTGTCAAGATCAGCACTATCAAGGTGATTCATTGCATTCGGAGTAGTGAAGGCATTGATCGTGAGAAAAACATCACCACATCTGAATTCTGTAGTGACGCCCGGTTTATCTCCCGTGTTCTGTTTTGGGGGAAACACACAGGAGAACAGGCTGCACAACATTTGCTCTGATCCTGCCATGTAATTCTTATTCAGTTTCGCGAAAAAACCGCCGTACTCTTCGTCCCATGTACTTTTCCAGCAGTGGGGAATTCCAAGCTCGCTTGGCGGGTGAGTTATGTGAGTTGTTTTCATTTCATTTGTTTTCGGGTCGGGTCGGATGTCTATTTGCTCTTCACACAAGCTTTTTTGTAGGGTTTCCGGAGTAGGTGCGCACGCGGTGAAAGTGTGTGCACCTCCGAGCACGTTAGCCACTGTTTTTTGGCACTCCCTCATAATCGTGGTTTTTGATGATCCTGGTGGCATCAAACCAAGCAAAAAGACATTATTGTACAGCGGTGATGGGAACGGAGACCCAAAAATATCGTATGTGATTTCCTGTGTTTGCTTTAGCGTGACAGAGGCAATCGTTGCTATAGCGTTCTGAAAAACAGCTTCCTTGTAGAGATACGGAGAGTTAAGCCGATTTAACCACAGGTTGATATAATTGAATTTAGGCAAACCTTGCACATCTAGCTTGATTTTGATTTTTCGGTTTTCCTGGATTTCTTCATTCGATTCTTCACTCGATTTCTCAAATTCCAGTTCTTGCGCTGTGATTGGCTGCTGTGTTGTGATTCTTAACAGTTGCTCATATGCCTGATACATGTATTCTTCTGTGTCGATGCCGTTTTTTGACAGCTCGGCTAGAATGCTCTTAAATGCGCTAACCACATCAGCATACTTTATCTGACTTTGTGTGGCTAAATCACGGAGTAGCTTCTTAACACCTTCAGGTACGCTGTCAAGTGTTTCATTCTCGTGGTTTCTTACTTTTTCAGCATTAAGGCTGTGCTGTTCGATCAGGTAATTTATGCCATCCTGTACGTTTTGGGGTGGAATCACATTATTTAAGTCGTTACTCATTTTTATTACCTCACATTTAGGTGAGGCTAAACCGACGACAGCAACTGACAAACAAGTATAAATACAAAAACCGTGTATAAGATCATAGGCAATTGATTATATACACGGTTTGAGTCGTTGTATTCGGCTCAAGCCTCTTTCCTAATTTTCTGTCTTCTGTTCTGTTCTCTTTTCACGTTAGCTCAAATTCCTTCCGCAGTACGTTATTTATATACGTGCTGCGGGGCGCAACACCTCGTGCATTGTCGAGTTTGCTCAGTACATCGAAATCAAGTGTGATATTTAACGCATCTTTTGTTTTTGGTGATCTACTCATATTTAGATCCTCCAATTTGATTATTTGTAATAATGATATTTATGCTATATAAACATATTTGATGGTCTGCGTCTACCGATGTTGTTTTTGTTAAAATTGTTTGAGTTTCATACAAAATTAATATTTCATACATTCGAATATTAATCCGGTATCTCGATTTGCTCCACAACTCTTTGAAGGGCTTCCCAGGCAATCCCATCTTCACACCGCAGGCATCTTTCCCTGATCATTGATGCTTCAACTGATCTCGAATTCGCGATTGCCGGTCTATAGTTTATAAAGTTATACTGCTTGCCATATATCCGCAGCATTTCATCATATGTGCAGCCGCGTTCGGCTGCTAGCACTTTCAATTTCTCAAATACCTCGTCCGGGATCATTCCCAGCGCCTTTCGGACTTCGGGTGATATCATTTCCTAAAATCTCCTTATCCATATATTGGGTGTGGATCAGCTGCTAATGCATCATCCTCAGCGTCGTCCGCCTCGTCCACCGCTGCTATACATTGTTTTATGATATGCTCAATGGCAGATGACAACGAAATGCCTTCAATTTTGTACTCCAACAAATCTGCCAATACCGCCTCGTCTAATGCAATTGTAAGCAATGCCGTCCTTCCTCGCGTCCCTTGCACGGGCTTACTATTTTTAAGCTGTGCAATATGATCTCGCAACATACTCTCGATTGTTGCTGAGCGGGAAAACTCCCCGCTGATGTTGTTTATCTCTATTACCAAGTCCGGGCTGAGGGATGTGTTGACATTTATTTTCCGGTCTTCTGGTTTTTTCATTTTCACCATTGTATGACCCCTTGTTTGATAATCTGTTTAGTAATCTGTTTAGTAATCTGTTTAGTAATCTATTTAGTAATTTGACAACACTTCCCATGCTATAAAAACTCTTGGAGAGTCTTGCTACTAATTTAGGATGATGTTTTTCAACTGTTAAGATGCCTACAGCTCACGGTTTCTATACGTGAAAACAATAGGTATATATAAGATTAATTCAAGGACTGGCTATCCATTAATTGTTATATCGTGTTACGTAAAACCGATAAACCGCGCTGATGGTGTTAAGTATATATAGTAATAAAGCATAGATATATTTGCCAGTTGGGTGAGTGGGCTGCTTATCTCCCGCTTAAGACACATCCAAAGGCTTACCATGCTCTGAACAAAAAACGTATCAGGGTGGTCGTTTCCACCCTGACCTCAACACATTCTCAACCAGTTACTAATTTTCGACTAGTTTCTCACATGATCCCGCCCGTGTGCTTATAATAAACATACTCGCATGATGCACGTAATCGCGTGTATATACGATGAAAAAAGGTCAAAAACCGGAGCGGTAGAGGGTTCAAAAATCGAAAGTTGCACCGTTCGCGGCATATAGTATAAAGGGAAATTTTACTGCCCTATAACCATATTACAAGGTGTAAAAATATATTAATACTATAAATGTTAAAATATATTTGAACATTAACATATTATGTTACTTTCTGGATTTATAAATTTCGGATAATAGTAAGGCTCGGCTTCTTCTGGTTTGATGATTAAACTTTCGGGTTTTTTAAAATCAATGCGATTAAATCCTTTATAGGTTGGCATTCGGCGCGGTGTGTGGCGATTTCGGTTGAGATCAAAGCCGAGTTTGAGCCTCTTCATATACTCTAAATACGCTCTAATGCCTTTTTTGTTTATTTTGTAAAGATAAGCATTTGATCCTTCCAGAGGCTTTAAGCGCCTGAAATAACCATAATGATGTTGTATGTAATGGCATAAGATTCGACTTACATTTTTGGCAGGAACGTCCAAACGCTCTGCAATTTGCCTGCAAGTCATCGGTTGTGATGCCCACATGAGCACATCCATAATGCGCAGTTTCAGGAAGTTATACTTATGATAAAATCTAATTTCTATGCTTTCGTTTTCTGTTTCTTCCATGCATGATAGTTACATCATGAAACTATTTATTTTCTCGTCAGCGTGCAGTCTCCCGATTCGTAAAACACATAACGTGCACGCGCATTATGCCCACGCGCGTAATGTATGTAAAGCCTCTGTATCACGATTTTAATCCTTTATTAATATATTGCTTTTCTCGGAATTAAACTTTCAAAATTCCCTGGTCGCCACATCCTCCCCACGCACGCATAAATCCTGCGCGCGCACCTGTTTTATCGCGCGTGTAAATCCTGCGCGCGTATATGGGGTATATATGGTGCATATATGGTGCATGTATGGATTTAGGGTCTTTTATGGGCTTGGACTGTCCACAGCAAAATCTAAATACATTAGATGCCTAGTAAGGGATAACAGCTTAGTACTGTGGGAATGAGGGACAAATGACTACTATTATCGAAATTGCAGCAGCTCAGGTTCTGGGTTGTGATGTTGAGGATGTCGAAAAGCTAAACTATGATCACTTTGGGATGGATGTCTATACAGATGGAAGCCAGGAATACGCAATAGGGCTGGATGAAGAGGCAAGCCAGGCGGCTCGCGATGAGATCTTAGAGAGTCTCTGGGCTTTTAATGCGGAGTTCATCCTGAGCCACTCAAAGGCAGGTTCAAAGCCGTCCATTATAAAAGCCCTAAAACAGATGCAAGAATCTCTCTGCGAGGATGCAAACGAACTAATAAGAGTCCTCATAACTGACCTGGATCAATTTGTAGAGGATGCGATATCCTCAGATGGGCGCGGAAATTTCCTAAGTCCTTACGATAATGAAGAGCAGGAAATTAACATTAATGGGATCATATTCTACTGTTACAGGCTCAATTAAGTAATTCGCTCTCCGTGTGGGCTTCGACTGTCTACAGCAAAAGCTTTTATGGTACAAACGATATGATAGTTTATATGACGTTCGAACAACAGTACACAGAGAGCGACTTTCTAAAAGTCATTCCATACTCGAATCCTATCTCAATTGCAGCTATCATAAGCGAGATTGGCTGCGCGAAAAACACAGCCAAGCGATATTTAGCGGAACTTGAGCGGGAGCATAAAATCACACGCGCTAATATTCAAGGCTCCATTCATTTTGGATATGTGCGTATTCCTTCGCAGGAAATTACATTAGAGGGAGTTGTTGGACCGGATGGCATCATAAAAATAGATGATAAATTTAAGGGTAGTAAGTACAAATTAATTTTATACAAGGACGAAGATGTTAATCTCTAAAGTCCACCTGTATAATTCTGGATTCATTGATTCTGCACAATTCTCATAAAGCCTATGCAACGCAGTTTTCACGCCATTACAACCTGTATTTCTGCAACTCATAAAATATAAAAAATATTGTTTATATAAAAATATTAAATGTAAATAAGTATATATTATAGAAAAGCAGATTGTATGGTTAAAGCATTTGTCACATTTGACAAGTGCTTTAAACCGAACATCCACCCTAGATTAAAGGAAACCCTTTGGGATATTAAAAAACAACTTGTTGTATAGCAACGGAGAGAAGGGACGCGACTCCCTTCTCTAATCTTTAACTAAAGATGCAAAAGTGCTTATTTTGCATCTTCCAAATCCTCTTTTAATTATACGAAATGTTATTTATACGTTTTGTTTTATGCATTGAAAGACATAAACGCCGAACCCTTCGACTTTTCCCATTTTAAAGCCTCATATCGAAGTTCATATTTACATGGTTCTGGCTATCTTTTCTCGTACGGATGACATCAAGTAGCTTCACAAGCGCAATCAATCCTACGACCGCTGCAATCGCGACGAAAATCCAGGATAACCAGCCTGCCTGATACACTATATCTTCGCTCTGGATGCCTACCATGAGACTAAGCCCGCTCGTGAGCCAAAATACGAATCCTAAGATGCCTGAAATTACGTCCGTGTAGTTGTTTTTGTCATACCCAAACCAGGAATATGCTGTACACAAAAGCGCCAGACCAATCTGAACTTCCCAGATTCCGATAGGTATTGCCATATTAATTACCTCACATTTTTCCGAAACTCTCAACTAGCGCAATTGCAGCTACAATCAATAGTCCGTATCCAAAAGCCGTAAAGATTGGGTTTTCAATAGCTTTGGCTGTATCATTTTGCGTAGCTAATTCAGTGTCATTAGTTGTGTTCACTTCGCCGTGTAACATCTCTAAACCGTGCATTCCGGCAATAAGCAAGACGCCCAACCCGACAAAGAGAATTAGTGCGCCTGTCGTGTTCATGCTATTACCTCACATTGCTGCCATTCGGATAGCATTTGCTTGAGGAGGGATAATGGTTTTTTGGGGTTGGAAACTGACAGCCTGACCAGCCCAGCCCCGCTTGATATTTCCTTGTGGAATCTTCTGACAAATTCAGTATCGTTTTGATTGAGCCCCATCTCGGATAATTCAAGAGCAGAAGCTCCATTCAAATAGACTCTGTAATATTTCGGGATACTGTTATCATGAGGAACATCTATTTTAACGTTAAAATATTCCTTAAGTACCCGCCGTATCGTTTCTTGTTTTGATACTTTCCATTCCTGGGATTTTTGTTCCAAGGCTTCATCAAGTATTTTTCGTACATTCTCAGTACCGTGTTGTTGACCATTACTATATATTTCTCCGCGAGCACGTGAAATATTCAGAGCATCGCAGAGTGTATCCCGTACTACCCGACTTTTTGCGTGACCTCGCACCTCTGCAAGCTGGTTAATAATATCTGCTGCCTGTTCATCCAGACGGAGAGTTATATCGAAAAAACGGCAGCTATTGTGAGTTTTTTGCTCAACATCCTTTTTAGGTCTCTTCTGGGCGGACACTTTAAAATGTTGATCCAGAATTCTCAGCATTGCATGCGGTCGTGACAGCTGCCATGCCTGAGCTCTCCTTTCCAGGGCTGCATTTATTCTCTTTTTAGCGGTCGCGGCTCCATACTGCCTCCCAAGTGTATCGACTTGACCCTCGCATTTTGGTATGTCCAGGCACTCGCACAAGATATCCCTTAATACCTTTGCCTGAGTCTCACACCTTCTCCTGGCAAGCCTGTCTATCCTCTCTGCTATTGATATAGGGAGCCGTGTATGCGCTGAGGAACTTAAAATGTCGCCAAAATCCACAAAATTACCTTGTGTCATTGTTCGCTTCAAATGCCTTTTTAGATGCCTCTTCAAAACCCTGCGCCTTGCTTCCTGTTTTGAGATTCCCCATTTCTTTGCTTTTTGTTCAAGGGCTACATTAATTTGTTTTTGAGTCTGCTGCACACCTATTTGCCTGCCATCGCTGCGCTCAAATCCCTGGCAGGGAGTTAATTGGAGTGCTTCACACAATATGTCCCTAAACACTCTCATTTTTGGGTGTCCTCTCTCCTGTGCCAGCTGATCGAGTTGGTTTGCTATCTCAATATCAATTAGGAGCCTGCTGTCTGCATATTTTACAAGGGTCATAGTACAGGCTTCCTTCGTTTTTGAGATATTAGTTGATCCAATTTTGATACAGGTTTAGCCAGAGATTTTGGTCCCTGGGATTTCACAGGCTTTGAAGCTGACTTTGAAGCAGGTCTTGCAGCAGGTTTTGAGGATGGTATAACCTGGGATATTATTGACGCCTGCCTTCGAGTCGAAGAAGATATCATTGATGGTTTGGTTGCACTTGTAATTGTTTTTCTCGGTGTGCTTCCGAGCATTGTTTCAGCAAAACTCGCGACTTTCGTTGTTGCAATCACTTTATTCTGCTTTACACGCGACGTCTCTATAGCATCTCGTTTTTTATCTTTAGGTTTTTTAAAGAACGTAGTTTGAGGTGGTTTTGATGGTGGAGCAAACATGGTAGTTGCAATAGTTCTAGGGACTACTACAGGTGTAGTCTCCTGTCTTGGTGGTGTAATCGTTTTCTGGTCGATTGTTTCTATCGGAGGAACGATTACAGTCTCTGTAGGTGTTACTATGGGAGATACGATTGTAGTCTCCCATGGTTGTATCCGTGGAGGTGTAATTGTAAACTCTTTTGGCTTTACATTAGGTGGTATTATACCTGGTTTTTGTATTGTTTCGGGCTTTGGTGTTATGATCTGTTTTGTTCCAGGTATTACTACATTTGGGATTACGACAGGTGTTGACTTTTTTATAATTTCGTTTGCATCTGGTCTCTGCATCACAGTTGCAGTGGTTTTCGGAAACACCATCGATGTCATGCGTGACTTCTGACGCTCACTCGGCGCTATTTTTGCTTGTTCATTTGTTAGCGTCATACTGGACGTATCAAATGTTGATTCATCAACAGGCGTGTAAGATCGCGAAAAAAGTGCCGGAAAAACCGGTCTCGTATTGACCATTCCAGTGGTTTCATCTTCATATTTCAGCTTTTTCTTCGCATCTTTTTTCACCTCTGTTTTTACCTCTGTCTTTACCTCTTCCATAACTTTCGTTTTCTTGTCTTTGGCTTTAATATCCAAAATTCTGAAGATGTCCTCTTTCGTTTTTCCGAGGTCGCGAAGTATTTTAGACGCTGTGTTTTTCGACATTTTCCCGCTCTTCACACGGTCGGCAATATATTGTTCATTCTTCGATAGCTTTACTTCAGTCTTCACCTCGGGTGTAAGCTTTGTCCGCGTTTCTGGTATTTCCCTGAGCATTACAAGCTTTGCCCGCTTTTTTGGTGTTTTCATGAGCAATACCTGACCACCGGACTGTATTTCACTACCGCCGCCCATCGAGGCTGATCTATTCCGATCCAAAATCGCTCTACCTCTATCAGCAGCTTCGGTAGCTTTATCACGTTTCATCGTTCTCTCTCGTAGAACGCTTTTATCTGACGTCCCAAGAATATCTTCCATTTTCTGTGCTGTTTTATTGGTAGCCTTCATCATGCTGTTAATATCAGATTCACGATTACCAAATTCCCTTAATGCTGTTCTAGCTTCAGATTCGGACATCAAACCATTGCGATATTCGTCAACGATTGTAGCTTCTTGTTGTGAGTAACTTTTTTTGCCGAGCTCAGCATCTTTTGGTGTTGGCTTTGTTGATGGTGTTTTATTAGCAGCCTTCAACATATTGTTAATATCAGACTCACTGTTTCCAAATTCTTTCAATACTGTTCTAGCTTCAGATTCAGATGCCAAACCATTACGATATTCATCAACAATTGTAGCTTCTTGTTGTGAATAGCTTTTTTTGCCGAGCTCAGCATCTTTTGGCGTTGGTGTTTTATTGGTCGCCTTCATCATATTGTTGATGTCATACTCACGATTACCCAAATTTCCCAATATATCCCTTGTTTCTGCTTTTGTTAAAGCTCCAGTACGATAATCAGACATAGCTGCAATTTCTTGATATGAATATCCTCGGTTGCCAAACGTGGTATCAGTTTTACGATTTCTCGTAAACATGTTTGTGAGATCATATTTTTGGGCTCTAGCCATTGATTCAGGTGTGCGATTATCGATTACACTATAGCCGTCTTTTGCAACTATCTCGCCTTTCAACTCTGTATTATTACCATATTTCTTAGCTCTAGCTATTGATTCGGGTGTGTGATTATCGATTACACTATAGCCGTCTTTTGCAACTATTTCACCCTTTAGTTCTGTATTATTACCATATTTCTTAGCTCTAGCTATTGATTCAGAAGTTCTACTATCGATCACACTGTAATTATCTTTTGCAGTGATTTCGCCTTTCAACTCTGTATTATTACCATATTTCTTAGCTCTAGCTATTGATTCAGAAGTTCTACTATCGATCACACTGTAATTATCTTTTGCAGTGATTTCGCCTTTCAACTCTGTATTATTACTATATTTCTTAGCTCTAGCTATTGATTCAGGTGTACGATTATCGATTACACCTTTCTTCGCACTCTGTGTTACAACCGACTGCAAATCTGTTACACCAGATGATGTTTTCACCGCTTTACTGGCGACGCTATCAAATGCCTTTATGCCCTTGCTCATCCCCAAACCGCCGACTGCAAATTCCTTTGCAGTCCCAAACAGACCGGCGACATAATCCTGCTTCGCTGTTTCCTTTCCCTCCGCCGAAAGCGCTGAATATTCCTTGGACGTGAAAAACTTGTTCGCAGTGTAAACATTACCGCCTACAAGACTGCCTACCAGAGCTGCATCCACGCCATATTTCCCTACACCTGTAATGACTTTCTTAGCTGCACCGCTTGTTACTTTTGATGCTATCTTATTTACACCAACTTTGGACAAAAGTTTTAGACCACCGACACCGACACCGGCGATAGTTCCACCGACATACATTACACCTAGTTCAGCCGCGTAGTCTACAGGTCGTGTTTTAAGTTCGTTATAATCTTCTACAGCAAATTGATGTAAACCACTCAATACAACATTACTCTTTATGGTGTCGTCCTGCATCTGTTTCACATTGAATGTGGCGCCTGTTGCTGTTTCTTTCCCGGCTTTCGTGATAGATATTTTACCTTTATCAGAAAATGTGATGCTTGTATTACCGAGCAGGCTGTCGTACTTTGCTTTTGCACCCTCTGCAGCTGTAAACACAGGAGCTAATACATTTGAAATTTTTGCGTTTGCCTGAGCGCGGTCTTCCTGTATCACTTCAAGTGTGCTCATCTGGTTTCGACGGGCTACGTTGGCAACGCCCTGGAAATATTCCTCGGAACCATTCGGATTGACTGCCCTCGCCTCTTTCAGCGCATCGGCAACTTTGTCAGCATACGGATCATTTGTCAGGACGCTCCAACCAGCGCTGCGATCAATTTCACCACTGTTCATCACGCTAAATGGGTTTCGAATTGCAGCGGCTTTGAACGCATTAGCCGCTGTCTGTTTTGCATTCTGCGTATAATACTGAGTAGTAGGATCAACTGTCTGTGCAGCCAGGATGGTTTTTCCAGTATTAGGGTTCTTACTGCTTGTCAATCCCATCCCAAGGAGTGTATCATAGTCTTTTTTTACCGCTGTAAGGGCTGCCGCTTTTGATTCCTGTGATGCGTACACTGGAGTAATTATCTTTGCAGTATTACTTATTGTTGTTTTCGCAGCGCCTGTTGATGTAGTGATCTGATTTATGACAGCCCCAGAAGCATCAAGCAGGGGATTTGCGATTATCTTTTGTCTGAGCTGTTCCTGTTTTGCCGCTTCGGCTTTTGCAGTTTCGAGAGCGGCTTTTTGATACGGATTGACCGTACTCGCTTTTTCACCAACTGTCAAAACATTTTTATTATAATTGGCTTCCTCAATTTTTGCCCACTGTTCGTCGAGATCCTCTACGTTATTTTTTTCGGCAGCGTATGTCACGAGCTTGTTTTTATCGCCCTGTATATATGTTGTAAGTGTATCGGGCTCTGTAATATTTTGAGCATTTACAGCCCTATTATATTTAGCAAGTGCTGAATTTCCGGTCACGAAATCGGATTTTGTTGAAGACCCGGTAAGCTCAGCTGCTTTTTGTTCGGCGCTTACTGTAGAAACTATTTTAGGAGTGCTTTCTGTAACACTCTTATTTTTATCAATCTGTTCCTGGATTGATGTTTGGCTTGCCGTGAGCTCTGCCAACGCCTGTTGATATTTTGCTTGCGTGCTCGCTGCATACGCTTCGGCTTCGGAAGATTTCGAGGAACTTGAAGAACTTGAAGAGCTTGTTGGGCTCTTTGAAGATGATACCAGGGTTGCCTTATTTGTCTGTGCAGTGTTAGAGACTGCAGTTGCAGCATTATTGACACTGGAACTTGCTTTGATCTGAGCGATCTTCACATCACCAGAGCCGATTTTCGCAGTGGATCTGTTTCCGCCTGTAGAGTACCATTCCTTGGAATACGCAGCTGAGGGGCTCGCACCACAGGTAAGTGTGGTTTTTGCTGCCTGATGTAACTGTGCTCTCTGCTTATTTTCTAACGCCAGCTGGGCTTTGTCGCCAGCCGTGACAGGTTCCCACTCATAAAGTCCCTTGCTGTTGATCCACCAGGCTGCGTTGCTGTTTGCTACTTCTTCCGGGAGCACAGTATATGTGCCGGAGCTCTTGGCTTTAGACTGCCAGGTACTCATCTGCTCATATTGACTGTATGTTACGCTTTGTTCTCGCCCAAGGTCGTCATAAACGGTCACTGGCTGGGATTTTGTCCAGGTATCCAGGGCTGCATTAGCCTGCGCTACGTATGAGTCCAAAGCAGCCTGGGCTGATGCTTCAGATGTGTATTGCGTGACATCCGGCGCTTTAATAGAAATATTGTACTCTTTGAGGGTATCATTGACATTTGCAAGATTCGAACTGATGTCATAGGTCACGGGCAAAGCGGCGTTCAATTTTGTTTGATATTCATCGATGATTTTTTGAGCCTGGGTTTGGTCAGTGATTGTACTGCCATATGATGATGGTTTTGTGAGCCCGGTGGCACCAGCAGCTACCGCCTGGTTATACATATCAGTAAGTGCAGTATCCACGTCGTAATAAGAACTCGATGACGCGGCGGCTGCTACAGGCGCTACATAATTGTTGTTTAAATATTTTTTACCATTGACCGTGATGTATTCATCGGTTGTGTTGACTATGCTGTTACTTGCATCACGTGAAAATCGACCTGTTGAGAACGGAAGTGACGCAGCTGTAGTCTTTGCACCACTTGATGCTGTGGTCTTTGCACCATCACTTGATGTTGTGGTCTTCGCACCACTTGGTGTTGTAGTCGTTGAACCACTTGGTGTTGTAGTCGTTGAACCACTTGGTGTTGTAGTCGTTGAACCACTTGGTGTTGTAGTCTTTGCGCCTGAAGAAGTTGTACCCAGAATACTACTGGATTTATCCGCCGATGTACCCAGAATACTACTGGATTTATCTGTCGATGTAGTGCCACCAACTAGATTGTTGTTTGTTGACGTAGTTTTCAAAGTTGATGAGCTTAGTGGGTTTTCACCACCAGGTCCAACAATTGTGGTGTTAGCTACATCTGTTTGTAATGTGGGTGTGCTTGCAGCTGCTTTTGCAGCAGCAGCTGCAGCTTCTTGAGCTTTAGATTCCCCAATAGTAGTGCCTTTTACCGAGCGATCTTCCGTCACATATGTGTAGGTTCGACCATTAACCACAACTTTGTCGCCAGTTTTCGGCATATTACTTGCACTTCGGGCAAAGCGACCTGTGTTGATCGGAAGCGATGATACTTTTGCAGCCTGGGCTGTCTGGGCTGCCTTTGCAGCGGCTGCGGTCGCAGCAGCTGCTGTAGCTGCCTTTGTTGCAGCTGCAGTATTTGTAGCAGCTGTTGTTGCAGCTGTTGTTGCAGCCTGAGCTGCTTTTGTAGCAGCCGCAGTATTTGTAGCAGCCGTTGTTGCAGCTGCTTGCTGTGCGGCTTTAGTAGCTTCCTGTGCAGCGGCGTTTGCAGTATTAACTACTGTTTGAAGTGTTGTTAGATTTGCTGCGCGTGTCGCCTGAGCCGCTGCTTCCTTTTTTCTCCTGGCTGCCAATAATTCATCTAGCGTAGGTCCCCTACCTGCGAACGATCTCTTAACCATTTATTACCGCCTCTGGCTCAGGTTTTATTTCAGTCTCGGGCTCTTGGAGCTCTTCAGATTCTTGGAGCTCTTCGGGTATGAGCAATAATTCAGGTTCTGTGATGCAGATCAGCTGCAAAATCGCTGCCAGAGGATCAAACCTGTTTTCCAGGTATGTGTTGTAGATAAGGTGCTCGTTTTCATCCATGAGAATTTTCATATGACCCCTCAATATATTTTATGTGTATAATTATATCCATTTATATAGTAAGTTAGATTTTTTTCTTTGAAGCTGACTTCGTGACCGGCTTTTTCGATCTCCTGTTAGCTCTTACCATCCGGCTCGTATGCCCGGCTTTTTCACTATTTCCCAGTGGGCTCCCTTCTTTCTTTACCTGCCCTCTTAGTATCCGGCTAGTATGCCCACGCCTCTCATCGTCTCCAAGTGGATTTCCTTCCTTCCGGATCATTCCGATAGGGTCGCTAACCCGAACCATGTTTCCAAGAGGATTTCCCGAGACCCATCTGACATCTCCCAATGGATTTCCACGATAACCACCTACTACGAGAGTCGGCTTACTGTTCACTGCAAAAGGAGCATTGTAACGCCCAGGTGCAAAAGGAGCTTCATGCGTTCCGCCGACGAAAGACGCTTGATGACTTCCCAGTGCAAACGGAATTCCGTGATTTTGTAAATCTGCTAATAGGGTTTTAGGTCTGCCTAATGCGAAAGGTGCAGTTGCGTGTTGATTTAAATTTGCCAGAGGTTTCTGCATAGGCACTTTGCCTGCCATGTAAGCTCTGGCAGCTGCAGCCGAAATCTGTCTTCCGTATTGGTCAAAATATAAAACGACATCATTACGACCACGCCTGACGATTCTGGTTGTGATTTTCAGGTCTTGGTTTGTTGATGAAGAAGAACCAAATGCTCTGGGTTTGTTAAGGGCTGACCTTGTGATATTTGCCCTGCCACCTACAATTGATCCATGAGCTCGCTCGCCAGCTTCCTGCATCCCTCGTAGGGTCGCCTCATTCGCTTTCGTGATATTTTTTCCCATATGGGATTTTGCAAAAGTGGCTGTCGCTTTGTCTATTTCCTTGAGACCTTCACCAATAGCTTTTCCAGCTGCTTTTTCAGCTTTCGCAATCTTTTCTGGGAATGGAGTAGCTCGGTTTATCCCACGTTCTTGGGCTTTTTTGACGTCCTTCTTCAGCTTTTCAGCATCCCTGCGGTTCAGTTCTTCTTGATACGCATCCTCTTCGATATCTTCAAGGTTTAAACCCCGTCGCTTACCGCGTGTTTTAGCTTTCTTCATTCCAATTGAGTATTCAGCATCGTCACGTGCATCTGATTCAGTAGGGTCCTTAGCGTCTACTACATGCTTTTTCTGGGATTTTTGAGTAGGGACTTCCTCTTGCACAGAAGGCTCATCATGCAGAATATCCTTCAATTTTCGCGACCCTGTAGAGTCCTGTGTGAGTTTCGAAGAGTAGGTCTCATTAACATCTTCAAACTTCGCATCAATTGTGTTATCTGCAGATTTCCGCTGAGATTCAGAAGCAAGTCTTCGAGATCCCGAGGAAAGGTTGGACCCTCGATATTCCCGAGATTTCTGGTAGTCTGCAGATTGTCTTCTCCTGGCAGAGCTTATTGACTTTGGCTCATACACACTGACAGCCGTTGAGGTCTCCCCTTCATCCGGAACTGTTTCATCTTTACTGTAAAGTCGCTTGAGTTTTGAGATGACCAAATTTAATCACCATCGTAGTTTCGATTATTGCTATTTTCCAGGGCTTTTAGATCGGATTTGAACGCCATTTCAGCGCTAACTCCTTGGGCTGAAGGATTTGTCCGAGCCCTCAAGGTTCTGGCTTGATTTCGCCGGGCTTCTTGCTCTTCAGGACTGAGAGAATTCCATCTTTCCTTCGCTGAGAATTCCCTGGGTGAGAGCCCATCATACCTAAGCATTCCAGGGAACTGGGCTGAGATCCGTACTCTGATTGATTTTGCAATCGTACACCGCTTCTCAGGATCTTCAGGATCAATAGGCATGTTCGGATATTGAGGATGCAACGGACAAGAGTTGACATTGCAACTCGAATATCTCGGACACTGGTAGAAAGGTAGGTCTTTCATCGGATTTCGCCTCGCGTGAAACGTATGCCGTTTCTGATGTCAGAAAGTACGAAAAAATCCCCTTTTGCCCATCCGTGTCTTTTCATAATCTTTTTTGGTATAGTAAGATAATATGGTCCTTTTTCTCCCGATCTCTGGAGTTTCACAGCTCCTTTCCCCGAACCGCGTACATAACTGACCCCATTTTTCGTTTCAGTTACAACGAAGGAATTACCTATCTTGAACTCCTTTGCCCTCACCAGCTGAGCTGGGAAATAAAACCAGCTTACCCCACTGTGACTATTAGTTTGAATATTTGACATATTATCTATTTATTTCAATAGAAACTATTTAAATATTTTCACCAATATGTTTATATACTATTAATTAAAAAACCGCACTTATCGACGCTGTGTGATGATTTTTCTATTTTAAAAAAGAGGCGATGTTTCCCGTCAGTTGGTTATTAATCCGTCTATATGTATAGTCCGAAATTCAATAAAAAATTAAAACTATAACCTTGACAGTCAAGATTAATTATAAATAGTAAGACTCGCATATACCTAGTTTGTCAGGGGGTCATAACATACCTGCAAAAGATAGTTACACGAATAATTACACGACGGAAGATTTTATCAGTGTCCTACTACCAAACAAACCACGGTCTGTCGCCTTGATTATGAAGGAAATTGGCTGTGCAAAAAACACTGCTAAAAAATATTTGCAGCAATTGGAAGAGGCGGGGCTTGCTGAAAAAGTGCACATCGAGGGCTCAACTTTTGGCTGGATTCGTTCGAGTCCGGTCAAAACGGTTGAGATCGACGGTTTCGTAAATGAAAATGGCTTTCTTTGCGTGGATAAACAATATGCAGGCACGATTTGCGTCCTGACGATAGTGAACGAAATAAATGGGGGGAAATCAACATGATAACAGTGCCAATTGGAAATGGAATTAGAGCTGAGTTGCATGATGGCATCTTTCTCGACACAGAATCAATTCCGTTCGGTATCCCGGATGGAATTGAATACCGTGGTACGATGTATGTGTTCGGAAGAATGAACGAATCAGGCAATCCAGTCTACTATTTGGAAAATTAGAGAGAGTGGGATCCTCCCTCATGAGACGATTTTGAGGGAGGATCATCCATTAATCAATAGAGTAATCGGAATTGACATATATCAATTATTCGAACGCCAAGACAAAAATTAGAGAAGTTGACGAAATTAATCCTCCTGCTAAAGCAAGGAGAAATCAATTAACTGTCAACAAAAACATTTATTAAGTTTGAAAAACATAATAAAGTTTATCTTCCTATTTCATGGGTTATTTAGAGTATTCCCCACACGCATGGGGATAAACCGAGTTATCTGCAGAATGTAGCAAATCGCACATCGTATTCCCCACACGCACGGGGATAAACCGTCGTACGCTTTCTTGTGCTGTAAATTCAGAACGTATTCCCCATTTTGGGGATAAAACGTTGTATACCCGATGTAGTTGCAGGATGCTCTTGTATTCCCTGTCTTACAGGGCTTGCGTGCAGGCGCGCTTATACACCTGTGTTAGGAAAGTTAAGGGTGCTCTCGGGCACCCTTAATCATAGTAACCTTTTATTATTCGTCTTGCTTTCTCTTGTTCACGTCTGAACGCTTCAGAAAGTGTAAGTTTATCTGGCGACCTCTTGACCGGCTTCAAGGAAGGCTTGAACTGTCTTTAGTGCCCTTACCCCTCATGTCATAGCGATAAGGCTCTTCCTTCCAGGCTTCTTCATCCCTGGTCAGGTACTATTTCGAGTCCTGTCTTCCTTCAAGGAGTATTTTGCCCAGTCTATTACCTGGAAAACTAAGGGACATAAAGAAAGCCGAATTTATATGCACTATTGAGTTTGGATCATTGTTCAGGAATAGCAGTGCTTAAGACCAATGAATCATCGGGATGCATATCTATATAGATATATAATGCGGAACTGGTTTCGCTAAAATCCTTAGAAACAATTTCTGTTTTTGTGACATTGCGGTCTAGTGTAACTTTAATGCATGACCCTTGTGCCAATGTAAATGGAAACGGAATTTTCACGTTTTCTTTAGGGGCTGAAATATACGATTTGTTAAATATAGAGATGTTTTTTAAGTTAAGGACTTCTACAGTAACTTCATGGCTTTTATTTCCCCAATTGTCTATGAAAAACGACTGCGAGGAGTTATTTGTAGGTGTAGTATTTTGCGAGGAGTTATTTGTAGGTGTAGTATTTTGCGAGGAGTTATTTGTAGGTGTAGTATTTTGCGAGGAGTTATTTGCGAGTTTGTTATTATATGGACCATATGATTCTAAAGCTACTATTAATATTAACAAGCACACTCCAACTAAAATGATTGCATATTTTGTATTATTTTTCATACTTGTGCCTCAAATCATTTGATTTCAAATTAATTTTAGTGGCTTTGTTTTAACTACGCAAGATAAAAAAATAATTTGTAAATTGTCTAATAAAATTCATTGATCAACTTTATACATAAAATCTTATGCTTAGAGTTCAAAATAGTATACAAATTTGACTTTCAAAACTATTCATTGATTAATAGGTTCGTCCTTCAATTGTGTATTTATTTTGGAATCGCTACATAATTGTATTTGTATTTAACTCTTTGAGGAAATAGCTTACCTACAAAAATTGTGTAATTTTCCCAATTGCTTAAATCAAAATGACTTAAGACTTGGATAAGAAATTACACAATTATTTACAGCAATATCCTAAAATATTTATTGGAATCCCGAAATTGTACCCTTATTTGCTACAATGTGCAATATATTGTTACGCGTAGAGTTTCCGTGATTGTTTAAATTAGAGAATTCACTCTGCATTGTTGAGCCCTTGAAAGGAGACAACATACTAGTATAGTAGTGAACAGCAACTACGTACCAGTCATATGCTTCACCATGAGTTGCACCAAACATATGTCCCAATTCATGTGTTGTAACAGCTCGTCTTTCGTTAGAAGTTGCATGATAACTGGTGGAAGCTCCTGCTGATACCATCTGTGCTAACCCATATGCTTGATTAGAACTGCCAGTATATCCGTTTGCAATTCCAATATTACTATCAGTCAGCTCTTTTCCAGTGAATAAAAAAGCTAGATCGCTGTTTGTTGAGTCTCTACCAGCTGCAGCAGCACTTGTAAAGCGATTCAGTACAGTTTGGGAATCACCATTAGAGATGGTATACTTCCTATATGCTTTAATGTTTAAATTGCAATTCCCTACTGAAAATGCAGATGCGACAGTGGACATCATGTTACTTATCTCATTAGTAGGGTTGGAGAACTTTGATTGGAACTCCGAATCGTAGCATGCCATTACATCCACAGTAGGGGTAGAAAGCAGTAAAGCCTCAATTTGTGTTTGATTTAATGAGCCAGTTGATAGAGCTTTTTGATCTCCTGTAACAATATCTGTACAGTATGTTAAAATATTCCTCTTCTTGATAGCTTCTGAGGAATACACTACATGAACAACTTTGTTATTATAAGTCTTGTTCGTCTGATCAATGATATAGCTTTTATTATCAACTTTTATTTCTCCAATAAGAACATTATCTCCTGCTGTTAATACGACGCTACTATTTGTTTTATCAGCAACTGTTCCTTTATACGAATAAGATTTAGGAGCATTTGAGATAGATCCGTCTTCTGCTATTATTTTTGCGTCGTCACTTACTATATGCATTTCCTGAAGGTTAAGAAGATCGAATTTTTGTCCTAACAATTCAAGTGTGACCTGCCCATCAGATACATCATTGAGAAAAGCTGCAGGATTTGTAGTAACAGTTTCGAAACTATCTAATTCTTCATTAAAGTCACTAAGTTGTTTTTTGTCAAAATTAATATTATTTATTATATCCAATTGGTTATTCTCTGTGGTTGCACTTGCTACCGGTAAAAGAAGAATACTTACCAACAATGTTGTTACAAATATGACGCCTATTCCGTATTTTTTCTCTATTGTCATTAATTTCACTCCTGCTTATTTCCTAGGAGGCAGAATCAGGCAAGCTTAAATATATGCAAAGCTAACATGGTAACTGCCTCTCGGGGCATCTTTTATGGAGTTCGGATTACCTGGAAAGTACTTTTGAACTCCATAAACTATTATTAATACATATTATATAAACCACAAACTTTTTCACCAGATCATTAAACTATCCGTTTTTCATACTTTTTCAAGTTATTAATTATTTCAGAATCTTTGTTTGTTTGAATATTATACAGAAAGAATAATACATAGTATGCATAGCATTCTCTTTTTGACTTCTAATACATCCTGTCTCCTGTTCTGGCGCCAGCTATTCCGAGGCTTTTAGTTGACTTCTAGCAGAGTCAGCAAACATCCATCGTTCTCCAAAAACCTTACTATGAGCCAGTAAATTGTCTGGGATATTTCTGGCAAAACACGTCAGAACGAGTATATAATAAGTTATCAAACAATTGCATATAGAAAAATACGTTTGGTAATCGTATATACAATTGAGAACGTTTCGATTAATCGAACAGTGTACGATAAATCATAATTTATCTAACAACCCAGGCGAGGAAGAGAATGTTTGTTCGATAAATCGTAAACAAGATTGTATCTAACCTGCTTGATATTCATTTAATGGCTAGATATAGGAAATATATACCGATTAATATAATCGATACTCCTATTATTTTATCTGTCACATCACCACTCGTTTTAGTAATCTCTTTGATTTTTTTACCAAGGGTGCCACCAAAAGAGCTGATTACAATAAGAGGAATACTTAGACCAACTGCATATATCAACATAGTAATTAACCCTTGAAGCGGAGTTTGATATAATCCTATGTATGTTAATACAATTATTAGCATAGGGGCACCTCTACCTATTGTTATTGCCCCAAAAGAAAGCCCAAGTAAAAATGCTCCCATTATTGTATAAGAATTAGGTAATCTGAAGAAATTGAATATACTTCTTATTGGTGGTTTGTAAACGTGCAATAGTTGTAATCCCATTGCAATCATTAGGATTCCACCAATTGTCCAAGCGATTGCTCCGTTTAAAAAAAGTATATACTTGCCAATGTATCCAGCAATAAATCCAAGAGGCAATAACACTAACACAGTGCCTATTGAAAATGAGAAAACTAGCTTAAGAATATTAATGGGCGATAAGTTCGTTTTTCCACTCGTTAAGTAACCTATCAATCCTAAGCATAACACACTATTACATGGGCATATACCTGCTATCAGTCCGAAAACGAAGATACCGGTAATAGAAGGATCAAATGTAGCGGTCACATTATCAATTACTCCACATGTGATTCCACAAGACACGTTCTGAATATAAACAAATAAAATATTTTGATAAATAATACATAAACTTTCCTAAATACGGACAGATTTTTGATAATTTTGTAGTTTCTGTTCCGGGCTAAAACTCAATTTGGAACGAGTGAAAATACTCAGATTGTATCGTAGGATCTGTGCATTTTCTTGGATTTTCCCTCATTTTTACCTTGACCGCTGGCGATGATGTCAGTGTGTGAGAGAGGCTGGGTGAACTTTGTTATTTGAAGAAGCGCTGAGTTGAACTCTCGCCATCCCCAGAAAGTCCAGCCTTGAGCCTGTAAAGGGCTGCAAATCATATTCCAAAGGGAAGAGGATACGAAAGATTGCTGACATCTCAGCGATTGGCTCTCAAATCTGTACTATAATAATTGTTTCTATATTTTCAAGCTTATTTTGTGTTAATAAATAACTTTATTTACTATTTTTTAAATTAGGTAATAATTGTTAAAAAGAAAAATCATTTATAATTAATAAATTTAAATTTGTTTATAAATTAAAAAAATATGTTTTCACATTATACTTCTCCGTCAAAGAGAGGAGCCTGAAGAGGAAAAATGAATGAAGCAATTTCAGGAGAATAATCTAAATCCTGCAATTAGTGTTGGAAAAGATGGTACTATTCTTTACTCAAATGAGGTTAGTGAGACCTTACTGCATGAATTGGATGTGTCAGTAGGAGAAAAACCACCTTCGAGTGTCGTAGATATTGTGCAAAAAGAAACTAACCAGAAATGTGTAAACATTTTTGGAGTTGATACAAATAGCAGCCATAAAGATCTTGAAGAAAAGCCTCAGGGAAATGAAGCCAGGGAGGTGGCAAACCTTGAGATGGCTGATATTCTTGATATTCCAGCAATCAAGTCCCTCATGGATGACTTACATGAACTCATTCACGTTGTCATAGCTCTGGTTGATCTTAAAGGCAACGTTCTGATAGGCGTAGGATGGCAGGATATATGCACGCAATTCCATAGGGTTCATCCTGAAACCTGCAAGCACTGCATAGAAAGTGACACAAAACTATCCCTGGGTCTTGACCCTGGAGAGTTTAAGATATATAAGTGCAAGAATAATATGTGGGATGTTTCGACTCCACTTATTGTGGATGGTCAACATATAGGTAATGTCTTCTCAGGACAGTTCTTTTTTGATGACGAGTCTCTGGACTATGAGTTTTTCCGATCCCAGGCTAAAAAATACGGTTTCAATGAGAATGAATACATAGCTACTCTCGAAAAAGTCCCAAGGCTGAGTAGAGACGCTGTGAACAAAAATATGTCCTTCTTCGTGAAACTTGCCAACATGATCTCACAACTAAGCCACAGTAACTTCAAACTTGCTAAGTCGCTGAAGGAACGCGATATTCTGGTGGATAAGCTGGAGAAAAGCAGGGAAGATCTTAATAAAGCACATAATAGCTTAGAAGCAAAAGTTAAAGAACGTACATCAGAGCTTGAAAAAGCTTATGAATCATTGATAGAGGAAGAGAGAAGACTCTCTGAAGCCCAGAAAATAGCTCATGTTGGAAATTGGGATTGGAATCTTGCAACCAATGAGATTTACTGGTCTGATGAGATGTGTCGTATTTTTGGGCGTTTTTCCAAAAGGTTGTTTCATACACACAGTGAACTTTTAAACTTTATACATCCCGAAGATCGAAGTTATGTGGATAATGCCGTTAAAAATACTTTAAATGGAAAGTCCTTTAGCATTGATCACAGGATTATCTCAGCTGATGGAGAAGAGTGTATAGTCCATGCACAGGGTGAAGTTGTTTTTAATGGAAATAAAACTCCAATTCGAATGAGGGGAATAATTCAGGACATTACAGATTTCAAGAAAGCAGAGGAGAAGATCAGAATATTAGCGGATGCTGTGGAATCATCAAATGATGCTATTGTGACTGAGTCTTTCCAAGGCATTATTACAAGCTGGAATAAGGGAGCAGAGCAGATTTATGGTTATTCTGCTGAAGAGATTATAGGGAAAAACATCTCAATCATGGAACCAGATAATCTTGAAGGAGAAGTAAAAAAGTTAATCGAAATGGTTAAGCAGGGAGAAAAAGTTCATCGTTACAGAACTTTACGGCTAAAAAAAGACGGTACAATAATTAATGTTTCAGTAACTTATTCTCCGGTTTACGACACATTTGGAAAGCTAAAGGGTGTCTCAGCTATTACAAGAGACATTACTGAACAAATCAATGCGGAAAGACTACTGGCAAAAGCCGAAGAAGCCAGGAAAAAAGAAATCCATCACCGAATTAAAAATAATCTGCAAGTGATTTCTTCCCTTCTTGATCTGGAGGCTGAAAAGTTCAGAAGTAGAGAATATGCTGAGGCTGTGGAAGTTCTTAACGCTTTTAGAGAGAGTCAGGACAGAGTAATGTCAATTGCCCTTATCCATGAAGAGTTGCACAAAGGCAGAGGAACTGATACATTAAACTTCTCGGCATATCTTGAAAGGCTTGTTGGAAATCTATTCCAGACTTATAGAGTTGGAAATGTTAATACGAACCTGAGCATAGATCTGGAAGAAAATATTTTCTTTGATATGGATATTGCTGTCCCGCTGGGGATAATCACTAACGAACTTGTTTCAAATTCCCTGAAGTACGCATTTTTAGGCAGAGACAATGGGAAAGTTCAGATCAAACTTCACAGGGAAGACTATGCAGAGCACGCAAATAAAGAGCAGGGAGACAAAAAAGGAGATTATAATGACACCATTTTTATTTTAACAGTTTCAGATAGCGGAATTGGTATTCCTGAAGACTTTGAGTTAGAAGATTCTAATTCTCTTGGCTTACAGTTAGTGAAAATACTAGTAGACCAGTTAGGTGGCGAAATTGAACTTAAAAGAGATTATGGGACTGAATTCTGTATAAAGTTCACAGTACCAATACAAAGCCGAAAAACAAGCAACGAAAGAAATTAAATAATTGACAGAAAGAGTTAAAGAACTTTCGCAAAAATTTAAATGTTTTAATACTGATGTATATGCAGACCCAATGAGCTGGGGTCTCCTATCATTCAAGCCTGGGCGGGGTTGAGCTCCCCGCCCAATCTACCTCTTAATCTGTTCACTCAAGCTACATACTTATGTTCAGGGAACAAGGTTGACGTGTCTCGAAAATAGACTTTTATGCCAGTCAAAATTTCCAATATATTAAGATCATGACTATACTTCCTATATTATATTTTGTACTTCGAGTGTGGACTAAATAGCGAAAATTACTTTTTATAATTATACGCTTATTAACCACCCTTAGATCGTTTTTTGCCCTTTGTACTCTTCTTATCAGACTTTTTATCATCTTCGGGCTTCTCGGGCTTCTTCAACTTACGATATTGACCAGAACCCACCAAATTCAAGTACTCACGCTCGATCTTCTCATCTTCCTCTTCAACATGTTTTTCAGCCGCCTCCATCATTAGTTCTTCTTCGCTACGAGCTACCTCTTCTTCTACAAGTTTATCTTCTAGTGCGGCTTCCGCTCTCTCTTCCTCACTCCGTGACGTCCAATATGCTTTTGTATTCCTTACATTTTCCTCTTCAATATGATCTTCAGCTGCTTCTTGTAGCTGGTCTTCGTCACTTCTCGATGCACTCCGTTCCTCGAAAGCCTGCTGAATCTTTTCCTCTTCCTCTTCGATGTGGTCATCCCCAATGCGCTCATCGAGTGCAGCCGTCTTTCGTTGCAATTCGCCCTGCATCCACAGTTGCTTTGCCTTGAGAGTCCGTATTTCCCGCTGTTGTTCTTCTAGTTTGCGTTGGTGTTCCTGCAGCTCATATCTTTCTATGGATGCACTCTCTACTTCGGATTTCAGTTTATCCCGTTCTACAATAACTTCTTCATACTTTTCAATATCAATTCCCTGTTTTGATTTATCGATAGTCAAATATGGTGCTGCAAGTTCGTACGTTGCTCTCAACGTCTCTGTTGTAAAATCGATATACGCCTTACCACGCTGGTTTTTCTTGTGACCCATCATGTGCTCGATTTGATCACTATCGATGTGTACACCTGCATTGCGCAAAGTTAAACTAAAAAATTTTCTTGAGTTATGGGACCGTACAATGTTCCAACCATCTGGGTTAATGTACCCGCTTTTTTCCGCCAGCCGCCGAAACAGATGTGTGATGGCATCCTCATTATATTTTCGAAGCTCTTCGTTATCAGCCCATTCATTGGGTTCGTAATTCACTTTATATTCTTTTGGAATTACCTGCTTGATAAATAAGTACCCCTTCTCGCTAGTGATTTTTTGTTTCGCCGCCTTTTCTAATATTTCCTCTGACTTCTCTATTGGTTCATGATTGCGAAACTTCAGGTAATCCCTAACAGCCTGCGAGGCTTCTGGCGTCAAAAAAGTTGTAAATTGTACCTTTGTTTTAACCCTTATTAGTTTTTCTAGTGTCGTGAACCCTGTTTTTGCGTCATATCCTTTCTTAAATTGTTCTATTTTCAGGTTTATTATATCAGCTTCAGCGAGTCCGCTTGCACAGCCTACCAATATTATTGCTTTTTCAACAAGTGTACAATGTTTTAAAACTTCGTAAATTTGTTCTCTGGTAATAGTTTGTGTGTTCTCTGTACACGATTCGGCGATATCTCCTCCGTGAAGTTTCGGTGCGTCGAGGTGAAACGCTGTATAGAAGCTCTGCACACCACGCATAGCAGACCGTATTGACAGTGGCTTGAGTTTTGCGTTTGTTCTCTCAGATTTCAGATTTTGCAGATGTTTACGAAATCCATATCTGCGATTCTGGATTGCTCGATCGTCAGGGTCTACCCCCTCTCTATTCTCCCTTTTGGCTTCTTCAATAAGCTGTGTTGGAGTCATACCAGTAAATTTTATATATTTATCAAGCGCCATTAGATATGACTTTTCAGTCTTGGGTTTCCTATTAATTCTTTCTAACCATTTAATGACTGTGGGTTCCTTCCGCAATTCGTCATAGGACGCCATAGTAAACCTCCTCAAAAAAATAGTATGACATATATTACACTCTACTTTTAAATAGCATGAGTAAGCTTAACAGGTCAATTGCTTAAATACACCGCAGAAATTTTCCTTTCTGATATTTTCAAAAATTAATATTCCAGGAAGACTATTGTTCAAGAAAATTTTACTATTATAAGAACATTGTGAAGTAAGGATTACAGATGAATTTTATTACATGCCCTAGATGCGGCAGAGAATGCTACAGGCTCTTTGATTCAGTTTGCAAGGACTGTTTTTTTGAGACTTTCAAACTGATTGAATTGCCCCATGTACTCCATGTAAGGATATGTTCAGCTTGCGGAGCACACTTTCATAGAGGCCGGTGGGAAGATGTTGGTAATATTGAAGATGTAGTGCTAAAGGCCGTAGAAGATACTCTTTTCATCCACAACGAAGCCGGAGATGTGGAAGTCTACCTTGAACCCAGAGAGATTACGCCTTATATGTATATGGTAAGAGCTGAAGTCGATGCAGTGGTCAAGGAAGAGCCTGTGCACGCAGAAGCTGAGACTGAGGTAAGGATTCAGCGAACAGCTTGCGATATGTGCAGCAGGGAGTCAGGAGGATATTTTGAAGCGATTATCCAGATCAGGGCAGCAGGCAGGTTTCCTACAGAAGAAGAGAAAAAACGCTCTATGGCTATCGCCAGAGAAGCCACGGAAAGCATGAGAAAAAAGGGTGACCGACTTGCGTTTATAAGTGAAGAAGTCGAGCAAAAGGGAGGAATAGACCTTTACATGGGTTCCATGAATGCCAGCAGGCAGATATGTAGGCTAATCACCTCAGAACTTGGAGGTAACTTTTCCGAATCTCCTACCCTTGTCGGAATGAAAGATGGGAAGAATCTTTACAGGATTACTTTTGCTGTACGCCTTCCCGAATTCAGACCAGGAGATGTGATAAAGTTCAGAGGAAAGATTATTCAGATAAAGAGTTCCGGAAAAAAGGTTAATGGAACTTCCCTTGAGGACGGCTCAAGATTTATCTCAACCCCTGAAGAGTTAAAAGGAGCAGAGAAAATAGGCAACATAGGAGATACGGTTTTAACAGTGCTGGTCTCAATCGAAGACAATGCAATTCTGGTGCTTGACCCTGAAACTTATGAGACCGTTGCCATAAAGAAACCTATGTCGTTCAACGCAGAAGCAGGAAGTGAAATTCCTGTCCTGAAAACCCCATATGGAATCTTTGCACTGGCGCATTCTGAGATTCCGCAAGCGAAATGAATGGTCCAGAAAGAGGAAACATGCAGAATATCCTTGTAATCGGATTTGATACCCGGAATGTTGTCTGTTCTGCAAGCCGGGCTGGCTATATGGTCTGTTCTATAGATGCTTTCTGTGACCTTGACCTGCGGGAGTGTGCCCATGCCACGGCATTTCTTGAGTGCAGAACTATACAGGAACTGCACCAGCTTAAGGCTTCCAGGATAAAGGCTCAGATGGCTGAGTTTGGACTTGAGTTTGATGCCCTTGTCCCAGGTTCGGGACTGGAAATGCTTGACCATAATGATTTTCCCTGCCCGGTACTTGCCAGCAGTCCGGATGCGATGCAGAAGGCTTCAGACAAACTTTATCTCTCGAAAAAGCTTGAAGCCATTGGAATCCCTCATCCACGCTGTTATTCCTCGGAAGAACTGGATGCAATAGAATATCCAGTTATGATTAAGCCAGCTTCAGGAGGAGGAGGAATTTTCAACCGAATTGCCAGGAGCAGACAGGAGCTTTTAGCCATCCTTGAGGAATTACACGGGCTGAATCCAGAGCTTACGGAAGATACCATTGTTATTCAGGAGTTTCTGGCAGGAACGCCTTCAAGTGTTTCCTTGCTTTCTACAAAAAACGAAGCTCTGTCAGTGGCTGTAAACGAACAGCTTATAGGAATAACCTGGCTTTCGCGGCTACCCTTTGCTTATTGTGGAAATATAACCCCTTTCAGGACAGATCAAGCTGAGGAAATGGAAGCCCTTGCTGAAGAACTGATGCTTGATTTCAAGCTCCTCGGCTCAAACGGAGTGGATTTCCTGACTTCAAAAAAAGGGCCTGTAGTACTTGAAATAAACCCAAGGTTCCAGGGAAGTCTTGATACTGTCGAGAGAGCAATGAACATTAACCTTTTTGAGGCTCATGCTGGCTGCTTTAGAGGAGAACTTCCTGAGAAACCCGAAGCTAAAGGTTTTGCTGCACGAGGAGTTATTTACTCGGATCGAGAACTTTTTATAGATCAAAAGCTCATGGAGCTCATTCTGAGGGAAAAAGGCGCTGACATTCCCTCCCAGGGAAATGTTATAGAGCCTGATGGGCCTCTTACTTCCCTTTTCGCGTGTACCTCTACAAGAGAAGAGGCAGTTCTATCGCTTGAAAAAGGAGCAAACAGGATAAGGGCTTTTATTGAAAACCAGCTGAAAAGAGAAGATACCTGAGATTTGCCGAGAATATATGAAAATTAAAAGTTAAGAATGTTTAGAATGTTCAATTTTTTCTGGCTAAGAAATGTTTCCGGAAAAGGGGAATGTAAATTTTAATACTGGTATATCCAATTCATACTGGCATTTGCGAGGTGAACATATTGGTTGATATAAATGACAAGGTAATTAGAGGATACCTCCTGAGCCTTGTAGGGGAAGAAGGGCTACAAATGATTGAAAAAATGCCTGAAGGCGAGGTTACGGATGAAGAAATTGCGGGAAAGACCGAGGTTCTATTGAACACCGTGAGGAGAACGCTCTTCATATTAAACGAAAACAAATTTGCAATATGTCGTAGGGAGAGAGATTCAAACAGTGGATGGTTAACATATCTCTGGCGCCTGGATTTTTCTGATATAGAGCACCAGCTCATGAAGGAAAAGAAAAAATTGCTCCGCAACCTGAAGACTCGCCTTGAGTTCGAAGAAAACAATGTTTTCTATATGTGCCCTCAGGGTTGTGTTCGCCTTCTTTTTGACGAAGCTACAGAAACAGAGTTTCTCTGCCCCATGTGTGGAGAAGACCTGGTCTTCTACGATAATTCATATTTTATTGATGTCCTGAAAAAGCGTGTAGATGCTCTCAGTTCAGTGTAAGTGATCTACCTTGACTACCCGAGCCGAAGCAATAAACCTGCTTGAGGAAAACGGATGTGCTCCAAATGTGATAGAGCACTGTAAGGAAGTCGCATCAATCGCAGTTGAAATTGCAAATAAGGCAAAAGCAGCAGGGCATGACGTAAACCCACAACTGGTAGAAGTCGGGGCTCTTCTTCACGATCTTGGGAGATGTAAAACACATAAAATCGCTCATGCAGTAGAAGGGTACAGGCTAGCCAGGATCGAGAGACTTGAGCCTGAGATTTCTGAAATAATAAAAAGGCATATAGGGGCAGGGATCTCAAAAGAAGAGGCAAGGGCTTTAGGGCTTCCGGAGGACGATTATTTTCCACGAAGCCTTGAGGAAAAAATAGTTGCTCATGCCGATAACCTTGTTAAGGGAACGAGCAGGATTACTGTAGCTGAGAGAATTGAGCTCATGCGTAAGCAAGAGGTACCCGAAAATGTGATTCAGAGAGTAAATAAACTTGCTGAAGAGGTCGAGAGACTTTTTCTTTAAATTTTGGATTTTTCGGGATATCAGGAGTTTTGAATCTCCTGTAAATGAAAAATTATTTTACCAAATCTTCCTTCGAATTTAAATTTAGACGCGTTCAATAAAAAAGAGAAGGAAAACTTATATATAGCGATATTAATAATGAGATAATGAAGTGCTAAATCCTGCTATTTAAGTTAAAAATACTTACCTCACTAAAACATTTTTTTTAGCGACATTTTCTCATTTTTAACTTATTATGAGGGTATGTTTATGGATAATGACAAATATCTAAAGGGCACAACTACCGTAGGAGTAGTTTGTACCGATGGTATCGTGCTCGCAAGTGAACAGAGAGCCACAATGGGGAATTTCATCGCAAGTAAAACTGCAAAGAAGGTTTACCAGATCGACGACCTTGTAGCAATGACCACTGCCGGTTCGGTAGGGGATGCCCAGCAGCTTGTGAGGCTCGTAAATGTAGAATCACAGCTCTATAAGATGCGTAGAAACGAGTCGATGACAATAAAAGGTATTGCAACTTTAATGTCAAACTTCTTAAATGCCAACCGCTACTATCCCATGATGGTCCAGCTCCTTATAGGGGGAGTTGACAAAAATGGGCCTGGGATCTACTCACTTGACGCCCTTGGAGGAAGTATCGAAGAGACAAGGATATCGGCTACAGGTTCCGGTTCTCCCATGGCATATGGAGTGCTTGAAGACCAGTACAGGGAAGACATGACTATAAAAGAAGGTCTTGACCTTGCTATCCGAGCGATCCATAATGCAACTAAAAGGGATTCAGCGTCTGGAGAGAACATCGATGTAGTTGTGATTACTAAGGAGGCGTTCAGGAGACTGGACCCTGAAGAAGTAAAATCCATAAGAGCTTCATTACCTAAATAACTTAAACTGTTGGTTTTTTATTCTAACACTAAACTAACATCTTTTTCAATCTATCGTTTTTCCAATATCTATATACTTTTCCATTTTTTGACAAAAAGGAAGATTCTTGATGCCTATTGAAGATGTACTATTAGACCTCAAACATAAAATTGAGAAAAATCTACCCGCGGGAGTTACAATTACCGACGTGGAATTTGAAGGGCCTCAGCTTGTGCTATATACCGAAGAGCCCCGCAAATTCGCAGACGATGGGAACATTATTCGCAACCTCGCAAAAGAACTCCGAACGCGGATTGCAATGCGTCCTGACCCCAGGGTGCTTGCAACTCCTGAAGACTCTATTTCTATAATCGAAGAAGTTGTTCCAAAAGAATCCGTAATCTCAAGCTATTATTTTGACCCAGATTCCGGAGAAGTAATTATTGAAGCTGAAAAGCCTGGTCTTGTGATCGGAAAGCACGGAGCTACTCTCCGTGAAATCACAAAGCAGATTGGCTGGATTCCAAAGGTTGTACGTACTCCCCCTATTAAATCCCGTACAGTAAAGAATGTAAGGGAATTTATGAGAAACAACCTCAAGGAAAGAAAAGAGATCCTTAAATCGGTGGGGAGGAAGATTCACAAAGAGTGTACTTCTAAAGATCAGTGGGTAAGGGTTACATCGCTTGGGGGCTGCAAAGAAGTAGGGCGGAGTTGTTTCCTGCTCTCGACTCCTGAATCTCGAATTCTGATCGATTGCGGAGTCAATGTAGGTTCGGACGAAAACATGACTCCTTACCTGTATGTTCCTGAAGTTTTTCCTTTAAACCAGATCGATGCCGTGATAGTTACTCACGCTCACCTGGATCATCAGGGTCTTGTTCCTTTGCTTTTTAAATACGGGTATGAAGGCCCTGTCTACTGTACGCCTCCGACTCGGGATTTGATGGTGCTGCTCCAGCTTGACTACATCGACGTGGCAGCAAAAGAAGGGAAAAAGATTCCCTATGAGTCAGGCATGGTAGCAAAGACTCTCAAACACACAATTCCTCTGGACTATGAGGAAGTAACGGATATAGCTCCTGATATCAAACTGACTTTCCATAATGCAGGCCATATTCTTGGGTCGGCTATTTCTCATTTCCATATTGGAGACGGGCTCCATAATGTCGTCTTTACGGGAGACTACAAATATGAGAAAACGCGGCTTTTCGACCCTGCGGTCAATAAGTTTCCGAGAGTCGAAACAGTTATCAGTGAGGCTACTTATGGAAATTCCAATGCTTTCCAGCCCTCACTTAAGGACGCCGAAAGGCACCTGCAGATGGTAGTGAAAAACACTGTGGAAAGGGGAGGAATTTGTATCATCCCGGCTTTTGCAGTAGGTCGAAGCCAGGAAGTTATGATAGTGCTTGAAGAGTCTATAAGGAAAGGACTGATTCCTGAAGTTCCGGTCTATCTGGACGGAATGATCTGGGAAGCGACGGCAATTCATGCTACACATCCCGAGTACCTGAATAATGATCTGAGGAAACTGATATTCCAGAAAGGCCAGAACCCCTTCCTGTCCGAATGCTTCAAGCCTGTTGATTCCCATGACATGCGCCAGAAGATAATTCAGAACCCTCACCCCTGTGTAATCATCTCGACATCAGGCATGATGAACGGAGGGCCGGTTATGGACTATTTCAAAGCCTTTGCCGACGAACCACGCAATTCTCTGGTGTTTGTAGGGTACCAGGCCGATGGAACAATCGGGCGCAGAATCCAGAAAGGATGGAAAGAGATCCCTATGGCAGGAAAGGGCGGAAGCACTGAAATCCTGAAGTTAAACATGGAAGTCCAGGTAGTTGACGGCTTCTCAGGTCACTCCGATAGGAGACAGCTCATGGATTACATCAAGAGGATGCAGCCCCGTCCGGAAAGGGTATTTACCGAGCACGGAGATGAAAAGGCCTGTGTTGACATGGCAAGTTCGATTTATAAAAAACTGAAAATTGAAACCAGGGCGCTTACAAACCTTGAAACTGTAAGGTTACTGTGACCCCATTCGGGGCCCAACTCTTTTTTGAAAGTAACTAAATTTTTTCATACCCCGAACCCGTGAGCTGGCTCAAGGCTTAGAAGATGTTGCATTAGCTGTTTGTGATCTCCTACCACAAGGTCTGCCCTGCCAAGCTGTGAAGGTTCCAGATATGTGGGGATCCCTATACAGTAGATTTTGGCTTTTTTTGCAGCTTCTACACCCAGAATGGCATTTTCTATTACTATGCATTCTTCCCGCTGTACATTAAGGAGTTCAACAGCTTTAAGGAAAGGATCGGGATGAGGCTTTGAATTTGTGATATCGTCTCCTGTAACCACAATATCAAATATGTCGGGGAAAAGCTGGTCAACTATCTCGTGAACAATAAGATGGTCAGAGCCCGAGACTACTGATAGCAGAAAACGCGTTTTAAGGACTTCGAGGCACTCTTTCATTCCGTCGAAGGCTTTCAGTTTAAATACCCTCTTGAATTCTTTCCTGTAGACTGAGGTAATAGTTTCGAAATCATATGCTTCTGGTTCTTTTCTGGCTTTTCGGATAAGCAAAGGAAGACCATTTTTGGGATTTGAACCTTCGATTGCATAAATATCCTGGTCCTGGATTTCCATACCCATATCAAGGAAAGCTTTTATCCAGGCTGCTGCATGGAAGGGCATAGAGTTCACAAGAACGCCATCCATATCAAAAATTAATGCCTTTAACACAGTTCTGACTCCAGAATTAAAGATTAGTGATTAAAATAAAGGTTCTAGGGAAATTAAGTAACCAAGATTCCTGGGAATTAAGGTAATCAGGATTCCTGGGATAAGGTAACTGAGATACAAGGTAACTGAGATACAAGGTAACTGAGATACAAGGTAACTGAGATACAAGGTAACTGAGATACAAGGTAACTGAGATACAAGGTAACTGAGACCCTTGAAGACTAAGATAAAGATGGCTTTGAGGCTTTAAAGTTTTCCCGGAAAATCTCCGGCAGAACCGTAGATTTAAATCATTTTTATATTTATAAACCCGTGTCATGAATTATATAATTTTTGTATAAATTTATAAGGTTTATATGACGAAGCGTAAAATTCCTGAGTCTTTAGCTTAGGGGTGATTCACCATGATTTCAACCCACATATCAAAGATTTTAAGTGTTTTTTATATATTCTAACACCTTTTCCATGAATTTACAAGTTTATCGTGAATTTAAATATCTTATAAATTTAATTCAAAGAATTTCTAATGACGAGATCAACAGTCAAAGAAGGGTAAGGTGAAAAGTAATTTCATTTCGTTGTGCCGGTTATTCGAAGAATATCATGTGCGTTTAACATGTTATTGACTTTTCTTAGTGATTTGGTATTTTTTATGATTTTGTCACTTTATTACTTTTTAATGTGCCTTCTTATCGGCAATTTCCAAAACGTGCACACTGAAGAAATTAATTTGAAGCTTTCTAAGCAAACAAAATTAAGGAGAGAATCTGAAGCTTGTTTCCTGTGAATTATAAATATGGAAACATTTATATTAATTTAAAAACATTAATTTAAAAACATTAATTCAAAAAATTAAGTAAGAGACTCTAAATCCCAGAACAATACCGAAACAGTTTTTAAGAGGGGAATTCTAGTTAAAAGTAATAATATAAACAGTCTGATTTAATTGCAAGACTCTGATAGAAAGTTTTATCAAAACGAATGTCAGGACTACAGTGTCAGCCTCTGAAGTCAAGCATGGCATCAAAAGAATAAATAAAAGAAAATATAAAAATTGCCCTGACTTGGATAATCAGAAGAGCTTTGCTGAGAAAAATGAAACTTTCAATAAAAGTTTATGCTTACGTATATAAACATTTTGGTAGTTCCTCACCCTTCATCTTTGAGAATTAAGTACTAAAGGAAGTAAAAGAGTGAGTATATTAGAGTTATGGGTGACATATTTAAACTTAATAAACAATTTAAAAGTATCATTTAAATAAGTCCGAAACATTTAAGTTCGGCAGAGTGCCAACTTATTAAAGATAACGGATGAAAATCTTTGATAGGTTCTGAAGGTTATCGCATAACTCCACTCAGAGTATTGAAAAGATATGTGACCCCCGATGTAAAGGGTGGGGAGTCAAATGTAACAATAAGACACAAATCCGGTCGAGGGGATAGAATTGCAGTCAATAGTACAGGAAGCAATGAAATTCAGCGAAAAAGAGAAAGAATATCGAAAGAATTCTTCCTCTGATGAAGATTTTGAAGAATTCGGGCAACCGCGAATCATGATTGTCGGATGCGGGGGCGCCGGAAACAACACTGTAAACCGTCTTTATAATATGGGAATCGAAGGTGCGGAAACGGTCTGTATAAATACCGATAAGCAGCACCTTGACAATGTAAGAGCTGACAAGAAAATCCTGGTGGGAAAAACTCTCACGCGGGGGCTGGGAGCAGGTGGTTACCCCGAGACAGGAAAGAAAGCTGCAGAACTTGCAAGGGGCACACTTGAAGAAGTGCTAAAGGACGTTGACCTGGTTTTCATCACTGCAGGGTTAGGCGGAGGTACCGGTACAGGAGTTGCACCTGTAGTTGCCGAAGTAGCAAAAGAGCAGGGGGCAATCGTTGTAGGAATGGTCTCCAGTCCCTTCAGAGTTGAAAGAGCTCGGATTTACAAAGCCGAAGAAGGCCTTGAAGATCTGCGCAGGGCAGCTGATACCGTAATTGTCCTTGATAATAACAGGCTGCTTAATTACGTGCCAAACCTTCCTATAGATCAGGCTTTTTCCGTAATGGACCAGCTAATTGCCGAAACCGTAAAGGGAATTACAGAGACCATCACAGTGCCCTCTCTGATAAACCTTGACTACGCCGACATAAGGACTATCATGAGCTGCGGCGGGGTTGCAGTTATGCTTGTAGGGGAGTCAAAAAACCAGGACAAGAGCACTGAAGTTGTGCGGACTGCCCTAAATCATCCCCTGCTTGATGTTGACTACAAGGGCGCAACCGGAAGTCTTGTCCATGTAACCGGCGGGCCTGACCTGAGCCTCAAGGAAGCTGAGGAAATTGCATCCATGCTCACCTATGAACTCTCCCCAAGTGCAAATGTTATATGGGGCGCAAGGATTAGAGAAGATTATGAAGGCAAGGTCAGGGTAATGGCCATTATGACAGGTGTGCAGTCTGCACAGATCCTGGGCCCTCAGGCAGCAGGCGGAATTCTGGAGTCCAGAGCCGAAGCTGATCCTATGCAGGAAAGAAGATTCGGAAGAATGACAGCAGACCGATTAAAGAATTCTGCAGGGTCTTTTAGAAAGAAACATGACGAGTCAATCATTGATTTTATAAATTAAATCAAGCTCAGGTAAAAGCCCGGATTATCAAAGCTGAATACTTCGGGCTTTTCATTCCCTTATACTTTTTTTATCGATGCGTTTCAAACAGATACTCTTTTTTATTAGCGCTTCTATCTAAAAAACATGAATATTTTGATTGCAACAGGGCGGCTTGCGGAAAATACCGTCAGGAAAGCAATCGGGGAAAAAGCAGATATCCTCGTAGCCGACATTGATATTGCTGCCTTCATCACCCCTCGAAAACTAATTAACACGTTTCAGGAAGCTAGGTTTTCGAAAGTTTATGACCTTATTCTGCTTCCAGGACTTGTGGCAGGAGATTTTTCAAAAGCTTCTGAAGAACTGGGGTGTAAAATCCGGCTTGGGCCAAAGCACGCCTATGACCTTGGATTTGTGCTTTCCTTTGCCGGAAAAATCGAGTTTTCCGAAAAAGTCCCTGCATGTGAGCTCCTTGCTGATGTTAGAAAAGAGATGGCTCTTGAGTTAATAAAGAAAAACGAAGCAGAAGCCTCCGCCCCCTTTACACTCAGAGATGTAAAACTCGGAGGAAAGGCTCGCATGAAGGTTATGGGAGAAATTGTAGGGGCTCTGGAAATGGACGCTGCTACCCTCCAGACAAAAATCGAAGCTTTTATCGCCCGGGGAGCAGATATAATCGACCTTGGGGCTACCCTTAATACCCTGCCAGAGCAGGCTAAAAGAGCCGTATCCCTTGCAAAAACCATTACAGAGACTCCAGTAAGCATAGATACCCTTGACCCTGAACTGATAAGAGAAGGAGTAGAAGCAGGGGTAGACCTTGTCCTGAGTCTCAACAGCACGAATCTTGAAACTGCAGGTCCGACCGTTGCCAGGGCAGGGATTGCAGCTGTTATAATTCCGGATGAGGACAGAAGTCTGGAAAGCCTCATCAGGAATGTTGAAGCTGCCCGCAGGCTTGGAATTGAAAAAATTATAGCCGATCCTGTGCTTGATCCTGTGGGTCACAATATCACCGAATCCATTGTACGTTTTCATGAATTTCACAGGATATACCCTGAGGTCCCCGTGTTCTTTGGGGCTGGTAATGTCACTGAGCTTATGGATGTGGATACCATAGGAGTCAATGCCACACTATGTGGAATTGGATTAGAAGTAGGAGCAAGCATTCTTTTCACCCCCGAGTTCAGTGACAAGGCGCAGGGTTCAATTATGGAATTGAAAAGGGCTTCCGAGATGATGCTGCTTTCCGGTATAAGAGAAAGCTCACCAAAAGACCTCGGGCTTGATCTCCTCTGCATTAAAGAAAAACGCAGGCGTCCGGATTTTCCGCTTCCGGAAAATGCAATTCAAGCCAGGCTTTCGAAAGGCTGGCGTGTAGATTCCGCAGGTCCTATCCGCATCCGTACAGTACCGGACAGGACGAGTGGAAACGGCGGATTGATTGTAGCCGAACACGAGAAAGCTTCAGTCGTGGGAAAAAATGCCAGGGAAATTATGGATACGCTACTTGAACTGGAACTTGTCTCCCGTCTGGACCATGCCGCATATCTGGGAAGGGAACTGGAGAAAGCCGAACTTTCCCTGCAGTTTAATAGAAGTTATGCCCAGGACGACGCGTTCTGAGTGCAAAAACACAGACAAAACAAAGAAGTGAAAGAATGAGACTCGAAGATGAAGATAAACAGGCAATTTTTGAGATAGTGGCAGCCCGCTATTTCACAACACAGAGCTGGAAATGGGTTAACTTGAGGAAGGATATTAATAAAATCCTCAAAGCTTTTGATGAGCTGAATGAACAGTATGCCTCCTACTCATACGTCAGCAAGGACTGGTACGTGGAAAATATGGGATCCAAGTACATTCACATGTGCAGCACCTGGGAAGAACTTAAAAATCTTGTTGCTTTTCTGAACACTCATGGAAATGCCTTTAATTTCCTTGTAAATACAGGAAACCGGAAGTCTTTCTGCATAGTAAGCGATACAAGGGACTTGAATGAATCTCAGGCAAATGCAATTAAAGAAGTTCAAAAACTCGGGTACAATACGTTTATATTCTTAGCTACAGTCCCGGATGAGATAGAGTTTCAGCTACTGCAGGTCAGGGGAGTTAACTGACCTCTCCTGACCTGTTTAACTTTGGTCTGTCTATTTTCTGGTTTGGCCGGAAAAATATGGATAGCAGTTTTTGTCCTTTGAACTCTCTCATGCTTCTTATTTTTAATTTTCAAAGTCCAAAGTTTGTTTGATTATTCCGAATATTATTTTTGGAGAGGCAAGGTTGAGTTTTGGAACTAGCTTTAGAAGTAGCATTTTTATTTGTCATGAAAGTGTTTTCAGGTACTTTCATTTCTTTGTGCATGTTATTCAAAGAATATCATGTTCGTTTGGCATGAAAGCGTTTTCAGGTACTTTCATTTCTTTGTGCATGTCATTCAAAGAATATCATGTGAGTTTTTTATCAATATATTGTTTAAAATGGGCACGTAGTACAACGGTTTTCTTTTGGCATATAAATGGAAAGTGGTTATAAACTCATATGGCTCTTCGTTGCCTTGTATGGATTATCCTCATAATATTCTCATAAAATCCAGCGCGGTCTTGAATTGAAAATATTATTATCCATAGAGAATGACGACGAACCAATAATATAAATTTCAAGTATTGGAAATCTATATATAATATAAAATAGTACAACGGATACCGGTCTCCGAGTATTCTGATAGGGAAAATAAGAACCAAGGTAAAAAGATGAGACAGATAGCAATCTATAGAAAAGGTAAAATTGGAATATGTACGACCACGCAAAATCTGACTGCGGTCCTTGCAACCATTAGCAACAAAATATTACTTGTAGACGTGGTCCGAAAGCAGATTCCACCAGAGGGCTGCTGGTGGCTTAAACCAGAAGACCTTTGCGATACTCTGAAAAGTGAAGGAGATGAAGGAGTTCACCTTGAGACTGTCATGCAGCCGGTTTTTGGCAACATAAAATGTGTGGAATCCTGAGGGCCTGAACCAGGTGTAGGATGTGCAGGCAGGGGAATTCTCACTTCAGTCAGGTTGCTCAAATACGATCAGTCTAATGACCTGGTAAAAAATTTTGTTTTTGCAGTTTTGTATAGGAACTCGGAAACTTATTACCTTGTTGACTAGGTATATAAATATTTAAAAAATGCAATTTACAAATAGAACTGCTTTTTTTTACCAGAGATTTGTCGATATCTTTATATATGTAGCAACTTAACTGAAAAAACATAGATCGGGACATAACTGAAAAAACGTGGAACGAACCCTTTAAATTGTAGAATACTCAGGGTTTATCTCCCAGCAAACTCCTATTGCCACAGTTCCACTTCTTTATATTGTCCAGGCAACATGCTATATATTTGCGTCTTGTTTGGATCCTTAGATTGGAAACATTATATTATTGATAAAGAAACAACTTACTGTAAAAAAATAATTCCAAAGTTATTGCTCAGACAAAGGTAAAAATACTTATATAAAAGCAACTGATTACGCTTTTGTCAAAATCAGGCTTTAACAATTCAAAATTCAATTTACGTTACAATTTATTATCAGAAAACCGCGAGCCGGATTAAATGATAGATTCAGGACTCATGAACGTTTATAAGTTAGTTTTAGAGCTGACTTTGCTGATCATGACTACCTATCACTACTATAATTTCTGTGATGTGCATAAGCATACTCTTTGCGACAAGGAGTACGTCATGAATCGCCCTGTACTGCCCTTTCGATTGGGGTAATTTCATTATGAGGCGCATCAGTAATAATGCACATCAAATAATAGACTTAAGGCTTATTTTTAAAGGCTTTGTTATGAGGTGCATCGTAGTAGTGCAGACATACGCACCCTGACTTATAATACACAAACCAAAAAAAAGCCGGAAAGTCTAGCCTAATTCATCTTCCAGGATATAAATAATATTCTGGATTTTAAGGTATACCGGAGAATGGCAGTTATATAGGTTCAACGCATTTAAAAGACCTTAACTCCCCACAAACTGCACAAAATCATAAAGATAATTGCTTACACTTTCATTGAGATTAACCTTTAACCAATTTATCTGTCAAAAATGTGATGAGAGAAGTGATCGGCTAAATGGAGATTATAACCAAAAATAAGGTGGTCAAGGCAACACTAGAAAGCCTTTTTAGCCTGGCCATAATGTCGCTAACACCGGCAATAGCAGCTGCCAGTGAGGCGAATCTTAAAATTCCGAATTTAAGCCAGGAGCAAAACAATTTGCTGCTCTGGGGTATCGTAGTCTGTGTATTAGGTATGCTGTTTGGTCTTTACCAGTTTACGAAGGTAAAAAAAATCAGGGCCCATCAGTCAATGCTGGATGTGGCCGACACGATTTACGAGACCTGTAAAACTTATCTTATCCAGCAGGGTAAACTGCTGTGTATATTATTTGTTTTCATCGGCTTATGTATAGCCTTTTACTTTGGCTTCCTTCAGAAAATGCCTCTGAGCGGAGTACTGCTTATCATGGCCTGGACCATTTTAGGGATACTGGGTTCTTACACGGTCGCCTGGTATGGAATTCGTATGAATACCCTGGCTAACAGCAGAACCGCATTTGTCTCCCTGGAGAAAAAACCCCTGAAACTATTAAACATCGCTCTCGACGCTGGGATGAGCATAGGTGTGCTTCTGGTCTGCGTTGAGCTGATAATGATGTTAATTATACTGCTGTTTGTTCCCAGAGAATTAGCCGGCTCAAGCTTTATAGGCTTTGCAATCGGAGAATCTCTGGGAGCCAGCGCCTTACGTATTGCAGGCGGGATATTCACCAAAATCGCCGACATCGGCTCCGACCTTATGAAAATAGTTTTTGGAATAAAGGAAGATGACCCGCGTAATCCAGGCGTTATTGCAGACTGTACTGGAGATAATGCAGGTGACAGCGTAGGGCCAACAGCAGATGGATTCGAAACTTATGGTGTGACCGGAGTTGCCCTTGTTTCCTTCATAGTTCTGGCTGTACAGCCTGACCTGACCGGCATCCTGCTTACCTGGATCTTTGTCATGCGTATACTCATGATTATTACTTCTGTAGCTTCTTTCTACATCAACAGGGCACTCAGCCAGGCAAGATTCAGTAGCAAAGACGATTTTGATTTTGAACAACCTCTGACCAGCCTAATATGGATTACCTCTATTTTTTCTATAATTGGAACCTTTGCTGTAAGCTATTACATCCTGGGACCTGGTTCCGGAGTGCCTGTAGAGTTGGAGAATCTCTGGCTTGTACTCTCAATAATAATAAGCTGCGGTACCCTGGGAGCGGCTTTAATTCCCGAATTTACTAAAGTCTTTACCAGCCCAAATTCCAAGCACGTAGCCGAAGTTGTCAAAGCTTCCCGAGAAGGTGGGCCGTCTCTTAACATTCTTTCCGGACTGGTTGCAGGAAACTTCAGTTCATTCTGGATAGGCATGGTCTTCTTTTTGCTAATGTTCGTTGCCTACTATGCCAGCGGATACGGCTTGAGCGAGATAATGATTTATCCCTCCATATTCGCATTCGGCCTAGTAGCTTTCGGGATGCTGGGCATGGGCCCTGTTACCATCGCAGTTGACAGTTACGGACCTGTGACTGATAACGCTCAATCCATTTACGAGCTATCGCTCATAGAAACCATTCCTAAAGTAAAGGAACAGATCCAGAAAGAATTCAACTTCAAACCTGATTTTGATACAGCCAAACATTATCTTGAAGCAAATGACGGAGCAGGAAATACCTTTAAGGCCACAGCCAAACCGGTTTTAATAGGCACAGCCGTGGTTGGCGCTACAACGATGATCTTCTCCTTGATTCTTGTTATTAAAGATGTTCTCGGTGTACAACCTGAAGAAATCCTGACTCTGCTTAATCCCTATACAATCTTTGGATTATTAGCGGGCGGCTGTGTAATTTACTGGTTTACAGGAGCATCAATTCAGTCCGTAACTACCGGAGCTTACCGGGCAGTCGAATATATTAAGAGAAATATTCAGCTTGATGAAAACGCCAGCCAGAAGGCATCCACGGAAAAGTCAAAAGAAGTGGTAAAAATCTGTACCCAGTATGCACAGCAGGGTATGTTCAATATTTTTATCACCATATTCTCCTTTACTCTGGCATTTTCCTGTCTTTCTGCCCCAGTCTCCAGAAATGATTCGGTGGCGCTTTTTATTTCATATCTGATTTCCATTGCAGTATTTGGACTGTTCCAGGCCGTGTTTATGGCAAATGCTGGTGGGTGCTGGGATAATTCTAAAAAGGTAGTTGAAGTGGACCTTCAGGAGAAAGGTACCGATTTACATGAAGCTACTGTGGTAGGCGATACTGTAGGCGATCCTTTCAAAGACACTTCATCAGTTGCCCTCAACCCAATCATCAAGTTCACCACCCTGTTTGGCCTATTAGCCATGGAAATCGCTATTTCCGAGTCCTTCCGGAACATAGCTCCCTATGCAGGTGGCATATTCCTGTTGATTGGTCTGTTTTTTGTCTGGCGTTCATTCTATAGAATGAGAATCCCGACAAAAGAGTAATTAAGGAAGAAACATTAGCTGCTAATCAGTAAAGTGGGATCAAGCCTTACAACATTAGATGTTGTGAGGCTTCTCCTGAATAGTGCTTTCACGAAGCAGCAAATCTTATTTTCAAATTTTTTTGCAGTATGAATAAGTTTCATTTTCAAGAGTGGGTCGAATGTGAGATTGACGTTAAGTAGCTTAAATGCAAAAAAATGAGAATGTGATGATCTAAATTTTGTCGTTTTTGAAGTCAAATGGTCTCCAGGGGGTTAGTGCAGTTTACAGAAGAAGATTTTGCTATTGAATCTTCATACAGGATGAGAATTGTGGTTAAACCAGAGACCTCATCTAAAAACGCAATTATCAGGTACTTTTATGCACTGATATCTTTCCTGTTAAAAAACGAAACACATAGAGAAGGGATTTTTAGTGAATTACTGAAGTTACTACTTCTCCTATATGTGTTTTTCCGAAAAACGCCCCGAAAAAACCAAATTCATAAAAGATTAATCTCAGAGAAATTCGAGGCATAGAGATACGTAATACTCTCTTGCGATCTTCTTGAGCCAATCAGGCACAATGCAATATCTGTCAACTATAAGCTCATTCAGGTAGTATAGAGACTCCTCAGTTTTACAATCACATAGCCGCTTTACTGCCGTTCGTCTTCCCCACGCCGATCTTTCAGTGTCCAGAGCTTCAAGGTAAAGCTGATATTCTCTACTGTTTTCCATTACATTATAAATATCTGCCAATCAATATAAATATTTGTATTGGGATTCAATTAAAAAATATTAGGAATTAAAATATGTTATAGATGTACCCTATGGGAGCCTTTTCCTGCAGCTTATTTCAGATATTAAGTAGAATTAATAAGTTAACAGAGAACGATAATACAGTGATCAGTTGATGAGAATTCCTGCACAAGGTTTTTGTTCACTCTTGTTCGCTACGCTTTATTATGTAAACATCAGGTGACTACTCCCATCATTGAAGTGACGGGCATCTTCCGATTTTACGGCCAGATTGTAATCCCAATCTGAGAAGATTTATAGCAGCATTAAGATCACGGTCAATAGATAATCCACAGAAAGGACAATTATGAGTTCTCTCTGATAGTTCTTTTTTGACTATCTGAACACAGACAGAGCACATTTGAGAGGTATTCTTAGGATTAACAAGTATTACTTTTCTACCAGCGTTTTCAGCTTTGTAGGAAGTATAAGTTACAAGTTTACTCCAGACCGCATCAAGAATGTGCTTTCCAAGATTGTGGTTTTTTGTCATGTGCTTACTTGCTCCAAAAAAGGTAAAAGCCTGAAATCCGGTCAGTTTTTTAAAGTAGATAAACAAAACCTTCGGTGAATCCGAAAGTATTTATTCTTTAGTTGAAGTATAAGAAAAGAAATATTTAAAATAAACAAGTTTACTTGATTTTCATCCTCAGGAGAAAAATAACAGCCAATTTATAAGAATTATAAAAGTAAGTTTAAAAAAGAAGCGTTCGAGCAGAAGGTGTGGTAAAAATGGAAAAGAAAAGCGTCTTGATCCTGGGAACTGCTTCCCATGTTGGGAAAAGTTCAGTCGTGACTGCCATATGCAGAATCCTTTCAAGAGAATACAGGGTTGCCCCCTTCAAGGCTCAGAACATGAGCCTGAATTCCTGGATTACAAAAGACGGAAAGGAAATCGGCATTGCCCAGGCAATTCAGGCAAAAGCCGCAGGCACTGAGCCCACTGCCGATATGAATCCCGTTCTTCTAAAACCCAAAGGAGACTGCGTTTCCCAGATAATCCTGCTGGGAGAACCTTACGCCGACAGGAGCGCAGGTCAGTACTACGATTCCATCGCAGAAATGAATGAAGTACTTGAAGGAGCTCTTGAAAGGCTCTTCAAAGAACATGATATCATTGTCATGGAAGGAGCGGGAGGGGCTGCCGAGATTAACCTCTACGAAAGAGATATTGTAAATATCGGCACTGCAAGGCTTACACAGGCTCCTATAATCCTTGTTGGAGACATAGAAAGAGGAGGCGTTTTTGCAAGCCTCTACGGTACAATTGCACTTCTTCCAGAAGATGTACGGAAAAACGTCAAAGGATTTATTATAAACAAATTCAGAGGCGATCTGGAAATCCTGAAGCCAGGCCTGAAACAGCTTGAAGAAAAGACCGGCATTCCGGTACTTGGAGTGCTTCCTTATTTTAAGCTTAACATTCCTTCTGAAGACTCGGTCTCACTTGAAGATAAAGAAGCCGAGAAAAACGAAAAAGAAATAGAAATAGCAGTCATCCGCCTGCCAAGAATATCGAACTTTACGGACTTCGAGCCCCTGGAAGGATCTGCTAAAATCCGCTATGTGGAACTTGACGAAGACCTCGGAACTCCGGATGCGATCATGATTCCGGGCACAAAGAACACGGTTAATGACCTTCTCGACCTTAAAGCAAGCGGCATGGCAGAGAAAATCCAGGCATATAAGGGAAAAATCCCAATTTTCGGGGTCTGCGGCGGCTACCAGATGCTCGGAAAAACAATTTATGATTCCGGAGTTGAAAACGGAGTCGAAGCAGAATTCGAAGGCCTGGGACTTCTGAACATAGGGACAAAGTTCGGAGAATACAAAAAGAGGACAATCCAGGTCACGAAAAAGGTGAATGCTTACGGCCCGATACTAGCTCCAATAGACGGAGAGGAAATAAAAGGATATGAAATCCATATGGGCATAACCGACTCTTCCCGTAACATCTTCGGAAATGACGGAGCAATCGATGAGACAGGCCTGGTAATCGGAACTTACCTGCATGGACTCTTCGACAATAAAAATATAAGAGACGCTCTTATGCAATACCTCTACGAGAAAAAAGGACTTGAGTACAGCCCTGAAAACGCCATGACCGAAAGCGATGCCTACGAAGAACTTGCAAATGTAGTTGAGCAGAACCTTGAAATGGAAAAACTCTACGAAATAATAGGTATCTGAAAAACAAGGATATGAAAAATAAGGATATGAAAAATAAGGATATGAAAAATAAGGATATGAAAACTGCCGGCACCAGAATATTCAGGTGTACAAGGTAGAGCACCTGATTAAACTTTTTTAGAAAAGGCATTGTGCGTAAAAAGAGTATTGACCGTAAAAAAAGAATTGAGTGGTTCAGGAGAACATTAATAATAGTCGGAACTAAAAACCTGGAATATTTGGGGACAAAGTACAGTATTCGTGGAGTGTATAACCGGCCTCCAGAAACCACTCAATAATATATGGTTTACTGCTAGTTATTTATGCATTGTGAATTTGTTCTATTATAGTTTCGAATTTAAAGATTCATGTTAAACTTCTCTTGCTTCTAACCAGGAAGGAATACCTGTGACCTATTTGTTTTCTTTTTTAGCTTTCAATGATCCTAACTAACTATACTACAGACCATCGTGTAAGGAAATCCCCATTCGGACTTTACAACCACGAAAAAGAAATAAAATGTGGGAAAAAATAATCCCACCCTTCTTATATTCATCACTTCTGACCCGCAACAACTCTGGCTTTGATCCGCTACAACCTCTGTAGCGACCAGGATATCAAAGACGCGAATAACCTTTACTCTAAAAATTAGTCCACTTGCCGGACGGAAAGCAATGTTTACCTAAAATTGTCTCTTCAGAGCAACCGTTGACCCGTAACCGTTTGGCTGCAACCGTTGGGCTAGTTGATTACACAGATAACGTCGTTGCTTGGTTTTTTCGCTCAAGCCTTTTTTAAAAAGACTTGTGATCACACCAATAACTTCGTTGCTTGGTTTTTTTTCGCTCAAGCTTTTTTTCAAAAGGCTTGTGATCACACCGATAACGTCGTTTCTCAGGTTTTCGCTCAAGCCTTTTTTGAAAAGGCTTGCGGGCAAGCAGTTTATTCAAAAGGCTATATTATGTGACCCAAAGTGCAACTTGGACAGTTCTCCCTAAGCAAAATTCGTGTATATCTCTAGAAATTGCCCCGCTTGAGCGAACTAAGTGAGCGAAACGGACCCGTCCTCCCGAGACGGGACTCGGGAGGTTAGAACATAAGAACATGCTTCCCGAGCCCTTTACTGACAGCCCTCTCATAAACCAGGTGTGCGCTTGCAACGTCCTGAATAGCAAGGCCTGTTGAATCAAAGATCGTAATTTCTTCATCACTTGTCCTGCCTGGTTTCAGGCCGACAATTACCTCACCGAGCTCGGCATGAACATCGTTTTCCGAGATATAGTGCTTGGAGAGGGGAACGTTTACTTCTCCGGAGTGAAGGGCCTGGACAATATCATCCACAATTATCTTGGACCTGATTAAAAGTTCGGGATCAAGTTCTTCTTTTCCTACTGCATCAGCCCCTATTGCGTTTATGTGAGTGCCTTCATTGATCCACTGGGCCTTTACGATAGGTTTTCTGGAAGGAGTGGTCGTAACAAGGATATCGCAGTCGCAGACCTTCTTAATGTTTTCTTCATAACGGATTTCACAGGGAGTAATATTTGCCATTTCCCGTATAAATTGTTCAGAGCTCTCCTTTGTCCTGGAAGTAACCCTTACCAGCTCGGGTTCAAAAACCTCGCAGAGAGCTTTTAACTGGGTCTTTGCCTGATTTCCGGCCCCAACAAGCCCTATAACCTTTGAATCCTTTCTTGCAAGGTATTTTGCAGCAATTCCTCCTGCAGCTCCTGTCCGGATATCAGTCAGGTAGGTTCCGTCCATAATTGCCATAGGAGCACCTGTTTCCGGAGAAATGAGGACAATAAGCGCCATTACCGTGGGAAGCCCACGATCCGGATTTCCGGGATGGACATTTACAATTTTCACGCCAGTAATATTCTCCTCCTCAAGATATGCAGGCATTGTCCGCAGGTCTCCGTTATATGCCGTATAGTAAAGGTAGGACTTGGGAGGCATCTGAACTCTGCCCAACCCATGCTGCCTGAAAGCCCTTTCTACGACCTGCATATCAGAACTCATATCTATAACACTTGTTACTTCTTCCTGAGCCAGCCATAATATTTCCATAATAAACCCTCCAGCTGGAACCGTGAGCTGGCCCACAGCTGAAAATCAAGACAAAATTGAACAGAACCGAAATAAAAACCAAAGAGGCAAACCGATGGCCTGAGATCACATTAGTATTTTTATTTCTGCAAATATGTATATATAACATATATCTTCACTCATTTAAAGAACTCCCTTCCCAAAAGGAGAAAACCATTAATGAGAGATACGCATGTAAGTTCAGCCGATCTTTCTGGTTCCTGTCTGAAAGAGGAATTACTCAAAGAAAAATTACTCAAACCTGCGCGGGATATCCGGAGCATACTCCGGTGGAGCTATCCGAAGTTTGCGACCATCCGCTTTGTGGCTGACCACTTCCAGCTCAGTCTGGAAGAACGATACATTCTCACAAGAGTGATCATGCCCCCGGACAGGATAGTTTCCAGAATAAATAAAAAAGTAGCATGCACAGACATAAAAGATAGGGATCTTCTCCTTGACGGGTATAATGTCCTGCTAAGTGTGGACAGCCTGCTAAAAAAAGAACCCATGTGGTTCTGTGATGACGGGTACATAAGAGATACACGCTACTATTTTAGCAAAGCAAAACAGGCCGAAGATATCGAAGAAGCCATCAATGCAGTCCTAAAGTTTCTTTCCGAAACAGGTCCAAAATCAGTTGTTTTTCTCCTTGACGCCCAGATTAGCCGAAGTGGAGAGCTTGCAGGTTTCATTCGCCACAAAATGAAAGAATACGGAATTTTAGGCGAGGCAAAAACCTCAAAAATCGCGGACTTTGAGCTGAAAAATGAGGGAGGAAATTCTGGAAAAAAGATAGTTTTGGCAACTTCCGATGGGATTATTATCGATTCGGCCCTGGAGATACTCGATATCCCTGCTTGCCTTATGGAAAAAATGGGAATCGAACCGATCAGGCTATATTAATCGGTTATCAGGCATTCTTTTATCAGGCGCTCCGTTTAAAGAATTCGGCCTGCCTGTAAATTTCTTCGGCGGCTGTATACTGCCCCTTTTCTTTTAGCAAATCTGCATACCCTCTAAGGGTTCCGAAGTGCCCGGGGTCAAGCTCAAGAGCTTTTTTGTACTGTACCTCAGCTTCGTGCCTGTGTCCAAATCTGGCAAGCAGGCTGGCATATTCACAATGAGATTCAACATCCTCAGGGTTCAGTTTAAGAGCACACCTGAAGTGCACCCTTGCCCCGTGAATAAACCCGTGTTCTGCAAGCAAACGGGCATAGAAAAGGTGCGGGCGCGGGTCATCAGGATTGGCTTTGAGGGCTACTATGTAATGTTTCTCGGCATCAAGAGGTTCTCCTTTTTCTTCAAGGAGACGGGCATAGCGAAAATTGGATTCCACATGACCAGGCTCAAGTTCAAGAGCTCGAGTATAGTGGTAACTTGCTTCCGTCATTTTCCCGCGTTTGGAACGTAGAATCCCATATCCACAGTGGGCGCTCACATTATTTCGGTCAAGAATCAAAACTCGGTTATATACTTCTTCGGCTTCATCCAGTTTTTTGAGCCTGTAAAGCAGGCAGCCGTAATTGCAAAGCGTATCTATGTGAGAAGGGTTGACTTCCAGAGCCTTTTCGTATTGAACCCGTGCAGCATCGTTTTTTCCTTCTCTCGCCAGAACTATCCCATACCCGCAAAGTGCCTCTACATTTTTGGGGTTTTGCTGGAGAAGTTCTTTGAATTCCCGTACAGCAAGTTCATCAAGTCCCAGTAAATAAGCTGTTTTTCCTGCTTCCATAAGGGTTTCTTCCTGGGCTTTTCCTGAGAATAACAAAGCACAGGCTCTGATAATTACATATTTCTCCCGGCACATTGAATCTTTTTCAAAAATAGATGAAAGTTTCAGCAGGATTTCCTGGGAAAGCGAATGCTCATCTGAGAAAGAAACGACAAAATCAACGACCTTATCGAAGTCACAGTCATCAGCTGCAACCTGTTCGATTACATGAAACACCAGCTCGTCTACAGCATCAATCTCCATGTCTAAAAACCTCCTGAAATTTACCTTTAAAGAGATTTTATTCGGCTGGATATAAATAGTTGGCCGTCTCCCTATCTGAATAAAAAACGACAGATGAAATATTAAAAAAACAATTTTATAATATATTAAAAAAGCTGCCATATTCGAAATTCAGAGAAATAGAGAACCGAAAAAAGAAAATGAAAAGAGAAAATGAAAAAAAGAAAATGAAAAAGAAGAAATGAAAAAAATTACTTTTCTCGGGTTTTCACTTAAAGGCTTCTCTATTCATTTAGATTTTACTTCATTTCATTCATTCGGAACCTGCCTACGTGTACACTGCATAGTATCCCGATTCTTCACCTGAAAATTCGTTCCTGCTCCTTCAGAATACTTCTTCCTATTTGTTAGGTTCTTTTTACACGTAAATTGTAACGCGTCTCTACATCATATGTACCCTGAAGTTCTTCTTCAGTCAGGATTCCTTTTTCTATCAATCTGCTGAGATTTTTCCTGTCAACTGATTCAACTATGTCCCAGAGACCTTTCTTCGTAAGATAGGGTTTTAACCTGTTGATGCGCCAGAGTTTCCAGTCAACCTTCTGCCGCCTGAGTTCCACATCTCCAACTCTCAATACATCGATCTCTTTTTCCTTGAAGGTGTTGAGGATATGAGTTCTTAATTCCTCTCTGCGCTTTTCCAGAACTGAGATTGCAGATACAATATCATCGTATTCAAGCACAACATCTGTAAGATCCATATCTTCAGGATCCTGCTCATTGATATCAAGTTCCATAAATCTGCCTCCGTGTATATGCTGAATAAAGAATTTTATAAATAGATGTAATTTATGACTCAGTTTCATAATTTAGTGATTTCTCATTTTTTCCGTCCTTAAAACTTCACTTTTCTCTGCTAACTGCTCAAATAAACTGTAATAATCCTTGAGAAATGATTTCTTTGGCAGGAATGCCAAAGAATTATTTTACTCCGTTAATTGTTTCACTGAATTTCTTGACTAAAATCGATACGCTCCGCTACTT
>NZ_WJBJ01000014.1:0-43161 GCF_020804205.1 Methanosarcina sp. DH1 | reverse complement strand
ATTTTTGGGGATAAGTTAGTCCATCAATATTGTTTAATGCACTTAAACAAGCTTATTGTTAGTGATTTCCCAAAAAATACAACAATTGAACAGGAATTATTGAAGTACAGGTTATTGAATATATTTTACAATCGAGAGAATGAAATTAAATTTCTGGAAGAACTTCTATCTGAAGAACCTAATCTAGTTAATAAAGAAGAAAAACATCAGGAATGGAGTAAAAAMGCAAAAAAGAAATTTTACAAGTATAGAAATGAATTAAAGCTTGAAAGAAGACGRAAAAAGGAAAATCTTCCACTTAATAGTCTTGAAAAAGCAAAATATAACTTCAATAAATTAATGGAAAATATAAGAACATATGATGAATTGGTTCAAAAACGATTGTGGATGATCAATAAACACTGGCTAAATCTTACTTTGTTCCATTATCTTCCAGGAGCGCCGGCGACAAATAATCCTATTGAAAGTTATTATTCAAAAAGTCTAAAAACGGATAACAAGAAGCAGTTCAGGACTGATAAAGGAATTGAGAATCAGATCAAACTTGCTCAAATGAGAAGATTAAATTTGCTCAAGAAACCACAAAAGTCATTTCTGGAATTGTTCAGATTATTTACTCCATTTAAGCTTTAGTAAAAGATATTTTTGAGAGCTGAGTTAAGGATTAAGTAGCGGAGCGTATCGATTTTAGTCAAAAAATTCAGTGAAACAATTAACGGAGTAAAATAATTCTTTGGCATTCCTGCCAAAGAAATCATTTCTCAAGGATTATTACAGTTTATTTGAGCAGTTAGCAGAGAAAAGTGAAGTTTTAAGGACGGAAAAAATGAGAAATCACTAAATTATGAAACTGAGTCAAACAAATAGAAAACAAATAGATATCTTTATATAATGTATGATACAATATTTAATCGTTAAAGCAAATTTAATTGATTTTAGTGCTTTAATTCATTTTTATTGCCTGTCTTCCAGGCCTCCAAAAACGGGCTCAATATCTAATAATAACCTCCATTTTTATTTTTTCGTTTTCTCTTTATTTTGTATTTCATAAACAATTTAACTTTACTTTGGATAAATATCTAATGACTTCACAAGACTTACTTGAGGAATAAAATCTCAATTACGTCAAAGACTGTGTATTAAAGTTACGTTTTAGACAGTTAAGAGTCAGGTGCTGTTGATTTTTCAGTTCAACTGAGTAAGTCTTATTTTCTAGTTTTTTGTCATACTTCAGTGTAATATTTGTATCAATAACTTTTTTATATTCCTGCCTCTTATTTTCAGCTATGTCTCCTTGCAGCAAAACCAGAGCTTTAAGTCTTTTCATTCTTGTTATGCTTTTATTTGTCCCGATAGCAGGAGCGGTTTCAGATGCAGGCAATATTCAAAAAGCCGACCTGTATAATGCTCCAGAGAATACTACTACCGAAAATGCTCTCTTTGCAGAATTGAGTGCAAAAGCCGAGCTTTATAACAATAATTTTGATAAAGTTCCTGAAGTTCTGCAAAGACTTGTGGCCAGTGAGGAAATTGCCGGGAAAATCAAACTTGAGAACGGCGAGATGCTTTACGTGACCTTACTTATGGGAGGAGGAAAAATAAGAGATTTCTACAGCTATGAAACTCCTACTGATCCGAATTCAAAATTTGGGCCTTCCATTACAGTGGAAACCGATGAAAAAACCATACAAAAAGTGCTTGATTCGGAAGAACCCTTAAAAGAAGCCGTAAAATGTATGAATGACGACTCTTTAAAGGTGGAAACCGAAGGACTTTTCCGAAACCTGATGCTCTCAACTTTAAAAACGTTTTATAAATAATATCGCTTTATTCCTGAACTCTAGAAATCTGAGCTCTGGAAATCGGAGCTCTAGAAATCGGAGCTCTAGAAATCGGAGCTCTAGAAATTACTGATTTGAAATACTCTTTTCCTTTCCTGGAAAAGAGTACAATTTATTCAGAATCCATGGTTTTGTTCTCAAATTTTAAGAATTTACAGGATTTCTTTTTCAGTATCCTCTTCAAATTCAAGGGAGAATTTTCCAACTCAAAAAAAGGAGTAACGCAGATATAATGCGTTAACTCTTTGATTTTGATGCATATATTGTATTTCCGTAACTGCCTATATTAATCCTGCTTCCGTTGGGTTTCGGTTCCTGAGAATAACCCCACGATGGATGTCCGGCATCAATACAGGGAGAGATTACTGTGTCTTTAACCCAGGTTTTTCCATTCCATCTTCCAGTTTTTGACTTCAGATGGTAATCATGTTTTGTCTGGCTCGCGAATAGTGGATTTACATAGATGTCAGTTTTCGATGTGCAATTTTTATAATTTCCTACTGCATTTTTGTAGAGGCAGTTATACTGCATATATAATTTATGGTTGTTACTGATAAGATAATTCATCACACCATACCCTGTCCCACTTGGACTCTTTTTACGTTTCAGGGTATTTACAATTATATTGTTGCGGGCAATTGTTATGTATGGAGATGTAGACGCGTAATTTGGAGAATAATTTTCTGGATACAAATTGGCAATAGCCACATGATATATGCCATCAAAGACATTATTTTCAATGTAGGTATTGTGGAATCCACTAATTACAATACCGCCAACCCATTTAATGCTGGGATTGGTGCCTGTTCTGTAAAAGACATTATGGTGAATACGAATATTTTTTCCAAGATCTTTACTAGAAGAAGTAGTATCATAATTGAAAATCCAGATCCCAGGGCCATAGGTGTTATGGATAACATTATTGTATATACTAATATTATCCATAGTACCTGTACCAGTCCCACCTTTTTCTATCTGAATCCCCGGACCGCCTGCAGTCCAGTCATAGAAAGAGTCAATCACATTACCATAGAGTCTTACACCGTTTGAGTTCCAGATTCTAAGACCGCTGTTAGTCCTGCAGGTTATCCTGTTTTTCCAGGCCTGTACATACTGACTACGAATAGCAAACAGGCCATCGTGCCCCAGTTTGTCTATCTTGTTGTTATAAAACTGAATGTTTTTACAGGAATTTGCCCTCAGACCATCGCCGAGACCATCATACATATACATATTGTATACTTTGATATTGTTGCAGTTAGTGAAGTACATTATATTATAGTACCCGCCACCCAACGAAACTTTGGAATTGCCTTTACGGTTTCCATTAACCTTGAAACCTCTTACTACAATGTTATTATTCCCGGAAGTACTCATCTGCTTGATCAAGGGTTTCATTGCAACCCAGCCTGCATTATTAGCAAGCTTGATTACAGCACTTGAATCCCCTTCGAGAATAGTATTACTACCGATTAAAAGAGTATCGTCAATAACATATGTAAAAGGACCTTTGAGGTGGACAGTGGTGTATTTAGAGTTACCAGCTACAAACTTAAGGGCCTGATTTATCTGTATATGATCGTCTTTTCCATCACAGTTATATTTTCCAGTGCCATCCCCCGCAACGTACACTATTGATGAGCTAGTTGCGCATAAAGCTGTAGGAACACTTGCAAGAAGAAGAAAACCTACCAATAAAAAGATCCCTAATTCTCGTGTTAACAATGGCGTCACCTGGAGGAGATCATAATAAAATTCATTATTATTCTTAATAGACAGATATTGGTCAAATAACGTGTATACATCTCCTTGAAATTTATGACTTCTTACTAAACACTATGAAACATTATTCGTTTTTCAGGCATATTTGGGAATATTTTAAACTGTATTTTTATATTTATAATTGTATAGTTATAAAAAAAAGTTCTGGAAGGATTATTTACATTAAGAATTGTTGAACCCAAAAACATGCTATATACAGAATTTAGAAAAAATCTCCTGTTTTTCACGCCAATTCCTCTTAGTTACATGAGTTTCCTCTTAAGGGCATAAAGAATGAAGCTATAGAAACATTGGAAATTATAAAGCAATTCTCCAATAAAAAGATTCCCTGCCTCTTTTACAACATCGAGGTCGTCTGAACGTAGTCATTATAAAATTTAATAGAGATGCACAAATCGTTGTATAGATGAACACCTAAATCCGATAAGAATGTTTGATAAAATTTACATTTCGACTCCCTCCAAAAAAACACAACTTAATTTTTTATTCACACAGTTCGTTATTAATTTTACTTTTACTTCCATATTAATTACGTATGATTCAATATGTGTCTCCACATACAACTAAATTTTTAATTTGTTTTATAAATTTAAACTGGATTTTTTTGAACATTGTGGGATTCAAGTTAAAATCATTGATTTTGTTGAGCATGTGCCCGCATCTGATTCTATAAAGTTATATAGTTGTTGCAAAAATCACATTATTTTTGAGAGGGGGGTCGAAATGTAAATTGCAGGGCAATTTGCAAATATTTATAGTTTAAATAAAGAAAATAGACTTATTGTCTGAAAGGATCTTTTAACTGCTTGTATGATAAATAATTCAAATATTCTCAAGAATCGGGCAATTAGCCTACTTGTTAATCGATGGTTAAAACATATTAAGATGGTCCATCGTATAAATTCGATCGAATTATTTCTTTGTTCAACCCGTATTTTTTTGAAATTGATTTCACTAATTCTAAGAACCACTTTGATGACTTGGGAGAAACGTATATTTTTTCAATTAATATATTTAGTGAAATTGGAACGTATATACCATCATTAGTAAATTCACACTTTTGAAAAACTTGGTTTTTATCTATATAGCACATCTCACCATCACGCCTTACAGTGTAAACTAACGCTCGAATTTCATTTTCGTATTCAAAACTTCTCCTTTTGCATAGATAAGGTGAAAATACATTCTGTTGAGGTATTTTTTCAAGATTCCAATCAATATACTTTACTTTTCCAATATAGACCGGATACGGGCACTCAGAAAAACAATTTTTTAATCTGCCAAAGTCGGATTTAATTGAAATGCCTGCATTGTCATCTGAATAAAGTTTCCACATAGCAGCAGATTCCTCTTTATTCATGTGCCAACAGTTTAACATTACTCCATCTGTTTCTATTTTTGAGCTCTTAAGTAAAGCACGTATATTTTGAGCTATTACAGAGTTTCCATCGTATTTTTCTAGTAGCGAATTCATTTCAGTTCGATTAGCATTTGAATAGGAACCTTCATAAGGATCTTCAAATAACTCAGGTCTAGCGAAAAATAAACTGTTTTTATCCAGTAATGAAATAAAATATTGAAATTTTAGATATTTCCAAACTATCGTTGAATCTTTATTAGGTGGCTCAAAGCAGTAATGTTCCCTATACATTATATCAAAGAAATATCAATCAAACTTATAGTATAAAATTTATTGTCTGCTGTAGTCATATTAGGTTGATATTTAACTTAATAAAGATTAAAAAGTTGTTTAATTTTGTTAGTATTATAATTTAACTTCGATTAAAAGTTTTAATTTTTGGACCGGAAGTGGATTGTCAGGAAACACTGATCTAATTTTCTCAAAAAAATTTGCGTTTATCGCGTATTTTTCACCATTAGGATGAGGGAAAAGTATTACGTGATCACCAACATCAAGTATGTTATTCTTCGGAACAGCCACAATGTATCCTTCGTCTATTTGGATATAATATTCAGATTTTTCTGCTTCTTTCATTATTTGACCTCACGAGAGTTACTGTTTTTATATTTTTATCCTTCGCTACATTTTGAAGACATAGAGAATATTGTTTTTCATTGGTCATCGGTTAAGAAATTCTCTTGCCGCGGATCTCTATTTCAACAAAAAATCAAGCCCAAATTTTGAGCGTTTAAACTGAAATTGATATCAAACTCCAGCTTAATATCACTGAATGGTTTAACAAACTTTGTGGAAATCAATGCAATTGATAACGGTTTCTCCTTTACCGATGACCAATGTATTGTTTTTAGAACTTACGCACTTGAAGTACAAATCGAGCATATTAGGCGTTGTGACTAAGTTAGTGTATTAGACAGTTAAAGTTTTAACGTTATCGATTTTTCATTTTAACCGCGTAAGTCCTATGTTTATTGAATTATTTCTACGGCGCAATTATGCTAGAGGCACTGCAGTGTAGCAAAAGTTCGTATATTTCAAGCTCTCGTTTATGCACAGGTTTTGTAATAAAACCTATACATTTCAAGCGTTTTTTCTGATAAAATCAAGTGGAAATCTAGGCCACAAACCACAAAATATAGAGTTTTTATGAAAACGTTTTAGTTAGAAATCCAGTATTTTCCCATAAAACAACTGAATTTTGTTCTTAATATCAATCCATTGTCATAAAAATAAACTTAATTCAAATAGTATTAGTAAATATTCATTGATTGTAGTTACTAATTTACTGATCTTTCTAGATAAAACGTTCCAACATCCAGAAGTTCAGAAATATCTGAAATGAGTCAACAATTAATTAGAAGTTTTCCAGAACTACTTTCAAGAGTATAATCAGAACGACGATCAAAAACAGAGTCCACAAAAGCGGCAAAAGTATACGCAGCAAAAAATACAGTATTATCGCTATGAGAATTAACTGAATTAAAGATATCTTTCTTCCAGCACGCAGGAAGCGACGATTAAATCCTCTAGCCATAAATTACACCTTCTAACTTATATTCTGTTTTATTTCAGTATTATACTTTCTGCCCGGCAAATAATATAAAAAATAAAACCATACCTTACCAGATTTTTTAAAAAACAGGTCTGCTGGGAATCGAACCCAGGTTCGGAGCTCCGGAGGCTCCAGTGATATCCTCTACACTACAGACCTTCACTATGAAAAAGTTAAGATCAGTTCGTTAACAGATAAAACCATAGTCAGTTAACTGGCTGGTTATAGTGCTAAATAGCTTATAAACTTAATCCTTAATAATATTAAAATATCCTTTTGTATTTAATATTTAAAAACCATTAAAAGGAAACTTAACCTGAGAATCTCAGGATGTTTTACTCTTCCCATTTCTGGCCGTACTTTTCATTAAACACTATTTCGGAGAGAGCTCTACGTGTTGAAGTCCTTTCTTTTGGAACTGGTTCTCCGATTGCAAGAACTGCCATTAGCTCAAGATCGGAAGGACAGTCAAGAATGGAATTGACCTTCTCTTTTTGGTTAAGGATTTCTCCAAGCCAAACCCCGCCAAGGCCGAGATCACAGCAGGTGAGGAGCATATTCTCGACTGCAGCCCCTATTGCTTCGAGGTCTTTTGTCCTGTTATAAGAAGTTTCATTGTCCAGGAAAGTCGCAATAAGCAGAGGAGCTCCTGCCACGATACCTGAATAATGCGTGCATTCCGAGAGTTTCTGGATGGTCTCCCGGTCCCGAATAACAATGAAACGCCAGGGCTGGTTATTCAATCCGGAAGGAGCCCAGTGCCCTGAGTTCAGGATTATGCTGATATCTTCCTTGCTAACAGTTTTGTCCGTAAACTCCCGGACGCTCCGTCTGTTAAGGATAGTGTTAATGACTTTGCTTTCTCCTTTTACTGGCATTACTTTCCCTCCGGATTGAGTTTTAGATTTCCAGATTTATGAATTTTCTGTCTACAGGTTGTTAATTACTGTAGAATCAGTCATCATCAATCTTCTTGTTGAGCCAGGGGATGTTTGCACGGATCTGCTTTCCGACAACTTCAAGCTGGTGTTCCTTTTCCTGGCGTTCCATGGCTTTGAGTACGGGGTGGTTGACCATACCTTCGAGCACGAATTCCTTGGCAAATTCGCCGTTCTGGATTCTTCTCAGGGCTTCACGCATGGCTTCGCGGGACTCATCATTAATAATCCTGGGGCCGACTGTCATACCGCCGTATTCTGCGGTGTTGGAAACGGAATGCCACATTCTCTCAAGCCCGCCTTCATAGATAAGGTCAACAATGAGCTTGACTTCATGACAGGTTTCGAAATAAGCCATCTCAGGCTGGTATCCTGCCTCAACAAGTGTTTCAAAAGCGGTCTTGATAAGAGATGAAAGTCCTCCACAAAGGTCAACCTGTTCTCCGAAAAGATCGGTTTCGGTTTCTTCACGGAAAGTAGTTTCATAGACTCCTGCTCTGGTTGCACCGATCCCTTTGACATATGACAGAGCAATTTCCCTGGCGTTTCCGGTTGCATCCTGGTAGACTGCAATCAGAGCCGGGACACCGATACCCTCGGTATAGGTTCTTCTGACAATGTGACCAGGGCCCTTGGGAGCAGCCATGAAAACATCAACGTTTTTCGGGGGGACAATCTGGTTGTAGTGAATATTAAAACCGTGTGCAAAAGCAAGTGCGTTACCGGCTTCCAGATTTGGTGCGATTTCAGAATAATAAACAGATGCCTGATTTTCGTCAGGAAGGAGGATCATGATAACATCTGCAGCTTTTGCAGCTTCTGCCACAGTCATGACCTTCAGGCCGTCATTCTCGGCTCTTGCCCAGCTTGAACTGCTTTTTCTGAGCCCAACAACAACATTAAGCCCTGACTCATGGAGGTTGCGAGCGTGAGCATGACCCTGACTTCCGTAGCCCATTATTGCGATAGTTTTGTCCTTAAGTGCATCAAAAGTAGTTTCGTTATCATAAATTATATTTGCCATATTAGATTCTCCTGATGAATTTTTCAGTTTTTGAGCAAAGCTCCTAATATTTTGTGGGAAGCATATTATTATTAAATCCTTATTAAATCCGTTCACTTCCCTGTGAATTAAGTCGACCTAAGTTGATTCATGGAAAGTTGCTTTTTTCGGATAGGGCAGCTTTTGAAGTTTTAGCAGAGGCCTGAGACCTCAGGCTTACTCTTAGTGAAGCTTTGGGGGGTTAAAACGCCCCCGGCTGCCCCAATCTGTAAAAATAATTAAGCAGCTACCTTTCTTTACCTGCCCTTATTATTTAAACCTTCTTTGGGCCGCGGACCAGAGCAATCTTACCTGTCCTGGCCATTTCCTTAATCCCAAACTGCCTGAGGAGTTTTTCAATTGCCTGGATTTTGGCTTCGTCTCCAGTTACTTCGACAGTTATGGATTTAGGAGCTACGTCCACTATCCTTGCCCTGAAAATATCCGCAATCTGGATAATTTCGGTTCTCGCACTTACGTCAGCTGCAACTTTAATAAGAGCTAATTCCCTTTCTACGGCTTCATCTCCCCCGATATCAGAAACTTTGATCACATCAACGAGCTTGTTAAGCTGTTTAGTAACCTGTTCGAGAACATGGTCATCTCCATCAACGACTATAGTCATTCGGGAGGTTTTGGGGTCTTCAGTGACTCCAACAGCCAGGCTCTCGATATTGTATCCGCGCCTTGAGAAGAGCGAAGCCACCCTTGAGAGGACTCCTGACCTATTTTCCACAAGGACTGCCAGTGTATGTTTCATTACTGCTCCTCCAGGTCGAGAACTCTATCAGTTTTTGCCTTACGCAAATTTGGCATGGCGCAGGGAGTGTCTGCATGTTCTTCCATATCAAGGATTTCATTAATTGCAGCCCCTGCCGGCACCATAGGATAAACATTTGCCTCGCACTCAACAATCACATCAACAACAGCAGGCCTACCTGAGTTGACAGCTTCTTCGATTGCAGGTCTTACTTCGGACGGCCTTTCCGCACGCAGTCCAAGAGCCCCGTAAGCCTCGGCAAGTTTGACGAAATCGACACTGCCCTTAATAAATGTGTGAGAATACCGTTTGTCATAGAACAGCTCCTGCCACTGCCTGACCATGCCCAGATAACCATTATTGAGGATCACGGAAACAACCGGAATGTCGTTCTGGACTACAGTTGCAAGCTCCTGAGAGTTCATCTGGAAAGAACCATCGCCTGCAATGTTGATAACTGTTTTATCCGGCTTGCCGACCTTTGCTCCTATGGCTGCAGGGAAACCGTAGCCCATCGTACCAAGACCGCCTGATGTAATGAAGGTTCGGGGTTTTTTATACTTGAAGAACTGAGCAGCCCACATCTGGTGCTGTCCGACCTCAGTAACTATAATTGCATCCTTGCAAGCCTCAGAGATTTGCTCGATGACAAACTGGGGCATTATAACATCAGGTGACATCTGGTTATAGGTAAGTGGATATTCCTTCTTCCACTGTTTTATCTTTTCAATCCATGCTTCGGAGTTGCAGCGCTTGATATATTTATTAAGGGACTTGAGTACCTGTTTTGCGTCTCCGACGATTGGGATCTGGACCTTTACGTTCTTTGAGATCTCTGCAGGGTCGACATCGATGTGGATAACCCTTGCGTTGGGTGCAAAGGACTCAAGTTTTCCGGTCACGCGGTCATCGAACCTTGCGCCCACGGCAATAATGAGATCGGATTCCTGAATTGTATAATTCGCGTATTTGGTCCCGTGCATTCCAAGCATCCCAACATGCAGAGGGTGCTCGGTAGGAATTGCACCGATTCCCAAAAGAGTAGTCGTAACCGGAGCGTTAATTGTCTCAGCCAGCTCTACAAGCTCAGCGCTAGCATTAGAACTTATCACGCCACCACCTGCATATATAATAGGCATGCAGGAATTTGCAATTTCCTCGGCGGCTCGTTTGATTTGCTGGGGGTTGCCTTTGTAAGTTGGCTTATATCCTCTAAGCTCTACTTTGTCAGGATAGTAAAACTCGATCTCCGCGTTCTGTACATCTTTTGGAAGGTCAATTAATACCGGGCCAGGCCTTCCGGTAGAAGCAATATGGAAGGCTTCTTTTACGATTCTCGGGAGTTCGTTTACATCCTGTACTAAGTAGTTGTGCTTGGTAATGGGCTGGGTAATTCCCTTAATGTCGGCTTCCTGGAAAGCATCGTTACCTATCAGGAACGTTGGAACCTGGCCGGTTAAGGCTACAATAGGTACTGAGTCCATATATGCGGTAGCAATCCCTGTTACCAGGTTGGTTGCTCCGGGACCTGAGGTGGATACACAGACCCCGGTCTTTCCAGTCGCACGGGCATACCCGTCCGCAGCATGAGCTGCTGCCTGTTCGTGACGCACAAGTATATGGCGCAGATTCGAATCATAAATTTCGTTATAGAAGGGGATGATCTGCCCTCCTGGATATCCGAAGATGGTGTCAACACCTTCTTTTTCCAGGCACTTGATCAGAGCCCTTGCGCCATTAACTTTTTCTGTTGACCCGGTTGTCATTATTTAACTCCTTTTTATTTCTTAACGGTGATTTTACTGGGCACTCACCTGGAGATGAGTGCATTTCCAGTAAGGGTGTGTTCATTAAAAATATTTATCTCTCACACTCACATTTTCTAGTTATTAATTTTGTAAATATATCATAATCGATCATGTTATATAATGGATAAGGTTTTTCCTGATCCAGAAATATCAGCGGTGCGTGATTTCAAGAATTTTTCCAGCAGGAAAAAGAGGAGAGGACAGAACAGCCCTCCTGAAAAATCTATATAATTCATTTTCTGAAATCACTCGGCCCGGATAAGGCGGTTCATACCGTTCATTACAGCTTCTACGGAGGCCATAATTATGTCCGTCCTAGCTCCGCTTGCCGTAACTTCCTTCCCATCCTTGGAAAGTTTTACCCTTACTTCAACAAGGGCATCGGTTCCGCCAGTGATCGAGTCTACATGATACTCTTCAAGTATAATATCTTCCGCACAGGAACTTACAGCTCTCCGGATTGCATTGATTACAGCATCTACAGGCCCGTTCCCGATTCCTGCCTGTATTATAGCTTTATCTTTTACGTTAAGTTTTATCGATGCCGTTGGAGTCACCCGGTTTCCGGACACAATGGTAAACTCTTCCATTTTTACCAGGGGTTCCTTGTAAATATCAAGTACGTTTTCTGCAATAGTGTGCAGGTCAGCATCAGTTACGTGTTTTCCCTGGTCACCCATCTGCTTGACCCGGTTGAAAATTTCTTCGGTCTGGGCCTCATCAGCTACAAGCCCCATTTCCTTTAAGGCAAGAGTAATCGAGCTGCGCCCTGCATGTTTTCCAAGTACGATCTGACGCTGCCTTCCGATATATTCCGGACTCATCGGCTCATAGGTCGCCTTATCGGCAAGAAGACCGTGGACATGGATTCCTGCTTCGTGAGTGAATGCATTTCCACCTACAAGAGCCTTATTTGGTGATACGGGAATTCCTGTAAGCCGGCTTACAAGCCTTGAAGTCCGGTAGATCATCTCATGCTTGATACCTGTATTGTACTTGTAGAGCCATTCCAGGCTCGTTACTACTTCTTCAAGGGATGCGTTTCCAGCTCTTTCACCTAACCCGTTAACAGTTACATGGGCCTGTTTTGCCCCTGCAGCCAGGGCAGCAACCGTGTTCGCAGTTGCAAAACCGAAATCGTTGTGGCAGTGAATGCTGATAGGAGCTTTCAGTGAGGAAGTCAGGTCCCGGAAAATTTTGGTTGTCCTTTCAGGTACCAGAAGACCTACAGTATCGCAGAAACATATCCGATCAGCGCCTGCAGCTATTCCGTCGGCATAGATGGCTTTTAGAAACTCAGGGTCTGCACGCGAGGCATCTTCCCCGCTCAATTCCACAATCAGGCCGTGGTCCTTGGCATATTCCGTGGCTTCAACTGCGATCTGCCGTACTGCGTCCCGGTCCTTTTTGATTTTCGTCCTTATATGAAGGTCCGAAACAGGTGCTACAAGGTGGATAGAATCAACATCGCACTCCAGAGCACGGTCAACATCGGACTTTACAATTCTGCAGTAGCTGCAAATTTCAGCTTTAAGCCCTGCGTTTGCAACAGCCTTGATAGACTCCCTTTCACCTTTGGAAGTGATTGCAGAACCGGCCTCAATTATTGAGACTCCCATCTCATCAAGCGCTCGGGCGATTAAAAGCTTCTTGTCCTTTGTAAGGGCAACGCCAGGTGTTTGTTCACCGTCTCTCAAAGTAGTATCCAGAAAGCGGACATTTTCGAATAATATAATCCCTCAGTCTTTGTTTTATTGAGATAGATTCTTTCGGCAAAATAGGAAAATAATATCTATATAATACTTGTCATTTTATAATATTATGTCCTATTTTGTAAGCTTCAATGTATTAATACAAATGTTACATATATTTTTTCTCAGGAACCCGGCTTTTTCAGAAAGATTTCCTGGTTTACGCTGTGGCTCTCTGAAACTTTTCCTCAATAGGTAGACCATAGTATTTTTAGTTTACAGTTAACAAAAACAAGGTAGATTCCTTTCACAGCTCATAACAGTTTATATAGATATATAATGACGGGCTTGGAGAATGCCCTTATTTTACAAAAATGAAGCAAGCAAGTATTGAACCAACTTGAATGTGACTTTAAAGAAGTCATAAGGAATTAAATTTGAAAAGGATACATAGAAACTGGGAATTGGTTACAAAGAAATAGTATCAATAAGCCCATTCCTCATGGCTGACCGGTAACTGGTTCAGTTTATCCTTGCAGAACTGCCATTTTGGCATGAACTGGTCCATTAGCGTTATAAAGCGAGAATTATGTGTTGGCTCCAGCAGATGTGCCATTTCATGTACAATGGTATATTCAAGACATTCTTTTGGCTTCTTGGCAAGTTCAGTGTTAAGTCTAATGTTATGTGCTTTGTGGTTACAGCTTCCCCATTTTGTTTTCATCCTTTGAACAAAGAACCGCTCTACCTTCACTCCCAGAAGTGGTTCCCACATGGCAATTACCGGTGGCACAGCTTTTTTGAGTTGTTCACGATACCATGCATCAATAACAGATTGCTTTTTTTTGTCATCTGCTCCAGGTCGCACTCGCAATATCATCTTATTATGTTTCAATTCTACAGAGGGTGCTCCATCAACTTCAATAACTTTAAGCAAATAACGTCTTCCCCACACGTAATGGCTTTCAAGATCCAGGTACTCACGGGGAGTTTCACGATCCTGTTCCCGGAACTTTTTCTGTTTCTGTTTGATCCAGCCTAACCTGGAAATGGCGAAAACACGAATTGTATCAATATTCATTCTCAAAGGGGCTGAGATTTTTACCCTACCGACTGGAGGATACACGCTCAGATGAATGTTCTTGATATCTTTGAAAACTACGTCTACTGTGATATCACCAAGTTCGATCTGGGTATTCATCAGTATTCCCTTTGTGCCTTGATGATAAAGAAGATACGGTTAACCTCTGTTTCGTCGTGCAGGATCTCGTACAAGGCGTGCTTTATAGTCCTTTCACGTGGTTCAACACCACGCCAATCGTCAGACCTTACCCTTTTTATTGTTTCATCGAGTCTCAGTGCCAGGTCAAGAGTCGGATCGCTGGGTAATATATATTCGTCGTTTTCTTTTATCTGGTCCTCGAACTTTTTCCCACAGTCTTTCAGGTTGTTGTAGAGTGCTCTTAGAGCAGGGCTTTTCTTCAGTACATCGACGATATCGTCCTCATGTCCGGCTTCCACCTGCTTTACCAGATCCGCAATCCGCTTTAAGTATTCTTCATACTCAATGGCTTTTGCCTTCCTGGCTGCTATAATTTCTTCCAGCAGGGCAGACATCTTCTCGTAATAGGCCGGGTCGTTCAGTTGTTCCTTGATTATTTTGCTGCGGACGTTGTTCTCGATAGTCTCAGCAACAGCGTTTTTGTTGCCCTTCAGTCTATCAAGCTGAGTTGCAATGGCTTTGTCAATTCCCGTTTTTACGATCAAGTCCAGAAGAGGCATATCTTCAAAAGATGAAACCTTTCTGGGCTCGGCTGCCTCGATGTAAGTGTCGATAAGATGGCGCATATCTGCTTCATAAGCTTTCAGGTCAAGACTTTCACCGCTAGCCCTGCGGATGATCTCGCGGATATTTAGATAATAGTCCAGTAGCTGTTTAATGCGAGAAATATCTGATTTACTATATCCTGCAGCTTCCAGCTCGTCTGCAATGTTGGCATAGGAACGAACGAGTGAAGCAGTAGCTTTGTAGAGAGCAGCACGTTGAGTTTCATGTTCCTGGAGGTCAGTTGGGATTTCCGTATTCCCGCAGAAGTAGTGAATGTGTTCCAGTTCTCCCTTTGGTGGCTCAACAGGCTCGCATAGTATAGCCAATGCCTCTAAAGCATTGTCAAGGCGTTCCTTACCTTTTTTCAGGCGGTCCTGCATCAACACTTCCGGACTAGCGCCGCCAGCGCTGTAGTCAAGTTCGGAGGAATAAACCTGAAGTGCTCCGGTCCCCTTATCATTGACCAGATTCTTGAAAAGGTCTTTGTAATCCACAATATAACCGAACTCTTTGTCGTCTCCGTCCAGCCGGTTAGTGCGACAGATTGCCTGAAACAGGCCGTGGTCCTTCATTGACTTGTCTATGTAGAGGTAGGTACAGGGAGGGGCATCAAAGCCTGTGAGAAGTTTATCCACAACGATAAGCAATTTCATGTTCGCCGGTTCTTTAGTGAACAGGTCCTTTGCTTTCTCTTCATAGGTCTCGGTTTTTGTCATTCCTGGCCTGGTTTCTATATCTTTGAGCAGCTCGGTGTAAGTATTGTAGATGAACTCTTTTTCTGTTTCGGTATTTGCGCCTGTATCTTCTTTTGTTACGTCCTGAGCCTGCGGATTGTAGGAGGTTACCACGGCACATTTGCCTTTGAAAAGTGTCTTCTGGAAGAGGGTGAAGTACTTGCAAGCTTCGTAGATGCTTGAAGCTACCAGAATAGCATTTCCGCGTTCGCTGGTCAGGCGAGGCTTTTTTACGCCAAAATCAAAAATAATGTCAGTTACCACCTGATCCATGCGAGAGCGTGAACTGAGCACTTTCTGCATGGTGCCCCAATGCTTTTTGAGTTCGTCTTTCTGCCAGTCGTTAAGTCCTCTGGTTTTTGCCTCAAACCATGCATCAATTTTTGTCTCTGAGCCAAGGCGCTGGTCGATGTCGCGTGACTCATAAACTAGATCGAGCACTACTTTGTCTTCTACCGCCTCACAAAACTTGTAGGTATGGATGTAGCCGCCGAAAACTTCCAGGCTGGTCTGTTTATCCTTCTTGAGCAGTGGTGTACCTGTGAAACCGATAAAGACAGCACCTGGCATGATCGCCTTCATAGCCCGGTGCAATTTGCCGCTCTGGGTGCGGTGGCATTCGTCCACAAAGACAAAAATGTCGCCTACGGCTTTACCTGGCTGGGATTCCAGATCTCTGATATACGCATCGAAATCGTCAACTCCCTTGCGCCCGAATTTATGGACCAGTGAGCACAGGAGGCGCGGGGCAGCCTTTCCTAGACAGCTAATTAGTTCGCGGCCGCTGGTGGTTCGTTTGATATCCTCACCTGCATCATTGAAGATTCTTTTGATCTGTTTGTCCAGCTCGTCGCGGTCTGTGACCACAACCACGCGGGCATTGGGGTTGTTTTCCTTTATCCACTTGGCAAGCAGCACCATGACAATACTTTTTCCGCTGCCCTGTGTATGCCAGATAATACCTCCCCTGTGCTGCATAACATATTTCTGTGCTGCCTTGACAGCAAAATACTGGTGAACCCGTGGTAGTTTCTTGACGCCGCCGTCAAAGAGCACAAAATCATGCATCAGCTCTATAAGTCGGTCCTTATTGCACATCTTGAGCAGATATTTATCGAGCTTGAAACGGCTATTGTCCTTTTCGTCTTCTTTCCATTCAAGGAAGTACTTTTCAGGCGTGCCGATAGCGCCATATTTTAAGCCCTCGGAATCGTTGCCTGCAAAGATGAACTGGACAGTGCTGAAGAACCATTCGTTGAACTCTGGCCGCTGGTTGGATAGGTTCTGGCGGATTCCATCACCGATTGTCACACGGCTGTTCTTCAGTTCCAGAACGCCGACTGCGATGCCGTTCACATAGAGCACGATGTCGGGCCGACGTTCGCGGTTTCCCCTGAGAGTTACTTCTTCGGCAATGGCAAAATCGTTCTTCTCCGGCTCCTGCCAGTTTATAAGGTAGACGTTATCAGTGACCTTTCCAGCCTCAGTCTTCACAGGAACGCCATAACGCAACAGACTATAGACAGCTTGATTGTTGCCGTAGAGGCTTCGGTTGTGGTTGTTCGCTTCGATGTCCAGCTTGTAGAGAGCGACACCTATCTGGGTGGGGGTGTAGCCGCTTTTTGTCAGGTAGGTTTCGAGCAGTCCTTTTTCGATGTTGCTGTTTCCTTCACGGTCAATCCAGTTCCCGAGGTAGCTGTAGCCAAGCTCGTCATGAAAAAGAGAGATTATTCGGTCCTGGGTGACTCGTTCACTTTTTCCTATAGTGGTCATACTTCATCGCTCTCAATATAATTGGTAAATGCAGCAGTCCATTTTCCATCATCTGAAAATCACAGGTTATAATTTCATCACTTGGATCTATGCGAGGCTTGAAACGAGAAATCATAGTACTCGTTTGAAATATGTATTCGAAGCTTATAATTTGGAACTATCTGCGGGTCGTGTCTGTCAAGATAAATCTCAAATGATCCCATAGTATCAGGGGGCATAGAAGAAATATTAATAGGTATTCGATATTTAAATGGCAGCTTATCATTTCTATTAGGATTATAAACTAATTCGTAGGGAGGTGCTATTCCTATATATGGCCGAGAATCAGGATGATCAGCAAAAAGATAAATGTGCGTGATCTTTGGGATTTCCTGTAATGAATTGTTATGCAACTGGAAGTTAAGCCCATTACCTGAATAGATTATGATAGGAATAGGCTTGGAGAGACAATCTTCTGGAATCTCGGTGAATTCACAACCTTTTATATCCATCACAGATGCCGAAACTAAAATTCGTTTCGAATTATTCTCTTTCCCTTTTCTTTTAGATTCATTAATTGCCCAATTTAACCTTGGGTTTAACTCGCTACGTAAACTCTGGATTTTGCTGCCACCATTACCGTAAATAATGTGTTGCTTATGCTTCAGGTCAAATGGAATATCATCAGCTTTTTGAGTTAACAGCAATACTATTTTTCCTAAGGCATGTGCATAACCCACTTCATAAAACACATTTGGGTTTCGACCTGTCATATCCGCAACTATTACATCGGCTTTACTTATTTGATTGAATATTCTCTCAAGAATCCCTTCAGTGAAAATTTGTTCATCAACTCGCTCGGCATACGCACCGACTTCTTTTGCAGCTTCTTTAATACCAAGTTTGTAAATATCATCAAAATCTTCGTTGAAAGGCATTAGAACAAAAACAAATGGTTTAGGAGCAGTGGACAAAGTTTCTTCATTCATTCAAACCAAATAAAAAAAGTTACATAAAGAAATATAACATTTTTGGTTTTTATCTAACTCGCAAGCTGTTTTGTAACAAATTTGCTTCATTATTGGCGTACTAGAATCAAAAACCCTATCCGAAAAGTCAATAACTGGCATGTTGCAAAATTACCTTGACTCAGTATATTTCGGATAGGCTCTTTAGTGAACGAATATTCTAACTGAACTATCTGGCACAAACATTCAGATTAATCTAATCCTCCCTGTGAGCAGTTCCTGCATCATTCCTTGCTTGATCTGGCGGGCCTTGGCAAGTTTTTCTTCCAGCGCAGTAATTTCTGAATCCATGTCAGAAAGAATAGTGGCAATGGAATTCTTTTCCTCATCAGATTGTGGAAAAAGCACAGTAAAAGATGCCATGTCCTTGTTTGTAATTTGATTAATGGTTGCACCCATTATCTCATTGATTTGACGTTGAATAATTTCAGACTGAAATTGATAAAATACATACTTAGGATATTTTGAGCGGTAGATGGACATAAATGCACCAAATGCATCTCCGGCGGCGCGTTCATCAATCAAAGCACATTTCCCGATTAACTGACGACTACCATTACGCACACAAATCAAAATATCATCTTTTTCAACAATAACTCTTTCAGGTAGAGCCATATCAACGTATACATTATCTTCAAAAACCAACTTTCCGTTTTGGATGTTTGAAGAACGTAGAACAAGCGTGCCGAAATCTCGCACGTTCGAAGGACTATAGGTGAGGCCAGTTAGACTTCGACCAACATCAGAAAGATAAACAACATCCCAGTCCTCAGGAATCACTCCTATATCTGTCTGTTTGTATCTTTTACCTTCTCCAAATCCCGGCAACCTTCTTTTCCCAGTCAGCAATTCCTGCATGGCGCCCTGTTTGATCTGGCGTTTCTTGGCGATGAGCTGCTCAAGGGATTCGATAAAGGCATCCATATCGGAGAGAGCTTTGGCGATGGCGTTTTGTTCAGCTTTGGTGGGTGGGAAGAAAATAATAATTGATGAAAGTGTCTCTCTAGTAATTCCCAATATTGAAGTTCCTTGATTCTGATTTTTTAAAAGAGATTGATTCTTATCAAGGAATCTAAATAGATACTCAGTAGTCAGGTTCTCGCTTTTTGTGTATATCCCCGTAAGATCTTGGCTGATTGCTATATCACATGGTGCAATCGCCAATTTACCCACTCCTGTTCTTGAAACTAATAAGAGATTACCTTTGTTAACGACATTTGCTGAGCTATTTTTTACAGCATTTTTGGTAATAAATCGCCTGATTTCTGAGACCTGCTGACCTATAATATCTGCACCTGTAATCCAAGGAATATCCCCATTCCAATAATCTTCATATTTAGTAGAGGGTGTACCACCATGCACAAGTTTACTAACAACCTCTCCCAAAGTTGTAATCTTCCAATCCTCTGGAATCACCCCTACCTCGGTCTGTTTATATCCCGGCGGAATATTTCCGGCGCTGCATTCCGCGCTCATTGCTGTTCCTCCTTTTCGAGTTCGGGATTCCACAGATCTGCCTGCATTCTAATCCCGTCGAATTCGACGGGGTTGATATGGAACCTGGGCAATTGGTCGGCGGATTGCTGACTGATTTCACTTTCGGTTATTTTCGGGTAGTAAGTGCAGATTTGAGAGTCCAGAGTAGATTTTAATTTATTAAGGTCCGTCTGTGGGAAAGTATCATTTTTCGCCCCAGATTCCGCAGACATTATCTGCAAAATATTGTTCCCGGCGTTCATAATTTGAACCCCATTCTCTCCAGGTGTCGGTTCACTTTTTCCTCCAGCTCAGCAACACGGCCAGTCATCTGCGGCATAGGAGTTTCATAGCGTTCGGCAAGCTCTTTCACACGCTGGGTAAGGGACTGGCTTATCCGGTCCATCTCGCCGTGGATAGCAGTATCCAGTGAAGAGAGCCATTTGTCTTCCACAACCAGCGTTTTGACATCATCCTCGGTCAGCCTGGGGTAGTAATGACAGGCTTTTGAATCAAGTAGAGACTCGGCTTCCTTAAGACGTTTTTTCAGGTCTGCTTCTTTATTGGCGAGTTTCAGCCAGTCGTTGAGGACAGCAGATTCGTCCTTTGCTTCCGTATCGCCTTTTACATCCTTCAGGCGTGCAGCGACATTGGCCTTATTAACCTTATCAAGTTCGGAGAATGCGCCTTCTTCGCCGCCCTGTTCCTCTTCCAGCTCTGTCATGCTGGCAGTGATGCTTTCCAGCTCAGAAGCGAGTTTATCGATAGCTTCCTGCTCTTTGGCGAAGTAACAAGCCACTATGAGATACTTTGGCACAAGGTCGCAGGTCCAACCCTTGTCTTTCTCTCTTCCCTTCTTGTCTTTCTCAATAATGCGAGAAGTCTCAGCCTTCCATCCCTCGTCAGCTATGAGATAGCAATCATCCTGCATCGTTTCCTCCCAGTAATCCATCAGGTGTTGATAAATATCGTACTTATCAATGAGAGGCTTATCTTCATAGTGAGCAAGCAGGTCTTCTGCCAGCGTGGCTATAATTTCCTTTGGATGACAGCCTGCCTGCAACTGCCGGAGCATAGCAGAACTTTTAGTGCGCCAGGCAGCGAAATGCGCATTCATACCGGCTGTGAAAGCAACAAACTCTGGATGCTCGTAGATTGTAGATTTGATATCTGCCTTATCCACAGCAAGATCCAGATATCCAGGTCGATTTTCTTTGAACAGGGCCTGCCGAAGCTGTGGACAGACATCCCAGTACCGCTGGAGAGCATCCACATCAGCAGAAGGAATGCCTCCATGCAGATGTCCCTCAATATCCTGCAAGTCCTCAGCCTGCTGGCTGTCGATATAGCGCGGAAGGTTGAGGTTGAACTCATTCTTCTCGATCTCTTCAAAACTGACCATCCGCGAATATTTCGGGACCTCAGCCTTCTTATTGAAAACATCCACAATCTTGCGGATATCCTGAGCTCGGAGACGGTTCTTGGGACCATCCTTCGTGAAACCCGCACTGGCATCGATCATAAAGATACCTTTGCGGTTTTGAGCGTCCTCTTTGTCGATAACAACAATACAGGCAGGGATGCCGGTGCCGTAGAAAAGGTTGGCTGGAAGACCGATAATTCCCTTAATGTAACCCCTGCGTATGAGGGAACGGCGGATATCGGCCTCGGAATTACCACGGAATAACACGCCGTGCGGCAGGATGCAGGCCCCTTTTCCTGTGATCTTGAGCGAACGAACGATATGCAACAGATAAGCGTAATCTCCCTGCTTGGAAGGCGGAACCCCAAAAGGCTTGAAACGCTCGTAGGGGTCTTTCATTGGATCAAGGCCAGTGCTCCAGCGTTTGTCACTGAAAGGCGGATTGGCAACAACGTAATCAAAAGTCTTGAGTGTCTCACCATCCTTGAACCTGGGATTTGTCAGGGTGTTGCCCTGCACAATAAGTGCCTCAGGATTCTCATGCAGGATCATGTTCATGCGAGCAAGACCGGATGTAGCTGCGTCTTTTTCTTGACCGTAAAGGGTTATTTTGGTTCTTGCTTCATCTGCGACCTTCAAAAGCAACGAACCTGAACCACATGTAGGATCATAGGCCGTGGTCGAACTTGTCGTATTGGCCTGTCGGATACCGAGTATCTTTGCTATAACCCTGCTGACTTCAGCCGGAGTGTAGAATTGTCCTTTACTTTTGCCGCTTTCCGTTGCGAAGTGACGCATCAGATATTCATAAGCGTCGCCTAAGATATCGTCACCGTCTGCGCGGTTCTTCGAAAAATCAAGGGCAGGATTCTCAAAAATGGAAATGAGATTGGTAAGCCTGTCCACCTGTTCCTTACCGCTGCCGAGCTTGGTAGCGTCGTTGAAGTCCGGCATATCAGACAACTTGTTTTCATTGACCAGTGGACCAATTATTTTCTTGTTGATCTGATCGCCGATATCTGGTTTGCCTTTGAGTGCGACCATGTCCTTGAAACTTGCACCTTCAGGGATGGTGATAGGGGCAAAAGGCACACCGGCGTATTTATCGCTGACATATTTGATAAATAACAGAACGAGTACATAGTCCTTGTACTGGCTGGCATCCATTCCGCCACGCAGTTCGTCACAACTGGACCAGAGAGAAGAGTAAAGTTCAGATTTTTTAAGAGCCATGTTACGCAAACCTTGAATTATTCAATTATTACCTGGAATCGTATTCGTTTGATTGGATCGTTAAATGTAAACATGCAGGAATTGTACTAGCTTAATTATGTATGGTTGTTATCGAGGATCAAGAGCTTTTCCCTTTTTGCCGGTATTGGCGAACATATAAAATGTTATATGAGAAGTCTGTTCTCTGCATCTAAATGCTATATGAAGTCTGTTCTCTGTATCTAAATGCTATGAGAAGTCTGTTCTCTGTAGCTTGCTTGGAGTTTCACAATAAGAATTTTATTGAGACCTTAATAGCACCGTTTTAAAATGATTTAATGAAATATGTTCAATTACAGTTTTAACTTTTTTCGTTTCATTTTAAGGCTCCACTCTTAAGCGAGTCACCCCTTGAAAGCTGAAACAATAAATATTCATACCGGTGACTGAGCCACCGACAAACACAGATTATATGCAGAGAAAAAACGGAAAAAAAATCAAAAAACAAAACTGCAAGAGTTTTCCCCGCAACACACAGAGCAAAGTGTATGCGACTCTTGCGTAAAATTACCTATTATAGTTACTTTAAAAGGGCTTCAGAAATATTTGCCTACGTTTTCTATTGCTTTTACAATCAGGGAAACGCACGCGTCAATATCTGCCGTATCCAGGACTTCAACAGGTGAATGGATGTATCGAGTGGCTATGCTGACTGTACCTGTAGGAATACCTTCTTTTGTAAGGTGTATTGAGGTCGCATCGGTTGTGCCTCCCGAACCAACGCCGAGCTGGTAAGGGATCTCATTTTCAGTGGCAGTTTCCTTAAGCCACTTAATAATCTGCGGGTGAGCTATAAGGCCTCTTCCGGACGCATCGGCTAATGTAATTACAGGGCCTTTCCCGATTTCCAGGCAAGAATCGGTTTTAGTAATGCCCGGGTGGTCACCGGGAATAGTTGTATCAAGGGCAAGCGCAAGGTTCGGATAAACCCCAAAGGCAGAGGTTCTTGCACCTTTTAACCCCACCTCTTCCTGGACAGTACCTACGGCATAGACATTTGCTCCGATTTTATGTTTGGAAAGCCGTTTCATAACCTCAATAAGGATAACGATGCCTGCACGGTTGTCAAGGGCCTTTGAGGTTATCTTTCCGTTTGCCAGAGGCACAAAGTCCCGGTCAATAGAAACTGCCGTGCCTATCTCAATTCCAAGGTTCTCAGCATCTTCCCTGTCTTTTGCTCCGATATCGATGAACATATCGTCCAGCTTCACGGGTTTTTTCCTGTCCTCCTCTTTCATTACGTGAGGCGGCTTGGACCCGATAACTCCGGGAATTGAACCTTTTTTGCCGTGAAGTACAACTCTCTGGTTAAGAAGGGTCTGGTCAAACCATCCCCCGATCCCGACAAACCTGAGGAAGCCATTATCGTCAATATACCTGACCATAAGCCCGATTTCGTCCATATGGGCAGCCAGCATTATGGAAGGGCCTTCTCCTTTTTTGAGGGCTATAAGGTTTCCCATACAGTCTCTGCGCATGGTATCGACATAGGGTTCAAGTTCCTTTTCAAGGAGCTCTCGGATATCATCCTCAAAGCCTGAGATCCCGTGTGCATTGGTGAATTTTTCAAGCAGAGATTTAATCTCTCTAAGGTTTCCGCCTTTTTCCATCTTTGAATATCTCCTGAATATCAATAAATTTAAAGTTCAAATTGATCTTAATGAGACCAATCATAATTTAATAAGGTTAATTATAATTATCCCCTTATTATTCCCCTTTATTATATGGTTTTTTTACAACAACACTTTGATAAATGGTTTTTTATGGTCTCTTTTTGATAAACGGTTCTTTTATAATTATTCCTTCTCAAGCAATTTTCTCTTTAGACCATTGAGTTGGAGATTAACCAGCTCATTTATACTTCAGATATCCTTCAGATAACCTTCAGATCATTTTATACTTCAGATATCCTTCAGATCATTTATACTCAGATATCCTTCAGATCATTTTATACTTCAGATAACCTTCAGATATTCTTCAGATCATTTATACTTCAGATCAATAAATATTATACTGTTTGATATTTAGGATTAATCTGTTATTTGAGTTTCTGGCAGGAGGGCTCCAGATTAATTTCAATGGCGAAGGGAAACTTTTCGAAAGCTGTAACAGAAACATTAAAATCCCTTTAGGTTTATTGAGGACTCAGGTGAAAATCATATGACCGCAGAATTACCTCCTCAAGTTCAGAATCAGATAGCACAGCTTCAGCAGATACAGCAGCAGATACAGGCTCTGGCTATGCAAAAATCACAGATTGAAGCTATGCAAAAAGAGTCCAAGATGGCTCTGGACGAATTAGATAGACTTACTGACGATGCAGTAGTCTACCGCAATGTAGGGGAGTTAGTAATAAAAACGAGCAAGGAAGAGTCCATTACAAAATTGAAAGACAGAGAAGAAACACTCTCACTCAGGCTTCAGTCCATTTCCAGGCAGGAAGAAAGGCTCACATCTCGCTTTAAACAGCTTCAAGAGCAGATTCAGCAGGCTTTAGGCGCCAGAGCACAATAATTTTATTTTTCATTCCAGCATAAAGGAATATTAAATAAATTATAGCTTTGCCAAAACTCATAAAATAAGCCATGCCGAAATCTCGAAATTCTTGAATCCAGGGAGATCAATGCCTATAAAAACGATAGCCAGAGTGGACAATGGAAGTTAATGAAGCGGAGTTTTTCAACCGACTCCTCGACTATCGAAATATTTTATATTTGTGTCACCGGAATGCAGATCCGGATGCGGTTAGCAGTGCTTTTGCTCTTTCCGAAGCTATCGGAGGCACTGTCGGACTTGTGGACGGCTGCAACCGTGTAGCTGCTGTGCTTATCGAGAGACTTGGCATTGAGGTTGTTGATATACCTAATCCGGCTGATTACGGTTTTGTCGTTGTGGTTGATACCTCCACAAAAGCACAATTAAATGACCTGGAACTTACCAGGTATTGCGTTATCGATCATCATACAACTACTGCTCTTACAGAAAATGCCGAATTCTACCTGCACAGGAACAGTACCTCTACCGTAGAAATAGTTTACAATATCTTAAAAGCAATGGGAGCACCTATTAACCGGCGCGTGGGAATCGGGATGCTCACAGGAATCGTAACGGATACCGGGCATTTTAAACATGCATCGGCAGATACGTTCCGGGTAGTATCCAAAATTATAGAGGATAGCGGCGTTGAGTATGGGGAAGTGCTGGATCTTATGGCTGCTACCCCACAGGATATTTCAATGCGTATAGCTATCCTGAAAGCCGCAAGCCGCATCGAGCTCGATAGAGTACAGGATATGTTGATAGCATCTTCCCATGTCAGCTCTTTCGGAGGTTCTGCATCTTCCATGCTCATTAATATCGGTGCAGATGTCGCTTTTGTTGGCACGGCCAAAGGTGAAAGCGTCAGGATAAGTGCAAGGGCAAAGCGTGACGCCGTAAGTGCCGGGGTCAACCTTGGCCAGCTAATGGAAGATATAAGTAACGAGTACAACGGTACAGGCGGCGGACATTCCGGAGCTGCCGGAATCGATGTGATCGGTGATATGAAAGAAGTGCTGGATAAATGCAGGGAAAGAACAAAGAAGATTCTTGAAGCTTCTCTTGGAGGAACATCAAAAGAGATCTCTTTTAAGGATGATATCGAAGAGTTTGAAAATGAGTGATTTCTTAAAGTAAAACAAAGTTTTATTTTTCAGAATATAACCAAAATAGGTTCATTTTTTAGAATATAACCAAAATAGGTTCATTTTTTAGAATATAACCAAAATAGGTTCGTTTTTCAGAATATAACCAAAATAGGTTCATTTTTCAGAATATAACCAAAATAGGTTCATTTTTCAGAATATACTTCAAAAATCCCTTAATTCGTAGTATAATTAAAATCTTATTTTGTTTCATATGACCAGAGTTCGATAACTGATCTGGTAATTTCATCGGGTAGTTGCATCGGGGAATTACATCGGATAGTTGCATCGGGTAATTGCATCTGGTAAAACTTTTAGTTTTACTTATAAAATCTTTTTTCGTCCTAACAGCTTATTTATATGAGAATCTAGCTTAAACTTCATATTACTCCAGCTAATCTTCATATTATATTTGCCGGAAGTATATATCCTTTGAAAATAATAAACTCGAAAATAATAAACTCCGTAGTAAGAAAGCAATCGGAGTAAAAAAGCAATTACAGAGAACTGAAACATGACCTTAAAGCGGCATGAAATGAGATATGCAGGAAAAAAGCTAGAATCTATTGGGCCTGATATCGAGAGCCCAGAATATAAGATATACAGAGTGTGAAAAAATGCCAGAATACTGGGATCCTGAGATAGAGACAATGCCTGTAGTGGATTTGAATAAGCTGCAGGAAGAAAAGTTGAAGCAACTTGTACATTATGTGTATGAAAACTCTCCTTTTTATAGAAAAAAGTTTGATGAACACGGAGTTAAGCCGGAAGACATCAAAACTCTTGAAGATATAAGGAAGTTACCTTTTACAGTTAAACAGGATCTCAGAGATACCTATCCAACTGGTATGTTTTGCGTCCCGAACTCAAAACTCGCCCGTTTCCATGCTTCTTCAGGTACAACAGGCAAACCAATAGTCGTAGGATATACCCAGAATGACATTGATGAGTGGGCAGAGTCCCTTGCACGAGGATTTACTTCTGTTGGAATGGGAAAAAATGATATCCTTCAGGTAAGTTACGGGTACGGGCTTTTTACAGGTGGGCTTGGTGCTCATTACGGGAGCGAAAAACTGGGCGCAACCGTACTTCCTACAAGCTCCGGAAACACCGAGCGCCAGCTTGAGCTTATGAGAGACCTTGACGTCACTGCTATAGCCTGCACGCCTTCTTACTTCCTTTATATGATTGAGACTGCAAGGAAAGAAGGCATTAGTATCAGGGACGATACTAAATTAAAAATGGGATTTTTCGGGGCCGAGCCCTGGTCCGAAGAACTCAAAAAACGTATAGAAGACGAATCAGGGATTAAAGCTATTGATATTTACGGGACGTCGGAAATGAGCGGTCCTCTCTTTACCGAATGCTCGGAACAGTGCGGAATTCATATCTGGGCAGACAAGTTCCTTGTTGAGATTATTAATCCCGAAACAGGTGAGCCTGTTCCTGATGGCGAGATTGGGGAACTCGTAATCACTACCCTTAATAAAAAAGCTCTTCCTTTAATCCGTTACAGAGTACGGGACCTTACCCGAAAGCTTTCGGAGCCCTGTGCGTGCGGAAGAACCCATCCAAGGATTACACGCATCAGTGGGCGTTCGGATGATATGATTATCGTGCGCGGAATCAATGTGTTCCCAGGACAGGTAGAATCGGTCCTTATGAAGATTCCTGAAGTAGGAAACCATTTCATGATCATTGTAGACAGGATTGGACCCCTTGACTCCATGAAAGTCCAGATCGAAATGCATGAGTCTGCCTTTAGCGATAAAATGTCAGACATGATGGCACTTAAAAAGAAGATTTCGAGCGCACTTAAAAGCGTACTGAATCTTGCAGTCGAGGTGGAACTGGTGGAGCACGGCTCTCTGCCCCGTTCTGAAGGAAAATCAAAGAAAGTTATCGACAAGCGAAAGATTTGAAAGCTTCAAAGAGCGAAAACAAAACCTGCAAATATTACTATCCTGCAGGTTTCACTTTTATGGGGACAATCTCTCGAGTTTCTTTTACCATGCTGAGCCAGACGTAAAGTAAAGTTATCAGATATAATATAAAATAGCCAGTGCAGAATAAAACAACCAGTGCAGAAAAGATTTAGATTATATACAAGAACAATATCAGTAAATAACACTCTAAATAGGACTCTGAATAGGGCGATTTACTGCTGAATTGATTATAACTGGTTATAAGCTTAAAAACTGTATGTAAGCTTAAAGTATACATAGAGACTATATTATATTTGATATGGAGATGTTACTTGACATCGAGACTTATATTATACTCTGGTAAGAAGACTATAAAAAGAAGTAAGAGAGAATATGAATAAACAGTATAAGGACAAAGAACAAGCAATATAAGGACATGGGTGCTGGAATGGATGACAAAATTATAAAGCAGATTTCCCTTTTTGCGGAAAATAAACCTGGCAGACTTGCAAACGTCGCAAATAAACTGAAAAGCGCCGGCATAAATATCAGGGCATTTACCATTGCCGAGTCTGGAGACTTCGGAATAATTCGCATGGTTGTGGACAGGTCCGACTATGCTCACAGCATACTCCATGATGCAGGATTTACCGTTTCCGAAACCAACGTTCTGGGAATCGAAATGGATGATGTCCCTGGCAGCATGTCCCGTATTGCAGAAGTGTTCGGAAAAGTCAAGATCAACATTGACTATGCATATGCCTTTGTCACCAGGGATCAGAAAGCCCTTTTAATAGTCAGGGTCAACGACATTGAAAAGGCAATTCAAACACTTGAAGAAGAAGGCATCAAGCTCATAAGCATGAAGGAACTTGAAAAGATCTGATTTTAACGAAAAAACGGACTTTCACAAAAAAAGCGTTTTTAGAGAAAAACGAAATTATCCAGAATCTGGAGTATTTGTGTTCCTGGGATTCTGGAGATCTTCTTTTTACAGCTTCTGGCTTCAGGACAAAACCTTGATAAGAAGGTTTATAGTCTGAACCACTTCTTTGAGATTCTGACCAGATAAATAGATATACGTGATAAATATAAAAACGATAAATAAGAAAAGGAAAAAGGTGCCAGGGAAACAGGTTACCGATTTGACTACAATGACTGAAAATAAAATTAAATTACAGGAAAATGCACAAAGCTCCTCAAAAAATAAGCTTGGTGGAGCTCATACGACAATTATTGGGGGAAGGGCTGGTAAAAAACTTGTAAAGCTTGTGAGCCAGCACCCTGAAGTAAAAAAGGTAATCCCAACCGTAATTTCCGTAAAAGGCATTGCTGGAGGCAGCCTCACTGGAAAAGTACTGCGTGCGGATGCGAGAGGGAACTTGAGGCTATTGCTCTCTGAAGGCAGAAGTTTTCAGGAAATAAGACTGGTAACAACAGTTGGGACCGCTGAAGAGGGAGATAGAATTATGAATGAACTGAATGAAATCTTGAAAACTGCCCTCTGAGGCGTTAAAGGAGAGACAGGTAATTGGCTTTTATAGGGATTGATCATGGCACCACTGCAATGCGTTTTGCTCTCATAGAAGGGGAAAATACCCATACCTTTGAGCTTGAGAGGGCTGAGGCAGCAGCCATGTCCGAAAATGAGATTTTGACCTCGCTTGAGGAGCATTTTGGAATTCAGCGTGAGACAATCGACCTTATTGCACTGACGTACTCGATGGGAGACGGTTTTTCCACAATAAAGGATGTTAGAAACCTTAAAGGAAGAGGGCTCAAGAGTATTGAAGGGGCGGGAAAAAAGACAGGAGGGGGCACAAGAGTTTTTGATGCCATTCGGAACTCCGGAATCCCGGCAATAGCAATCCCTGGCCTTCATACGGAGAGCAAAGTAGATTCCAGAATGAAGGTATTTTCCCACCTTACAAGTCCCGAAAAACTGGGAATTGCTTACCATATCCTGTGCCTTGGTTATAATAACTTCGTGGTTTCCGATATAAGTTCAAACACTGTTACTCTTGCCGTTGTCGATGGGAAGGTAATTGGGGCAATCGATGCTTGCATATTTGCCCCGGGTGTTCATCACGGGCCCCTTGACCTGCAAGCTATCAGGGACGTGGATTACGGGCACTGTACAGCCAACCAGGCTTTTATGGAAGCCGGAGCTCTGAAAATGACTCCATATAAAGATAGGGAAGAACTCTTCCTTGCAGCCGAAAAAGAAGAAAGTCCTGCCCTCCTGGCCCTTGATACTATTTCGCTGTTTGCAGCCATGGAAATTGCGTCAATGCAGCTTCTTCTTAAGGACTATGGAACAATCGGAGAGGTTTTTCTTGCAGGGTCCGTAGGCGAATTCGAATATGTGCAGAAAAAAATCCGTGCACATCTGGGGCAAGAATGTCAGTGCCTTGGAAAGTGGCATGCTGCAATAGGCTGTGCCGAGATCGCACGGGATGTTTTTGCAGGAGAGAAAGAAATCCTTGGCGTAGAGGTTAACTACTCTTAAAAAAGTGAGAAAGGAATATCAAAAAAGGACAGGCATAAATCAGGTCTTTTCTATGGATTCTTCATACATACTGTCCTGATATTCCGATGTATCAATTTTTCCTTCACCTGGTCCTATTCCATCGGACTCATCATAACTGCTCATTCTGTCTTTCTTCATAAGAATAACATAGTCCGCCGAATTCTTTAGTGCTGTGGAAAAACCGGGCTCGACTCCAAAAATAATAGTTTCTTTGCCGTGCTCATTTGCTTTGTTCAAAAGCGGCTTGAAGTCCGCATCCCTTGTAACGATTGCAAGAGTATCAATGTTAGGATTATATACTAGCTCCATGCCCTCTACCGCGAGGCGCACATCAACATCGCTCGAACAAATTATAGGTTCAAGTCCATGATTTTCGATAGCTTCCACGAGCTTGTCAGAGGCGTACTGGTTAAGGAAAACGCGCCCAATTTTGATATTTCCATAATCTTTCAGGACGTCCCTTATCTCCTCAAGATTTACATCAAATTCTTTTCTGAGAATATTGGGACCATCCACTAAAAGCCCTATTTTCCGCCTGCCAACTTCTTTTTTCGAGCGGAGGTATTTTGATATTGAGTCGATTCCGCTTTTTACAGGTTTCATTATCAATGTCCTCTGTGATCTTACAGTTCACGGAACCTGTACCTTATTTGTTTGCGCCATATGACAATACAGCACTAACTCTGGGGGAAGCTACACTACCAGCAGCCCTCCAATCTGCCGGTACAGAGTTTATGCTTCCGCGATCAGTATTTGAGGTTTAAAGTTCCGAATTTCTAAGATTTATATCTTGATACCACAATTTTGCATTCAATCCGATGATACCTTATATCTGCTTTTCTGTAGTAAAACATTTGCATATTAAGGCAATCAACGTTTGCAACTCTATCCTTCTATGAACGATTGGATTGAAAAACCTGAGAATCTTCCTGCGAACAGGAAGGAAGAAACTCCGGCAAAACAAAAATCCTGATCTATAATATGTAGATCTATAACATCGTAAATCTATAACATCGTAGATCTGTAACATCGTAGATCTATAACATTGTAGATCTATAAAATCGTAGATCTATAAAATCGTAGATCTATAAAACGTAGTAATTTTATTTATAAATTGTCGGAAAAGGGTCCCTTTTTTACTTCTCGAATAACGTATGGAGATTCTTTGAGTTCAAAGATGTTTTCCGCTCTTCTTCCTTTTTTACGCCTGAGGTACTGGATTTCTCCAAGCCTTTCCAGAAAAGCCTCATAAACTTCCATAAACTGCTCAAACTCCGGGTCAGTAAGTTCTATCATTCCTTCTCTGCCCGCAAGCCAGTCATAGACATGGAGCAGATTAATTTCCCTCACCCTTTTCAGGTTTTCATTATCGGGTTTTTTTTCAAAGTATAGGGTCTTTTTAAAATCCGGAGACCATGCTGCAAATAGTCTCCTGAAATTTAAAACCAGGATAGGAATTTTCTCTCCTGGATCGGGTTTTGGATAGTAGTATGTGCCCTCCAGAAGGTCATTTCCTTCCAGAGTCACCACCTGCCGATATATCCCGGTCTTAAATTTTCCTCGATTTTCTTTATGCGGAAGCCCATATAAAGACCGACAAAGAGACCGCTAAGGTGAGCTGTATGGGCTATCATGTCAGATGAGTTTACCATCAGAAAATCAAACAGAGCAAAAAGCACCAGGGCATGTTTTAGCTTCATCGGGACAAAGTAGACATAAACACGAATATCAGGCTCAAGTATTGTAAGGGCTGCAAAGACCCCGTAGATTGCTCCGCTTGCGCCAACCATTGGACCAGGCGAGATATTGAATATTGGCTGGCTTAAAAACGTATACCCTATTGCCGATAGAACTCCGGCTGTGAAGAAAATTGCCAGAAGCTGTCTGTTCCCTATCCGCCGCTCAAGTGCAGTTCCGAAGAAGTACAGGACGAGCATATTGAATAAAAGATGGAATAAACCATTGTGCAGAAACATGTATGTAACAAGCGTCCAGGGCCTTGTTACAAGATAACTGGGGTCAAAATAAAAAATACTATAATAAACATCACCTATGCCCGGAATCATTTCCAGGAAGAATGAAAGCGTGCACAGGGCAATGATTACCATTGAAGGGCTTGCGAAAACAGAATCTTTACTTGCCACCTGTTCCGCCTCCAGGGGTGTAAGCTGCATTAAGGTCAAACATATTTCCAATTACTCTCCGGTTTATATTCTAATTATTCTCCGGTTTATATTCTATATTCCCCGGTTTATATTCTAATCAATCTAAGGTTTATATTCTAATCAATCTAAGGTTTATATTCTAATCATTCTCCGGTTTGTATTCTAATTATCTCAGGTTTATATTCTGATCATTCTCCGATTTGTACTCTAATTATCTCCGGTTTATATTCTAATTATTTTCATTTAATCTCATCACAGCCTTAAACTTGAAGCAATTATAGAATTTGAGGCGATTAGAGTATCATTAGAGTATTTAGAGTATCGAGTATTTAGTATCTAGAGTATTATTAGAGTATTTCACCTGTATCTCAGATAAAGAATCTCAGCTTAGAATGATATCGGCAATATCGTTTTCATTGACCTAGTAATTGATATTTTAGTATCCTCTTCAAATCGTATGGGTAAAAGTAAATTTCATGTATTTGCTGAAAATTTAAGAATTTAACCAGGTCAGAAAAACAATACCAAGAGATGTATTAACTCTACAACTAGATGATAAAATTGTTGTGTATTTCTCAAGTTGGAAAGTTCTCCATTGAATTTGAAGAGGGATACATATTTTATATCATTTATGTGTAAACCAGTAAATTTCCGGATACTATGGCTTAGACATTCACCTTATTTAAAATTCCGTTTTTCAGAGGTCTATTAACTAAGGAATGATAAAAATCTGACTTCATCTTTTGAGTCTGGGAGTTGACCTATAATTTCTCCAAATAATCATTTTCGGCAACAAAAACCTTTGATATTATATTTGAATCATTCTTAAGCCAATTTACCCTCGTCCAAACTTTTGATGAAATAAATCGGAGGCTAAAGCTCGTGGGAAACTCAAAATCAATTCCTTAAAAGTTGTTCTCATTCTGTTCAAGAATAACCTGTTCAAGAGTAGCTTATTAGAGAATGAATTTATGTTATATTTTATCTGATTATATAATATTTTAATGAAAAAATAAACAGATTAATATTTTAATATAGATATTATATTTACATGTTGCCTGTGAAAATACAAAAATAGTTTACGGCGTTTACTGTGTAAAGCAGTATGGCAATGCTAAGCCTATAAATATTTTTCGATTTAATTATTCAACAAACATTTATAAAATTGAAAACATTTATTCATTTTTATATCTCCCGTAAGGATAAGTTTTGGCTAAGGATTATTACCTCATTTGATAACAAATATTTACATAATCACTTGTTGTAAATACGAGGAAAAAGTATAATTGTTAACAAGTAATAGCACAAAGAGATAAAACACCAGGGTTATAATGGTTTTTTCTAAAAAACCCATGTCTAAAGACACTAACTTCTTTTTTGCATACATAGTTAAAATAAACTCACAAAGTCAACTGATTTTGAACATTCCCACTTTACCCATCTCGAAATGCGTGTTACAAATTAGAAAATATTATATAGATTTGGTACGTTAAGACATTTAATTAGTGTTTATTATCCATCGGTAGCGACCTCTGCTTATCATTTAGGTCTCAATCGTTGGCAAAAACGGTTTTTTTGAGATAAAGGGCGTAAAAATGGATTTGAAGAGCGGTTAAGCCCTAAAAACGACTTTTATGTGGAAATATTTCCTCTAAAAACGACTTTAGCTGGAAAAACGCTGGTGAAATATTTGCTATTTGAAAAAAAGTAGCTAATAGCATTTTACCAGAAGCGCATTTACTTACACGGTTGTAACTTTAAGCAGACGGCAAGGAGTGTTTGAGAATTACAAATATGCCGAAAAATTAGAAATTGCAATCGTCTTGGTGAAGTCGACTTTATACAAATTTAGGAGGTAAAGCTCAAATGAGCAAACTAACTACCGGGAGTTTTTCTATCGAAGATCTGGAATCCGTTCAGATCACTATTAACAATATTGTAGGGGCAGCAAAGGAGGTTGCCAAAGAGGCAAAAGAAGCAGAAGAAGAACTTGGCCCGATGGGTCCGACCCCCTTCCCCTCAATCGGCACATTAAGAAGCTGGAGTTTTACACTGTTCGACCGTTATGAGCCTGTATATACTCCAATGTGTGACCAGTGTTGCTACTGTACCTTTGGACCGTGTAACCTGGAAGGAAACAAGAGAGGTGCTTGCGGTCTTGACATGAAAGGTCAGGCTGCAAGAGAGTTCTTCCTGCGCTGTCTGACAGGTTGTGCATGTCACAGTGCCCACGGCCGCCACCTGCTCAATCACATTGTTGACCTCTTCGGGGGAGATATGCCGATTAACATGGGCGCTTCGAATGTTATTGCCCCCAATATTCAGCTTGTCACAGGTCGGCAGCCGAAGACCCTCGGCGAACTCAAACCAATAATGGAATATGTTGAAGAAGAGGTAGGCCAGTTACTTGCAACTGTACACGCAGGACAGGAAGCAGCAGCAATTGACTATGATAACAAGGCAATGTTTGCTGGAGTTCTTGACCACGTAGGTATGGAAGTTTCCGATATTGCCCAGGTTACTGCACTCGGTTTCCCGAAATCCGATCCTGAGGCTCCTCTTGTTGAAGTAGGTATGGGAACAATTGATGCTTCCAAGCCAGTCATCATTGCCATTGGGCACAACGTTGCCGGTGTCACCTACATCATGGACTACATGGAAGACAATGGTCTGACTGACAAGATGGAAATCGGAGGTCTCTGCTGTACTGCATTCGACATGACCAGATACAAGAGAGAAGACCGGAAAGCCCCATATGCAAAGATCGTCGGTACCATCTCAAAGGAACTGAAGATCGTACGCTCCGGAATTCCGGATGTAGTTGTTCTCGATGAACAGTGCGTAAGGGCAGACCTTGTAGAAGAAGGAAAGAAACTCAAGATCCCAATTATTGCATCCAATGAAAAGATCATGTATGGCCTGGAAGACAGGACCAATGATGATGTAGATGCAATCGTAGAAGACCTGGTATCTGGCAAGATCCCTGGCTGTGTGATGCTGGACTACGAGAAACTAGGAGAACTTGTACCCAAAGTTGCTCTGAAGATGGCCCCAATCCGCGAAGCTGAAGGACTCTCAGCAATCCCCACAGACGAAGAGATGAAAGTTCTCGTTTCCAAGTGTGTAGAATGCGGAGAATGTGCACTGGCATGCCCAGAAGAACTGGCAATCCCTGCAGCAATTGCAGTGGCTAAGGGAGAAGACTACTCTGCCCTGGAAGAGCTGCATGACCTTTGTGTAGGCTGCCGCAGGTGCGAGCAGGTCTGTAATAAGGAAATCCCAATCCTGAGTCTGATCGAGAAGGCTGCCCAGAAGGCTATTGCCGAAGAGAAAGGCTTTGTAAGAGCAGGAAGAGGTCAGGTAAGCGATCCAGAAATCAGAGCAGAAGGTCTGAATCTGGTTATGGGTACTACCCCGGGTGTTATTGCAATTATCGGATGTTCCAACTTCCCTGCAGGCACCAAGGACGTATACAACATCGCAGAAGAATTCCTTAACAGGAACTACATCGTTGCAGTTTCCGGATGTTCTGCAATGGACATCGGTATGTACAAGGATGCTGACGGAAAGACTCTCTACGAGAGGTTCCCGGGCAGATTCGAGAGAGGTAACATCTTCAACACCGGATCCTGTGTTTCGAACGCTCACATTTCGGCTACATGTCATAAGGTCGCTGCAATCTTTGCAGGTCGAAACCTTTCAGGCAACCTCGCCGAGATTGCAGACTATTCACTCAACCGTATCGGTGCAGTAGGACTTGCATGGGGTGCATACTCTCAGAAGGCAGCAGCTATCGGTACTGGATGTAACATGTATGGTATTCCTGCAGTACTCGGTCCCCACAGCGGTAAGTACAGGAGAGCTTTGATCGCAAAGACCTACGATGACAGCAAATGGAAACTTTACGACAGCAGAAACGGTTCCGAAATGGCAATTCCACCATCTCCAGAGTTCCTCATTACCACTGCAGAAACCTGGCAGGAAGCCTGTGTAATGCTGGCAAAGAACTGTATCCGTGTATCCGACAATAACATGGGCAGGTCCATTAAGTTGACCCACTGGCTGGAAATCAGCGAGAAGTATCTTGGTGTGCTACCTGATGACTGGTGGAAATTTGTCAGGAATGAAGCTGATCTCCCACTTGCCAAGCGTGAAATGCTTATGAAGATGCTTGAATCCGAACACGGATGGGAGATTGACTGGAAGAAGAAGAAGATCATTTCCGGTCCGGCAATTAAGTTCGATGTCTCTTCACAGCCGACTAACCTTAAGAGACTTTGCAAGGAGGCCTGAAGATGGTTGACACTACTAAGAATACTAAACTGTTTACCACCTACGGTGTAAAGACCTCAAAAGCTATAAGCACAGAAATAGCCGCCAAGCTTATTTCAAAGGCTAAGAGGCCACTTTTTGTAGTTGGAACCGGAGTTCTCGACCCCGAGGTTCTGGACCGTGCAGTGAAGATCTCAAAAGCAAAAAACATCCCGATTGCAGCAACCGGTAGCTCAATGATTGGTTTTGTGGACAAGGGTGTCAATGCCAAGTACATCAACCTGCACGCGCTTGGCTTCTATCTGACAGATCCTAACTGGCCAGGACTTGATGGCAATGGTAACTATGACACAATCATACTCCTGGGCCACAAGAAGTACTACATCAACCAGGTATTGTCAGCAACTAAAAATTTCAGTGATGTAAAAGCAATTTCGATAGACAAGAGCTACATCCAGAATGCAACGATGTCCTTTGGAAACCTTAGCAAAGCAGATCACATCGCAGCACTGGATGAGGTAATTGACCTTTTATAAGTTTAATTTAGGAGGCGAAATATAATGGCAGAATTCCCATTTGAGATTTCCCCAATGTTTGAAGGAGAAAGAGTAAGAAAGGAAGGAATGTTTGTTGAACTAGGTGGCCCAAAGTCCCTGGGTCTGGAACTTGTCCGTGCAAAACCCATGGACGAGATCGAAGATGACAAAGTTACGATTATCGGTCCTGATCTCAAGGAAATGGAAGARGGTAAAACCTAYCCCTGGGCAATGRTCTTCAACATCGGTGGAGAACTCATAGAGGCTGACCTTGAATCTGTWATCGAGAGGCGTATCCACGATTTCATCAACTACTGCCAGGGCATTATGCACCTGAACCAGAGATATGATGTCTGGATGAGAATCTCCAAGGACACAGCTGCAAAGATGGACTCCCTYGATTCTTTCGGAAAAGCTGTCATGATGCTCTTCAAGACCGAGCTTCCCTTTATTGAGAAGATGCAGGTGACCTTCTACACCGACCAGGCTGAAGTTGAGAASAAGCTGGWAGAAGCAAAGGAAATTTTCAAGACAAGAGATGCCAGGACAAAGAACCTCCATGACGAAGATGTTGACGTCTTCTATGGATGTACCCTCTGTCAGGCTTTTGCTCCAACCAACGTCTGTGTAGTTTCCCCYGACAGAGTCTCTCTTTGTGGTGCAATCAACTGGTTCGAYGGCCGTGCAGCAGCAAAAGTAGACCCAGAAGGCCCTCAGTTTGCAATCGAKAAGGGTGAACTCCTCGATTCCAAYACMGGTGAATACTCCGGTGTCAATGAYATTGCTGTAAAGCTTTCAAGTGGYGAATTTARCAAGATTAAACTCCACTCCTTCTTCGACTCCCCACACACCTCMTGTGGCTGCTTTGAAGTAGTMGGATTCTACATCCCTGAGGTTGACGGTATTGGCTGGGTTAGCAGAGAATACCAGGGAATGGCCCCTAACGGCCTTGGTTTCTCCTCTATGGCAGGTCAGACAGGCGGTGGAAAGCAGATCGTAGGTTTCCTCGGTATCGGTGTCGCCTACTTCTATTCCCCCAAGTTCATCCAGGCTGATGGTGGCTGGAACAGAGTTGTCTGGCTCCCATCCATGCTCAAGGAAAAGATTGCMGAMACYATTCCAGAAGACATCAAAGATAAGATCGCAACTGAGAACGATGCAACTGACATTGATTCCTTGAAGGCTTTCCTGCAGGAGAAGAACCACCCGGTCGTTGCTAGCTGGGCAGCTGCGGAAGAAGAGGAAGAAGAAGAGGAAGAGGAAGAAGCCGAGGAAGTAGCTGTTGCAGCCGCTCCAATGATGATGCCTGCAGCCGGTTTCCAGATGCCTGCAATGGCTTCAATGCCAATGATGCCTGCTGGTAAGGCTGGTGGAATTAAGATCACTTTCAAGAATGCAAAGATCTCCATTGACAAAATGATCATCAGCGAGAAGAAGGACTAAACGTAGTTGGGTGACTAAGTAATCGCCTAAGACGAAAAACAATCCAATGGGGTATTCTGTGACAAAAGTAATTGCAATAACGGGAAAAGGTGGGACTGGTAAAACAGCGGTAGCGGCTCTTCTGATCCGCTCCCTTTCCAAAAAAGGTCAGTTTCTACTGGCAGTTGATGCAGATGCAGACACTAACCTGCCTGAGACTCTTGGCTGTGAGGACGTAAAAACAATCGGGGATGCAAAGGAGTATTTACAGGCTGAGATCACAAAACCAAGGCCTGACAATCCCGATATGAATAAAGAGTCCGTACTTAAAAGCAAGGTTTATGAGATCATCGAAGAAATGCCTGGCTATGACCTCCTGGTCATGGGCCGGCCCGAAGGTTCAGGMTGYTACTGTTATGTAAACAACCTTCTCCGTGGCATCATGGAYAAGCTGATCATGAATTATGATGTAGTTATCATTGATGCAGAGGCCGGGCTTGAACATTTCAGCAGGAAGATTATACGGGACATAGATGACCTTATTGTCGTAACAGACGCWTCTCGAAGGGGTTTTCGGACTGCTGAGAGAATTCATGAACTTGTGGRTGAACTGGACTCAAACATTGGTAGAATTCACGTTATTGCAAACAAGGTTACAGATGCTAACCGCGACAAGCTTGTCAAACTGGCAGAGGACCTGAAACTTAACATGATAGGTATGATTCCACTCGACCCTAAAATCGAGGAAATGGATATAAAAGGCATACCKCTCTTCGAAATTTCGGACGACTCAATTGCTGCAGTAGAAATCGAAAATATTGTGAAAAAACTGGGATTCTAATCCCGGTTTCCTTTTGAACTGTAATATTGCAGAAAAACGTGCCGGAAATAAGATACAAATCCTTTTGCCCGTTTTAATAGCTTAAAACAATATTCAAAATCATGTGAAATATGGGGCAGAGTTTACTTCAACTTCAATTTTTCTTTCCATATCAGGGAAGAATCTGGAAGTAAAATCTGTATTATTTCTTTATTTATACAGTCACTCATCAAAACGGAAAACTTACGGAAAAGGTGAGGTTTACATGGCAAAGAAAGTTAAGTTATCAGAAATGACAGACATGTTCAAGGATATGGACATACTCTCCCTTGAAGGTGTAACTATAGAAGGGGACATTGAGCTTGAACTCAGTGGACTCGGAGGTGGCTTTGACCCGATGCTTGCTGCTCTCCTCGGACAGGAGAATGCAGTACTTGCACAGCACTTTGCAAGACTTGCTGGCATGTTTGGTGTCCCTGTAGGCATTGGTGCCCCTGCGGCTGGTGCCCCTGCTGCCCCTGCKATTTCCCCTGCTCTGGCAGCTCCTAAGTTTAAGGATCTCATTCCTGCCAAATTCAGTTTTGAAAACTTTGCAGAATGGGCAACCCCTATTCAGGAAGTCCCAATAGGTAACACCTCTGCAGATGGTGGAAGCCGTGGAAAGAGAGTGTTGGTTGGTGGCGAAAAAGCCCTTCCATTCTTCCCTGACGCCGTAATGCCCAACAGGAACCAGGTTACCATTGACGTATTCGATATGAGAATCGGTCTKGCAAAAGCTGTCAAGGARAACTACGATGAGGTCATGGACAGCCCAGGAGAATGGGCAAAGAAGAACGTTGAAAAGTTCAACGCAGACATGATCACAATCCACCTGATTTCAACCGACCCACTGGTTAAAGACACACCTGCCAAGGAAGCAGCAAAGACTGTGGAAGAAGTACTTCAGGCTGTTGATGTCCCAATCGCAATTGGCGGTTCCGGGAACCCACAGAAAGACCCTGAAGTACTTGCAAGAGCTGCAGAAGTTGCAGAAGGAGAGCGCTGCCTGATTGCATCTGCAAGCCTGAACCTTGACTATGCAAAGATTGCAGAGGCKGCATTAAAGTACGACCACGATGTCCTTTCMTGGACTCAGCTGGATATGAACTCCCAGAAGGAACTTAACAGGAAGCTCATGAAGCAGTGCAACGTCCCAAGAGACAGGATCATCATGGACCCAACCACTGCAGCACTCGGCTATGGTCTCGACTACGCTTACACCAACATGGAGCGTATCCGCCTTGCAGCCCTTATGGGTGACGAAGAACTGACCTTCCCAATGTCATCCGGTACCACCAATGCATGGGGTGCCCGTGAGTCCTGGATGGTTAGCTCACCACTKAAGGAAGACTCGGATTGGGGCCCCAGAGAATACAGAGGACCAATCTGGGAAATCGTTACAGGTCTCTCTCTTGCTATTGCAGGAAACGACCTCTTCATGATGATGCAYCCAACCTCGGTTGCTGTCCTGAAGCACATTACCCAGACTTTATTTGGTTCAATTGAGGCAGAGCCTATTGACCTTGCTAACTGGATTGGATCGGGGGTGTAAAACATGAAAATAAACAGCCCATTAGAAGCTTACAAATACCTTCCTCAGACCAACTGTGGAGAATGTGGTGAGCCTACCTGTATGGCATTTGCCTCCAAGCTGATCGACAGATCCGGGAAGACAACAGACTGCCCACCCCTCGTAAAGGAGAAGAAGTTTGCAAAGAAACTCGCAGAGCTTGACAAGCTCCTTGCCCCGGAAATTCGTGAAGTTGCAATAGGTGTAGGCGACAGAGTAGCCAAGATTGGTGGCGACGATGTGCTTTACCGTCACAAGCTGACCTTCTTCAACAAGACAAAGATGTTCTTCGATGTKACTGATACAATGGAGGAAGCTGCCCTTGTTGAAAGAGTTAAGAAAATTACKGACTACAAAAAGTTCTACGTCGGACGCAACCTGCTCCTTGACGGKGTAGCAATAAGAGCTGCATCCAATGACCCTGCAAAGTTTGCAGCAGCTGTCAAGAAARTTATAGAAAACACAGAATTGCCAGTGATTCTCTGTTCCTTTAACCCTGCAGTCCTGAAGGCAGGACTTGAGGTTGCAAAGGACAAGAACCCTCTGCTTTATGCTGCAAACAAAGACAATTGGAAGGAAGTAGGAGAACTGGYCCTTGAATATAAGGTGCCTGTCGTAGTCTCAGCTTTCAATGACCTTGATACCCTTAAGAGCCTCGCAAAAACCTTTGCAGAAGCAGGTATCAAGGACATTGTTCTCGACCCAGGAACCTACCCAAGTGGCAAAGGCCTGAAAGACACCTTTACCAACTTCCTGAAGATTAGGAGAGCAGGYATTATGGGCGATACCGAGATCGCATATCCAATCATGGCTATGCCGCTTACTGCCTGGATGTCTGGAATTTCGGACCCTGTCAGTGCCTCCTACTGGGAAACAGTTCTTTCCTCGGTCTTTACCATCAGGTACGGAGACATTATGCTTCTCCACAGCATGGAACCATACGCCACCATGCCCGAAGTGCACCTGGCAGAGACAATTTACACCGACCCGAGGTCTCCTGTCGCTGTGGACTCGAAGATGTACAAGGTAGGAACTCCAGACGAGAAYTCCCCAGTTCTCTTCACAACAAACTTTGCTCTTACCTACTACACAGTAGAGAGCGATCTTGCCTCAAACGGCATCAACTGCTGGCTGCTTGCAGTTAACACAGACGGTATCGGTGTGGAAGCATCTGTTGCCGGTGGGCAGCTGACCGCTGAYAAAGTGAAGGAAGCTTTTGAGAAGTCAGGATTTGACCTCAAGAAAGATGTTACYCACAACACKGTAATTACTCCGGGTCTTGCTGCCCGTCTACAGGGTGACATTGAGGACAAACTCGGTGCAAAGGTTCTTGTGGGACCAATGGACTCAGGAAGGCTACCTGGATTTATGGAAAAGAACTGGCCTCCAAAATAATCAGGAAATAAATTTGAATATTAATATTCCGTGCCGAAAGGACACGGAAATTTCTTTTTTTGATATGGAATGTCGTTTATTGAAACTTTTACAAAACACAGATGTCGACTTTCTTATTGAAATTTTTACAAAACACAGATGTCGACTTTCCAGATAGGTTCTGAATTGAAGAAAAAATGACATAAAAAGTAAAATGTAGAAGAAAGATAACAGAAAAAATAGTAAGAATGCAAACAGGAAAAAATAGTAGATGCAAACAGGAAAAATAGTAGATGCAAACAGGAAAAATAGTAGAATACAAATTGCGACTCAGTCCCAAAATCTAGTGATAAAAGTAAGTGTAACATCACTACACAAAATTATAATTCTATAATTATGTAATGATGTTACGGCAAAAACAATGGTAACTATAAACCTTACTCTTAATAACTTTTCGGAGCTCCCTGCTCTCTTAGAC
>NZ_WJBJ01000013.1:27665-28330 GCF_020804205.1 Methanosarcina sp. DH1 | reverse complement strand
AATTAACGGAGTAAAATAATTCTTTGGCATTCCTGCCAAAGAAATCATTTCTCAAGGATTATTACAGTTTATTTGAGCAGTTAGCAGAGAAAAGTGAAGTTTTAAGGACGGAAAAAATGAGAAATCACTAAATTATGAAACTGAGTCCTTGACTGTTAATTTTTATCATTTTTTTCCTCCTCATAAATGAAGATTTCTTCAATTGTAGTGTTGAAATATCTGGCAAGTTTAAAGGCTAAAATGATAGACGGGTTATATCTTCCGTTTTCTAGAGAACCTATTGTTTGCCTCGAAACCTCCAGTGCTTCAGCGAGTTCTTCCTGCTTGATTCCTTTTTGTTTTCGTAATATTTCCAGCCTATTTTTCAAACTGGGATCTCCTTTGATGGAAAGTCAGCTTTCCATTTATGGAAAGTAAGCTTTCCATATCCTTAATTGTATCGCTCTCAAGCATGTAATGCGTATTTTCCATAACCTGGTAACAATATAAAAATATCAAATAATAAAAAATGCCAAATTTGTATCCTCTTCAAATTGTATGGGCGAAAGCAGTAATGTATTTTCGACCACATAAAAACTATAATAGTAGTTCCATTTTCCCTTATCATATTTTGGAGTAGAAAAATGGAACTTGAAGCTTTAAAACAATTGCTTGCTTCACTGGAC
>NZ_WJBJ01000013.1:0-27655 GCF_020804205.1 Methanosarcina sp. DH1 | reverse complement strand
CATTGAACCAGTGACGTGGAGGTGTAGGTCAATGGAGCAGCAGGGAGCTATTGATAGTGACCCCGCAACAAAATATGGGAACAATTCTACTTTTGTCATTAATATTAGCTTGTCGTATGCAAAAGCCAGATATTATTCGGAGATACTGACTTCTGCCCTAAGGTTAAAGGTGAAATAATGGATTATATGCAGCATTCCGGATTTCTCAGTTTTTTTCTCTAAAATGAGCCTGCTAAATTCCATCCCGCCGTATGAGATACCCGGGGTAAAGGTCTTATTTTCAGTCGCGGCAAAGATTTCGAACATTTTCATTTTATCTGGAGATTATTAGATTTCAAACAGTTTCAAATTTAGAAAGCTCTTGAGTTGAAAAATGGAACATTAAACAGGCTGGAAAAGTCTATTTATTGGGCATAGAGTTTCATTGAAAAATTTATATATTAATAAACTCAAAAAATACCAGTAATTAAGAGAGTAGGGAAATTCATCGCAACACTTATACATGTCTTATGACATTTACTCGCAGGTTCAGATGATGAAAGCAGTACTAGGCTTAGAAGACGGAACAGTTATTAGGGGCACCGGTTTTGGTGCCGAAGGCACAGCTTGCGGCGAACTTGTTTTTACCACTCAATTCACGGGATATGAGGAGGCTCTAACAGATCCTTCTTACAAGGGTCAGATTTTAATGTTTACTTACCCCCTTATCGGAAACTACGGTGTCAGCGGGGAGCGCGTCCAGTCCGATAACATGCATGCGGAAGGGCTTGTTGTAAGGGAGGCCTGCAAAAAGCCCTATCATTATAAATCATCCCGTTCGATCCACAAATTTTTAGAGGATGAAGGAAAGCCGGGGATTGAAGGCGTGGACACCCGGATGCTCACTATCAGAGCAAGGGAGCGTGGAACCATGAGGGCAGCCCTTATCACAGGCAGCGACGACGGGGAAGAGGCTGTTGATGTAGCAAGGAACTCTCCACAGCTCACGGATGAGGAACTTATCTCCCTTGTAACCTGTAAAGAATCATATTTCATTCCCGGAGCAGAAGGTGCCTGGAAAGGTGGCAGCAAACGCAAACATGCGGTTATAGTCGACCTCGGGATAAAACGAAATATCATAAACAACCTCCACAGGCGGGGAATTGACCTCACTCTGGTTCCTGCAACTGCAAAACCCTCGGAAATTGCAAATTACGAACCTGACCTCCTTTTTATCTCAAACGGGCCAGGAGATCCCGAAAAAGCAACGGATGCGATCAATGCCGTAAAGGCTTTTGCAGGTACGATTCCGGTTTGCGGGATCTGTTTCGGGCACCAGATTATCTCCCTTGCTATGGGAGCAAAAACCTACAAGTTGAAATTCGGGCACAGGGGAGGAAATCAGCCAGTAAAGGACCTGATTGAAAACAAGATTTTCATAACTTCCCAGAACCATGGGTATGCAGTTGATGCGGACTCTCTTGACGGCACAGGGCTCTATGTAAAATACCTGAATGCAAATGACAAAACCGTAGAAGGGGTTTCCCACAAAGACCTGGATATTTTCAGTGTACAGTTCCATCCCGAAGCCCAGGCAGGGCCTATGGATACCGAGGAAACGTTCTTCGGCAAGGTTGTAAAGGTCCTCGGAGGTGAGATTTAATGCCTAAACGTGAGGACATAAAGAAGGTTTTGCTTATAGGCTCAGGGCCAATCACTATAGGACAGGCTGCGGAATTCGACTTCTCAGGCAGCCAGGCTTGCAGGTCCTTAAAAGAGGAAGGGATAAAGGTTGTCCTTGTAAACTCAAACCCTGCAACCATAATGACCGATCCTGAAATGGCTGATTCGGTCTATATCGAGCCCCTTGATGCCAAGATAGTAGAAAGGATTATTGAAAAAGAGCGCCCTGATGGGATTATTGCAGGCATTGGAGGGCAGACCGGCCTTAATATTACCAGTGAACTTGCAGAAAAGGGCGTATTTGAAAAATATAATGTCGAGATCCTGGGGACCCCTGTTGAAGCCATTAAAAATACTGAAGACAGGGAACTCTTCAAAGAGACCATGCTCAGGATAGGAGAAAAGGTTCCTTTAAGCCGGGCAGTTAATTCTTTAAAAGAAGCCGAAGACGTTGTCGAGGAACTCGGGCTTCCTCTAATTGTCCGTCCGGCTTACACCCTCGGTGGTGCAGGAGGCGGAATTGCCCGCACAAAAGAAGAGCTGCTTGAAATCACGGAACGCGGGCTCAGGCGCAGCCGCATCAACCAGGTGCTCATTGAAGAAAGCGTGCTTGGCTGGGCAGAGGTCGAATATGAAGTCATGAGAGATGCAAACGATACCTGCATCGTGATCTGTAACATGGAAAATATTGACCCCATGGGCGTGCATACAGGAGAATCGGCAGTTGTTGCCCCTTCCCAGACTTTAAGTGATGCTGAGCACCAGATGCTCAGGAGCGCCTCAATCAAGATTATCCGAGCTCTCAAAATTGAAGGTGGGTGCAATATCCAGTATGCCTTAAAAGAAGGCGATTACCGTGTTGTCGAGGTAAATCCGAGGGTTTCAAGGTCATCAGCCCTTGCATCCAAAGCTACAGGTTACCCGATTGCCCGCGTAACTGCAAAAATCGCAATCGGAATGGCGCTTGATGAGATCATAAACAATGTTACTAAGAGCACCCCTGCTTCTTTTGAGCCTGCTCTGGACTATGTAATTACAAAGATTCCCAGGTGGCCTTTTGACAAGTTCACAACCGCAGACAAGACCCTGACTACAGCTATGAAAAGTACGGGAGAAGTTATGGCAATTGGCAGGACTATTGAAGAGTCCCTGCTAAAGGCTTTTAAGTCCCTGGATATCGACAACCAGTTAGGAAATAAGCACTGGGACGAGCCTGAAACTAAAACTCTCCTCAAAACCCCTACAAGTGAACGCCTTTTTGTTATCTTCGATGCACTTGAGAGGGGCATGTCGGTAAAAGAAATTGCCGAGCTTTCGAGCATCAACCCCTTCTTTATCTCAAAGATAAAAAGGATCGTGGATATGGAAAAGCGCATAAGGGCAGAAGAACTCACTCCTGACCTCCTGCGTGAAGCAAAAAGGATGGGTTTCCCGGACACCCGCCTTGCCGAGCTCACTGACAGTACCAGGCAGGAAATAAGTGACCTCAGGCATAAAGCCGGAATCCTGGCTACCTTCAAGATGGTAGATACCTGTGCAGCCGAGTTTGAGGCAGCTACTCCTTATTACTATTCTACTTACGAAGACGACTGCGAGACAAACGCCACAGACAAGAAGAAGATTCTTATCCTTGGTGCAGGCCCGATAAGGATTGGACAGGGAATCGAGTTCGATTACTGTACTGTGCACGCGGTTACTGCGCTTCGGGAAGAAGGCATAGAGACCCACATTATTAATAACAACCCCGAAACCGTATCTACAGACTTCGATACCTCAGACAAGCTCTTTTTTGAACCTCTTACCCTTGAGTATGTGATGAACGTAATCGAGCGTGAGAGACCTGATGGAGTCCTGGTGCAGTTCGGAGGGCAGACGTCAGTGAACCTTGCAATTCCCCTTAAGCAGGAATTGAAGCGCAGGACCGACCTTAATACCGTGATCCTGGGGACGGACCCTGATGACATGGACCTTGCCGAAGACAGGGAAAAGTTCTATATCCTTATGCAGGAGCTTGGCGTTCCACAGCCTGAAGGCGGATATGCAACTTCCCATAAGGAAGCAATTGAGGTTGCGAAGCGGATCGGCTTCCCTGTACTTGTGCGTCCTTCCTACGTACTCGGCGGGCGGGCAATGGAAATCGTATACGATGAAATCGACCTTGAACGCTATATGAAAGAGGCAGTCAGGGTCTCTCACGAACACCCAATACTGATTGATGATTTCCTTGAGGCTGCTTCTGAAATTGATGTGGATGCAGTCTGCGACCAGAAAGACGTGCTTATTGGCGCAATAATGGAACACATCGAGGAAGCCGGTGTTCACTCCGGAGACTCGGCCTGTGTGATTCCACCCCAGAGCCTCTCACCTGAGGTTCTTGACCAGGTAAGGGACTATACCCGCAAGATAGCTCTTGCCCTCAAGGTCAAAGGGCTGATTAACATACAGATGGCAGAGAAAGGCGGGAAGGTCTATGTGCTTGAAGCAAACCCGCGTTCAAGCAGGACAATTCCTTTTGTTTCGAAAGCCGTTGGAATCCCGCTTGCAAAGATTGCAGCCAAGGTAATTGCAGGGCACAGCTTAAAGAGCATTGGATACACGGACGAGCCAAAACCCAACCATGTTTCAATTAAGGAAGTTCTCCTGCCTTTCGATAAATTACCAGGCGCAGACCCTGTACTCGGCCCGGAAATGAAGAGTACTGGCGAGGTCATGGGTATTGACTACGATTTCGGAAGGGCATATTATAAGGCAGAGCTTGCAGCCGACAATGTGCTGCCTCTTACCGGAAAAGTTTTCCTTTCCATAAGGAATGCTGACAAGACCGAACTCGTGGACGTTGCAAAGAAACTGCAGGCAGCAGGCCTTGAACTTATGGGAACACAGGGCACTGTAAACTATCTTGCACAGCACGGGGTCTTCATGGATGTCGTGAAAAAGGTCCATGACGGAAGCCCGAATGTCATAGATATGATGCGCAGGGATGAGGTTGACCTTATTATCAATACCCCAACAAGCAAACAGTCTCGCAGGGACGGTTCAAGGATCAGGCGGGCTGCTGTTGATTTCAAGGTCCCGTACATTACCACAATGCAAGCAGCAATAGCCGCAGCCGATGCCATTGAAACTATGAAGAAGGGCGAGGAACTTACGATCAAGTCCATCAACGAGTACCACAAAGAGATGGAACAGTAAGATAAATCAAGGAAAAAAAGCTGTCAGCAGGTAACTCTTTAAGGGTACCTGTTGAAGAGTACTGCTTAATTCAAAACATCGGCCAACAGAAAATTTACATGTGAATCACAGCCGGCAGGGTGGCTTTTCATCCTCCGGCAAAACATAATCAGTTTTTGAATCTACCAGCCGCTGGCTGTTAAATATACAGAAATTAGATATCCTGTTGCCAAAATTATTAAACTATTAACCTTATTAACCCTGGTGAACTTACTGAACTTACTGAACTTACTGAACTTACTGAACTTACTGATCCGTTAACACGTAAATCTATTAACAAGTCAATCCACAATGTATCAATCCATTAGCGTGTCACTGGATTGACATGTCAATCTTTTGGTTCTTATCATATCACATATCCGTTAAACAAGGGGTAGTAAAAGCATGGCAAAGAAAGTTGCACTTGCATATTCAGGAGGGCTTGACACCTCGGTGTGCATCCCCATCCTCAAGGAAAAGTACGGTTACGACGAAGTAGTTACAATTTCAGTCGATGTCGGGCAGCCTGAAGGGGAAATCAAGCGGGCAGACGCAAAGGCCGAGAAGATCAGCAACAAGCATTATACGATTGATGCAAAGGAAGAATTCGTTAAAGATTACGTCTTCCCCTTGATCAAAGCCAACGGAAGCTACGAAGGCTATGTAATGGGAACATCAATTGCCCGCCCGTTGATCGCAAAGAAAGTGGTCGAGGCTGCCAGGAAAGAAGGAGCAGTAGCCCTTGCGCACGGCTGTACAGGAAAAGGCAATGACCAGCTCCGTTTTGAAGCCGTTTTCCGCCAGACCGACATGGATGTTATCGCCCCGATGCGGGAGATGAACCTGACCCGCGAGTGGGAAATCGACTACGCAAAAGAGCACGGAATCCCGGTGGAAGTCACAAAGTCCAAGCCCTGGAGCGTTGACGAAAACATCTGGAGCCGCAGCATCGAAGGCGGCAGGCTTGAAGACCCTTCCTTTGTCCCGCCGGAAGAGATTTTCGAGTGGACAACCTCGCCTGAAAAAGCCCCTGACCAGCCCAGGATTGTTGACATCGGTTTTGAAGCAGGAGTTCCGGTTTCCCTTGACGGCGAAAAAATGAGCGGCTACGCCCTTGTCAAGAAAATGAATGAAATCGCAGGCGAAAACGGCGTTGGCAGGACCGATATGATCGAAGACCGCGTGCTCGGCTTAAAAGCCCGCGAGAACTACGAGCATCCGGCTGCAACCGTTCTCCTGGCAGCCCACGCCGACCTCGAAAAACTCGTCCTGACCCGCAGCGAACTCAAGTTCAAGAAGATCGTGGACGACCAGTGGTCCGAACTTGCCTATTACGGGCTTGTGGACGAGCCGCTTTATGCCGACCTGAACGCCTTTATCGACAAGTCCCAGGAAAGGGTTACAGGTACAGTGAAAGTCAGGCTCTACAAAGGCGCTCTCACGATCCTTGCCCGCAGCTCACCGCATGCTCTCTATTCTGAGGACCTGGTTTCGTTTGATAGCCAGACCATTGACCAGAAGGATGCAGAAGGGTTTGCGAAGTATCATGGGTTCCAGGCCAGGATGTACAGGAAAGTTATGGATAAGCAGTGAATTTGTGAGTTTTATTTCTTTACCTGCCTGTTTTTTCAGTAGGCAGGGCAATTATTCTCTTTTTTGACTTATTTCTGGCTACTTTTGGATTTTCAATTGTTTCCTTTTTCTATAATTCCAGAGTAATTAATGGATTTAGCTTTTCCAGAATGTGGTAATAGCTGTCTTAAACCGTTATTGTCACCGTGCGTAGCACGGGCCTTTCCCATAAAAAAGATAGAAGCAGAAGTAGATGAAAAATTAAGCAGAGAAAATTGAAATTCTTTGTCTAGTTTATAAAAATAGTTCTTATTGTTAATAATTTTGCTCTGATAAACGGTTTTACAGATTGTATAATCTGGTTAAAGAAGGTCTGCCAAATCAGAAAGTGTAGATTGAACTTGCTTTGGGATTAAAGAGTTCCTAATTATTTCGTTTTCCTTTAACATTAATTTTTTATTTAAGTAATCTTTTAGTGGTCTGTTATTTGTTGAAGAACTGATAGCTTTTTCTTCAACAAAAGCTTTTGTAGTTTCTATTTCTCTATAAAGCAACATATTATTTACAAGTTTATTGTGAACTTTGTCTGTAAGTAAAGAAGTATCAATCTCAATGCTCTCAGGGTAACAATCTAAATTATGGTAATAATATGTGTTTGGACTAAACAATCTTGTGGAATGAAATTTTAGTGCCTGTTGATACTCATCTACAGAACCAAAGTTGTTTTTTGAAGCTTGGATTTCTAAATAATCAGAATTATTTCCCTGAGGATTAAATCCACCACCAAAACGCTTGACACCAATAAAATCTGCACCAAAAAATTGAGTTAAAATATCCGATGCAGCAACTTTTGTATCATGCAAATGTGGATTGATCTCTTTTTTGATATGAGAATAATGCAGGACGACATCTAAACCCTGCATGTATCTATTTAAGAGTTGTTTTATCGACCTTAAATTAGCTGAGAAATCACTGTCACAGGGATGGTTAGAAAAATCAATCCATATGTTCGAATACCTTCGAGTTTTATAGTGAGATAAAATTGTAATTAAATTTCTCTCAGATAAATCAATCTGTAAAGGAACAAAAATTGGTTTGCTATTCCATTCAGAAAGCTGTTTAACACTGAAATCAATAATTTCTAAGTAAGTAGTTACAAAAGAATCAGATTTTATTTTAATATCTGGAACCAATACAAAAGCAGAAGAATTTGAATAAATAAAGTTGAGTAAGAAAATGTAGCTATCTTCATTAAGGCCATCAAATACCGTATTAGAAAATTCGTGCATCTCAAATGGGTTCCTTGGGAATGTCATCGAGAGTGTAGTCAAGGAGTCATCCCATAATTTTTTGTCAATTTTGAAGAAATTCCGTAGCTTATTGTTGCGCTGGGTTGCGGGCAGTTTGGTCAAGTAATTTTCCAGTGAAGTCCAACTGACAGGGAGTTGAACGAAACGAGCACTTTCGAGAATTGGATTTTTGATATAAGGTGAATAATTACTGAGACTCTTACAATTGACATCGTCTCCAGAAATAATTTTAAAAGGAGTTTCAATTGTTTTCCTTAAGTTTTCGAGCCTCACAGCTCTCACACAATAATCTGGATTCCTTACATTTGCAATATTTTCAACTGTAATATGCGGATCAAAATCAACGGCATTCATATTCATCCTTTAGTTCTTTAATTAAAGGAATAAGTATCTTTCGACAAACTTTTGGATCTGCGCTACATGGTCGACTTGTACTTCCTTCAGTAATCGCTTTTTGTACACATAATTGAATGGATTCTAAAATTTCAATAGTCATCTTCAAAGAGAGGGTAGAGTCTTCCTTATAACTTTTAACAATAAAACCAATATTTCTTGTTAATTTATGTTCAAGAGACTTAAAATTCACTGCAACAAAATTATACGCTCTTCTATCATCAATTATCAAGTACTTCAATCCAAAATGCAAATTTAAATGATAAGCCAATCCAATTGCTTCATATTCTCCGTCTTTTTCATGATTTGTCGATCTGCCAAAAAATGGTTTAACAAGTTCAAAAAAAGACTCATCATTAAAGTTAACAACTGATAGAAAGCTATCAGATTTAGCTAGTGATTTCGGGAGTTCACCAAGGATTTTTGACCCAAGGTAAAAAGAATAAGAGCCTAAAAAAATATTTAGGCATTCATTTTTCCTAATATCGTTATAGTAACATAAATAAAATGATGTATCAGCCACTACATTTTCAATCATCATTATTACCCGAGATCAAAGACTCCATTCTTTCCTTATCTATAAAACCCTTTTCATAAATTTCGTTAGCTAATAATTTTCTTTTATTGAATACAGATTTAGATACATTTGATCTTAGCTTATATTCAGGGTACGTATCGTAAATTAACAACAACAACTCTTCTAGTGACAATTTGTCGTATAATTCCCTTACCGCCTGAATACCAGTTAACAAAAGAATTAAATTTTCATTCTCTTGTGCTTTTTGAAATAATACCTTATATCTTTTAACACCTTTCGGAGTAAGCTTGACGTAACCTCCACTTAGCTTATCATTTCTTGAAGGAGGTTCATAAGACCAACATCCATCTAAATAAAACGGATACAAAATAACTTTTTCAACTTCTGATGAAAAAGGGCCTCTATAGTGTTTTATAAAGTGTAGAAAGTCTTTCATATATGGATGGTAGTTCCAGAGTAAAAAAGTTTCCTTTTGTAAATGAAGTAGAGAGATTGATCTGCTTGAAGCACCAATAATTAACAAAATTAAGCTTTCTAGGCCCTTTTGTTTGATTATTGAAGGATGATCCTCATCAATCTCATTACGATCCATTTTGACCACGCATTTCATGATTTTTATATAGTTAATAATTTGAAGTTAATTGAATATTATGCATGCGATGTGAAAGTATTATTTCAATTCAATTACCCGCTTTTTCTCTTCTGTCAATACTTCACTATAACCCTTTTGATTCATCTCATTTTTTTTCGTCTCTTTTTGTGAAAAACCTTGAAATTTGAATTTCTCTGTCCTTAACAAACGTATTCAGGAAAAATTTCAGCAGACCGTCGGCAGGGAAAATAGATTTCAGCTTGTCTATTTCGCAAATAGGGGCATTTATGAAGTTATTTAGATCTCGGGCTCTCAACGCCAACGAAAGAAGCCGGCTTTTTTATAATTGCTATAAATTGAGGCGAATAAATAGACAAAAAAGAAGTATACCTTCTGAGTATATTTATTAAGGAAGATATTGTCTAATTTATGATCAAATTAAACATATGGCGTTCTAAACATTCTTTTCAATAGTTTGGGGTAATTAAGGTGTACACAGATATAAAAAAGAATTTAGTTGATCACTTCAATAGAACTTCTTCTTTTCCATTCTTGTTTATAGGCTCAGGACTTTCAAGACGGTACTTAGAACTTGAAGATTGGGAAGGACTCTTAAAAAAGTTCTGTGAAAGTTTGGAAGATTATCAATACTATTATTCAACAGCTAGTGGATGTTTACCTGAAGTAGCAACATCAATGTCGAAAGATTTCCATGATTTTTGGTGGAAAAGTGAAAAATATCTTGAAGATCGAAAAAAATATAAAAATCTCTGTGTTAATCCCTCATCAGCTCTTAAAATTGCCATTGCTTCATATCTAGAAGATTTATCGAACTGTAAAATCTCTAATGTCCAATATGCCGAAGAAATTGAAGCTTTATCTAAATTAGATGTTGAAGGAATCATAACAACGAATTGGGATCGATTTTTAGAAAAACTCTTTCCTGACTACAAAGTATATGTTGGACAAAGAGAACTAATTTTCTCTAATCCTCAATCAATCAATGAAATTTACAAAATACACGGTTGTTGCTCTGAGCCAAATAGTATGGTTCTTACAAGTAGCGACTATAATGAATTCAATTCAAAAAATGCTTACTTAGCTGCAAAATTAATAACTATTTTTGTTGAGCATCCAATAATATTTATTGGTTATTCGATTGAAGATGACAACATTAAAAGTATTCTTACTTCCATTGTCAAATGTCTAAGTCCAAGTGACACGGGAAAGATACGGAACAACTTAATATTCATAAAAAGGAATAAAAACGGAGTAGAAGATGGAATTTCTGATGATAATTTATACTTTGGAAAAATCACAATTCCAATCAAAGTTGTCACTACTAACAACTTTACACCTATTTATGAAGCTATTGCAGAAACCAAAAGAAAGATTCCAACTAGAGTTTTAAGATATTGTAAAGAACAGTTGTATGAACTTATAAAAGATAAAAATCCAGAAAAGAAACTTTATGTACTGGACTATCAGGATGTTGAAGAAAAAAAGGACGTTGAATTTGTTGTAGGATTAGGTGCTATAGATAAAGTATCTTCAAAAGGATACGCCTTATTGACTTATGAAGATATATTCTCTTTTTATTTAAATGAGGGAAATTATGACACAAAGCTAGTGTTGAAAAGTACTATATTTCAACTGAGTAAGAGAACCCCTTACCTTCCGATATATAAATTTATGAGAAATTTAGGGATAAATTCTATGGATGACTATAAGTCTTCAGATTATGATTTAGACAAAATAGTTAATCTCGACCGTGAAAAATTCAAGATAAAAAACTACAAGTCTCAATTTGAAAAATGTGCAAAAGGAAAAACTTTAAAAGAAATTGTCATGGGATTTCCCACTGAAAAAGTATTAGTATATGTTCCTTTTATGGATAGATCTCTAATTGATCAAAATGTACTCAAAGAGTTCCTAATAGAAAATGCATATATGATAAAGAGCCAAGTATATTCATCTAACTATAAAAAACTGGTTTGTTTCTATGATCTTTTGGTCTATGGATGGGACTAAGAGCCTACCCGAAAAGTATTGTTATCTGTTGTAATTTTTACAACATTTTATTATTGACTTTTCGCATATTCTCTTAGTCAAATATCCCGTTACCTTTGCAGTCAACTATATAATTTTGGTTACTGCATAAAATAAGATTGTAATAAATTTAATATGTTGTGCAAATTATTGATTGTACCTGTAGCTTGGTGAACTGTTGAAAGTGAATCTTTTAAGTGTTTTGTAATCTTTTCTTTATTAGGGTTCTCTTCTTCTAGTTCAGCGTCAATAATTGAAACTTTGCTGCTCAATTTATCTAGGGAAGACTTATGCTCAGACAACTCTAATTTTAATTCATCTAACAAATCTTTAAAAGATTCGATCTCCTCTGCAGGGTCTATACTTTCTGTTAATATGACATTCCCATTTTGGTTCATTGTGACATTGTTCTTTTCACCCGAAACCACCTGTGCAACGCCAATGCTGCCATTGCCATTAACTATTATTCCCTTATTCATTTTTAAGCCTCCTTAGAAGCATTAATTACCTTTTTAATTTCTAGTATTTTCTGAGTTACTGTGTTTCCCTTTCCAGAGACAACTTGTGCATTTTCCATCTTCCCACCAAACTGCATTATTCCTTTGTTAATAAAGGAAACCATTTCATTTCTCAAAAACGACGTGTCTATTCCTTTAGCACCTAAAAAGTCTGCTACAGAGTCTACAATAGCATTTTCTATAGTATTTTGGATCAATATGATATCTTGAGCACTAAAATAGTTCTTGTAATCAGGGCTTGAAATTGTCTCCCTGAATGTTTGCAGAAGTCCATAGTTGTGAGGTTCTCCTCTCATAACTTCTTCAATATCAAAATTATACTCTGTTTCTTTAGCTCTGAGTGCCAATATCTCAACTAATGGACGAACAGAAAAAATAAGCAAAACTAAAGCTGAAATAATAGTGGATAACGATCCAATATATGGCAACTTGGAGAATAGAATATAAACTATTATCAGACCAGCAGTAATAAGTGTAGAGCTAATAAAGAAATTACTGCTCCTTGGAAGTTTATCTATATTATATATATTTTCGTCAATTGGAGTTAAAACGTAAAAAGAACACTCTGCGAATAATTCATTTTCTATTTTTGAAAAGCGGAGAAATGTAGAGAGTAATGTTGATCTGTTTTTGTCATGGTGACTTATATTCAAATATGTCCTATAGTCCTTAAAGATGCCTTCTTCACAAATCTCAAAAAACGATTCAATATTTTCAGGCTGAGCACTTTCCTTTGATTCGTTTACTAATTGGTCAGTAAGTGCTTGAAGTTTTTCATCGTATGCACACGGTTTTAACTTATCTTTTAGTAGAAAATTGACTTCATCTTCCTTATTCCCATCTGCAAATAAGATAAATTTATATGAAAGATTCGGAAGATTTTTTGCATTTATTCTTTTATACACTGCCTCGTACAATTCTCTTAAAGATAATTCACTAGTTTTATTTCCCTTTTCTTGGTTATTCTGTGATTCAACTAAAGAATCTAAACTTTTTTTTGGTTTAGATAAATCAGTTACAAAATTCCAATTTCGGGTTCTTTTTCCTGCACCTAAAAATGGGAAATAATCTCCAAATATTACAACATTCTGGTCTTTTTGTTTACCTTCCTCAGAGATTATATTGTTCTTTGTCATCCAATTACAAAAAGGTTTTAAGAGCCCTTTTATTATGTTTGACTCGTCTGAAGACTTATTTAAATTATACTTGCTATCATAACTTCCTTTTGAAAAGTGTTTTAATGCAATATCTCTGTCCCAAACTCTTTTTAGTGATAATAAGCAGATGGCAGGTATCGCGAAAATAATAGATCGTGTAGAACCGGAAATAAGTGCCAGAAATGAAAGTAAGATAGCTATTAAAGTATACTGTATATGGTGTGTGAAGGCTGCCTCTGCATGCTGCGTAATATTATCTATATCTAATTCGAACTCTGGACTTTTGCCTTTGCATGGTCTTCGTTTAATATTACTAAATATTTCATATGAACTAAGTAACCCTCCTTCATAGAGTTTTGCACATACAAGCCTAGTAGATCGGGGGTCTATTTTATCTTTATTTGTTTCCACAATATTACCTCAATTAACAATCGCTATTCAGATTAATTCCTTAATAGCTAAATTAACCCTTTTTTCTGAAATGAAAGCAATGTATAATACTTTTTCGAAATTTAAAGGGATATTATGAGTTATAAAATCAAAAGAATATTTTTAAATTATCTATTTACAAATACTAAACATATAATTCCTTTTTATAAATGAAAAAATTTTAAGGTCAGTCTTTGGATTTGTTTATTTTACAACCTTATTCGGGGAAGATTTCAGCAGTCCGCCGGCCGGATAAATATATTAAAACTGATTTGAACGTGAAGAGAAGTTCACTTTCAATTAGAAAATTCCCCCCTAAAGGAAAAATATCACTTTTATCAAAAAGGCCCTGCGTAGACTCAGTACCAAAATTTAGTGATAAATGTAAAATTCAAAATCACTATATTTTGTAATTGGTCAAAATCCTTGTGATACAACTTAGGGATTGAGGTTTTTAGATATCGAATATTGATTTTAGTGAAAAACAGATTTTTCTTGCTAATTCAGATTTTCAATCAAAAAATGCAAAAATCACTGGATTTTGGACCAGAGTCTCAATTTGCTAAAGTAAATAAAAAGAGCTTTATACCAATTTGTTAAAGTAAATGCTGAATTCAGTTCCGTTATTCCTTTTAAGTTCAATGTAACCTTCTATTTGTTCAACAAGAATGTTCACAATCTGGAGCCCGAGAGAATCCGTATTCTGATGATCGATCTCCTCCGGAAATCCATTACCATTATCGGATACTATCAAAATAAACTGAAATCTTTCTTTATTTATACAGTTTTGTTTTATTCCTGAGTTTCTGACGCTTTTATGTATTTTTTCACATTTTTCTGTTGTATGAAGACTTACATGGATTTTTCCACCTTTTTGGGCTGGAAAAGCATACTTCAGAGCATTTGAGATCAGTTCATTGACAATAATTCCGAGTGGGATTGCGGTATTCATGTCCAGGTATATCTTTTCAAGTTCAAGCTTCAGGCTGATTTCCTCATTTCTTAATCTGTATGAATGAAAAAGATTATTCGTGAGTTTTTGGAGATAATCTGCAAAGTCAAGATTATTTACTTCTTCTCCTTTGTAGAGTTCTTCATGAATCAGAGCCATGGAGGTAACCCGATTCTGGCTTTCCCGAAATGCTTCAAGCATTTTTGCATCGGTAGATCTGTCAGCTTCGAGGCTGAGAAGAGACGAAATTACTTGCAAGTTATTTTTGATCCTGTGGTGGATTTCTTTTATACGAGCTTCATACGTTTTTTTAAGGGTAAAATCTGCAGCTTTTCTTTTTGTAATATCGTGAATTAAACTTTGTACACATCCCTGTGATCTGGAGTCTGCTGGAAGTTTCTGGAAAATTTGCAGAACCCATTTTGTTTCCCCGTCCTTTCTTAGTATTCTGTACTCTATTTCGGTAGAGAAATCGGACTCATACATGGCTTTTTTTAAGTTTTCACAAGCTAATAAACGATCTTCGGGTGTGATTATTTCTACCCACTTAATTTTACCGGAAAGAAAGTCTTCTTTATCGTAACCTGTGACGCCTTCTAGATCTCCATCTATGAATATTGGTACAAAGTTTTCTTTTACTCTGAGTCCTATAACACCTTCAATATTTTGTTCTAAAAGACAATTTTTTTCTCTTGAATAATTCATTTTTTTAGTTTCGATCTCGTAAACAGATTTAAGCCATTCTTTACCTTCTTTAGTTTTCATGAGGACTTCAAGTAAATCAGGAATTCGAGTCTCATGTTTCTTTAATTCCTTTGTCTTTATATACTCGTATTTTCCAAAAAATTCAGATAATGCTAGAGATACTACATCGGAAATGCTAGAAAATTCGGGAGTTTTAGATAGTTCCTGGCACTGTTTCTTGATCCATGGAGATACTGTGGCATTAATTTGTTCTTTTTTCTTTACGACTTTGGCCATTTATAATCTCCATTTCTTAACTTAATATATAGTTCTTTAAAATGTATATATAATGTAGTGAAGTTTTCACTACATTACATAGCAATTACTCCATAAAACGAAAAAAGAATATTTCAGGAATCAATTGAGGTTCATTTTCTATTATGATTCTTTTTAGATTGGAAAATCTAAACCATATCGATATTTTTATATAAGTTAATTCATCTTATTTGGTGAATATTTCATACAATATGATGAATAATTCACATAAATAGTTTTGTATTGGGTTTAAAATCATAGAATTGTTTATATTAGAGGCAACAGTATGATTTAGTAATGAAAGAGCGATTTACTATTTCGATGGACAATGATCTGGCACGATGGCTTGATAAATTATGTGACGAAAAAATATTCAGCAGCCGAAGTCACGGGATTGAATTTTGTGTTAAACAAATAAAAAAAATGAATATCGAGAAAGTTGTACTTTTACACTGGGGTAAAACCGAGGTAGAACCTGTTTTTTTATCGAAAAAAAACGCCCAAATACTTACCAAAATATCTGAAAAATTAAATCTCAGTCCCGAAGATACGCTGGGTATTCTTTTGTATAAAGAGTTAGAGGACATAAGTAAAAATACAGGATTAGAAAAAGATGTCAATACCGATGAATAATTCCTCATTTTAGCCGAATTAAAATTCTCCAATTTCCAATCCTCGAGAAAAGATTGAGGATCATAAATAGTGCTTAAAACAGAGGAATGGCTATTGATGCGAGATTTGTATTCACAAGATTTTTGCATCAGTGAAATCGCCAGACAAATAGATCACTATAGGAAAACGTGAGGACATATCTCAACCTGAAGATGCAGCCTGAACCTTATAAATGTTTAACAAGACCCAGTAAACTTGACCCGTATAAACCTTACATACTCAAAAGGATTTATGAAGATTCCTGTGCCTCTGCTTGTCTCTATTGTGAAATCCAGAATATGAGCTTTGATGGAGGAGAAACTATAGTAAAAGATTTTGTAAAACTCCTTATAAATCTACAAAAACCACGAGGTTTTTGCTTTTACTTTTCATAACTTGTTTCTTAACAAACGTATTAGGGGGAGATTGAGCAGTCCGCTGGCCGGAAAAATATATTAAAACTGAAATGAAAGTGGAGAAGGGTTCACTTTCAATCAGAAAAACCTCCCCAAAATGAAAAGATCACTTTTTTCAAAAAGGCCCTGCGTAGGGCTCCTTATAAACTCATTTAAATCTAGAAAACTCACAGGTTTTCAGTTTTTCAATATCTACAAACGTATTTGGGGAAGATTGAGCAGTCCGCTGGCCGGAGAAATATATTTTAATTGAAATATACGTGATGAGAAGTTCACTTAAATTGGAAAGTTCTCCCCAATAGGGAAAGATCACTTTTAGCAAAAAGGCCCTGCGTAGGGCTCCTTCAAAATCTGCAAAAAGTCACGGGCTTTTCAATTTTATTTTTCTGAACCTTGTCTCAACAAAAGTGTTCAGGGTCGATTTCAGCAGACAATTAGCAAGAAAAATATATTAAAACTGAATTCAATATAAATGGACTTGAGGTCTTCACAAGTCTTCTTCTTCAAGCCACTCTTCTCTTGAAATACGAGCTTGTTTAAGAATTCTTGTCAGAAGATCAATCCCAATTGCACCCTTATGTGGGTTGGGAATCGTTAAAACAAGATCTCCTTTTCTCATAAAAGGATGCTTTCCGCCAGAATAGGGACCTTCAAATCCCAGTTCTTGCAATCTTTTAACAAAAGTTCGCCAATCTACAGGGACCAGCTTAGACAACTGCAATATCTCCCGGTTCTTTGATCACATAGTCTCCAATCCGGGGCAGAGGCAGTCCGCTTCTCAATTTGATAACTATCCATTCATCAATGACTTCTTCTAGGTTTCTGCGACATTCTTCAAGTGTCTTGCCTGTAGCCCATACACCCTCAAGTTCGGGAACTTCTCCATAATAAGGTTCTTCATCATCGATTATTTCGTATTTTGCTTTCTCAAGAGCTGCGTGGATGTACTGGATGAGCATAATTACACCTTTCCGAACTGGTATATCTAGTTTTATGCTGTTTAAATCTTATATAGGTTATGCGAATCCGGTTAGACCTGTAAGAATTACAGTCTTCAATTTACCTTTTCTTGACAAATATTAAGGAATGACAAAAATATAAATTCAAATATATTCATTGCCTAAAGCTAATTCTGTTTTAACTGATACAACCAGAAAGGACTTTACTTAAATGCTACGCAAAAAATACCCTGAAGAAACAGAAAAGCAAATGAAATCATTTTTTGATTCTTTGAATGAGAGAGACAGAAGGAGATACGCAGCCATAGAAACAATGAAGTTAGGTCATGGTGGACAAAAGTATATAAGTAGTGTAATGAGCTGTCATTTTCAAACTATCATGGCTGGAATTAATGAAATCACTAATGGTATAGAAAATCCAGATAACAGAATTCGAAAGCCTGGTGGAGGTAAAAAGAAAATCATCGACACTGTGGAAAATATCGATGAAGTTTTCTTTGAGATCTTAAAAGATCATACTGCTGGAAGTCCTATAGACGAAGAAATAAAATGGACAAACCTCTCCCTTAAAGATATTTCAAATGCTTTCAAATCGAGAGATATGAATATATCACCATATGTAGTAAAGCAGCTATTGAAGAAACATGGTTTTGTAGAAAGAAAAATGACTAAAGCTGTCACAATGAAAGACTGTAAAGACAGAAACAGGCAATTTGAGAGAATTAAAGAGCTGAAAGAAGAGTACTCTAACAGCGAAAATCCGATTATCAGTATAGATGTTAAAAAAAGAATTCATAGGTAATTTCTACCGAGACGGAAAATTTTATTGTACTGGACCGGTAAAAGTATATGATCATGACTTCAATACATTTTCAAATGGTGTCGTAATTCCACATGGCATATACGACGTGAAACTTAATGAAGGCTATATCACTTTAGGAACCAGTAAGGATACGAGTGAATTTTGTTGTGACTGTATTAAATACTGGTGGGAAAATTACGGCAAGGAAAATTACCCCAGTTCATATAGCATTTTGGCTTTTGCAGATGGTGGTGGAAGCAACTCAAGTAGACATTATATTTTCAAGGAAGATTTACAAAAGCTGGTAAATGAAATTGGAATTGAAATTCGAATGGCTCATTACCCACCATACACTTCGAAATATAACCCAATTGAACATAGGTTATTCTGCCATGTAACGGCTGCCTGTAAAGGTGCCGTTTTCAGCAATATTGATGTGGTTAAAAGTCTGATTGATAAGACTTCGACATCAACAGGATTGAAAGTGTTTTCGACTATCAAGGATAAAGTTTATGCGACAGCAAGAAAAGTAAGTGAAAACTTCAAGAAAAATATGAAAATTGTATTTGATGATTATTTGGGAAAATGGAATTATAGAGTAATTCCAGAAGTGAAAACTTGAAGTTATATTTCAAACGTTCCTAAGGAACGTACTCGGGGAAGATTTTAGCAGTCAGCCGGCCAGAGAAACATATTTTAACTGAATTGAACGTGAAGAAGAGTTCACTTGAATCCTAAATTCCTCCCCAAAAGGGAAAGATCAATTTTATCAAAAAGGCCCTGCGAAGGGCTCCTTCTAGACTTCGTTTGAATTTGCAAAAACTACGGATTTCTATTCTCCCTAATTTCTACAAATGTATTCGGGGAAGATTTTCAGCGTACAGCCAGTAGGAAAAATATATTAAAACTGAATTATGGATTTGAACTCAGCAATTTCTTTACTTCACGGAGAATGTCTTCTATAAATACTTCGGGAGATTCTCTGGGTTCTGCTTCATTTCCGTGATGGACATGATATGGGAATGTTTTTAGATCTTTCCAGTGTGGAGAATTATCCCAACGCTTAATCATTGCATCCTCTTTTTGCAATTGATAAGAATATCGTCTGAAATCGGGGCTCATACTCTCACTAATTTGCAATATGTAGCCATCTTTGAGAGCTGCTCTTGCTTTTAAAGCCTGGACAGGGGGTTCAACTATTGCTTTGAGAACTTTTAATTCAAGTACAATCTCACTGGATGAAAGAGCAGCAACAGTTTTGCTTATTGTCATAAAAACTGTTCCCAATATCGTGATGCTGTGACATAGCTTTCCCAGATTATGAAATCATCCCACTCTTCAAAGTCTTCTTCCCCTACTCTCGAGTGGATTCTTTTTTCAAAAGCAGGAAAGTCCATACCGTACTTTTTCTCCATTTCAGCTACCTTTTTGCCATAGTAATCGATCTTTTGTTCAGCCTGGTCATGCACAAGTTGCTTTAATGCCTCCTGTTCGTCTTTATAAAGGCCTACTTTCACCATGTCACTGATAGGTTCAAAGATTTTACGAGGAATTTTTACGTACTCGATAGCTTCTCCCAATAGTATCACCTAACTAGCATTTTGTCTTTTCAATCTTAAATGTATTTGTATACTCATAGAATCTATCTTTTCCACCATATTTACAAAAATAGTTTTGAGAAATTAAGGCAGACCGCTGGCAGGAAAAATATATTAAAACTGAAATGAATGTGAAGAAGGGCTCACCTCAATCAGAAAAACCTCCCCAAAAGGGAAAGATCACTTTTATCAAAAAGGCCCTGCGTAGGGCTCCCTTTAAATCTGCAATTTACCGAATTAATAGTCCCCTCAAATTTCAAGTTTATGATATTGTATAACGATGTTTTTATTCGAGGAAAAAGAATTAAAAATATGGACTTCACAGGGACATGGCACATTTATGAGATGGAATTATGGGATGAGGATTATTTCAACATGGAAGTTCAGGCTTATATTACGATAAAGCCAGACAACATGGGGAATTTTCAATTTGGTTTAGTTTATGGCTTTATAGACGGAAAGATCGTTGATTATGTTGATGGTAAAAGGTTTGAATTCACCTGGGACGGAAATGAAGAGTGCGATCATGTCTTTGGTAGTGGTTGGGTCAAGATAAAAGAAAAAGACGTACTGGAAGGCGAGTTTAGGTTTCATCTCGGAGATAGCTCTACCTTTTTAGCACGGAGAGCGAAGTAATAAACTCAAGTTTTTCAGCTATCTTTTTGTAATAAACGTATTCGGGTAAGATTCCAGCAGTCCGCCGGAAAGTAAAATATATTTATACTTAAATTAAAAAAGTTATCGAAAACCAGTTTATGCAACTTCAGAACCTGTAGAAGACTTTTCAGCAATAGCCATATATTCAGCAAAAGATTCTGATTCCGGGACGGGTAAATTATCCTCCAGCAATCCCTGCACATGCATTTCAATTGCTTCATAAATATTCTTTTCTGCCTCTTTCCTGGTGGAGCCGGTAGCCACACAGCCTGGCAGGTCAGGAGAATACGCTGAATAGTTATTGTTTGCTTTTTCGATTACTACAAGAAAACGATACATGTTAGTTCTCCATTTTCAATTGCGCTTGCTTTAATATGCTGTTTAACGTACCTGACGCGAGGTCATCTCCACTATGACCAGCAATTGTTACTCTACCTGGTTTGGTAGGATGCTTATACTGCCTATGGCTGCCTTTTGTAGCAACCAAGTACCAGCCATCGGCTTCAAGAAGCTTAATAACCTCACGCACTTTCATTTTAATCTGTCTTCAGCGATATTTAAAGATAATTCGAAAGCTTGCAGAATCCGGGCAGATATAGTCTATTTCTTAACCTCACAATAATCTATTCATCAATTATTTCTTCCAAGCTTCTGCGATATTCTTCAAGTGTCTTGCCTGTAGCCCATACACCCTCAAGTTCAGGAATTTCTCCATAATAAGGTTCTTCATCATCGATTATTTCATATTTTGCCCTTTCAAGAGCCGCGTGGATGTACCGGATGAGCATGATAAGGCTCCTCTCCGGATTTTTGTGTATTTAGTTTTATGCTGTTGAGGTCTTATATAGATTCGGATCGGTTGATTAAGTTTTGGATTCTCGGTACTAACCAACGAAAGAGATAGTTGAATTTATCAATCTTGATAAGTGCTCCTTCTAAAGCTGCAAAATCATGGGTTTCTAATTTCCTTGATTTCTATAAACGTATTTGGGGAAGATTGAGCAGTCCGCCAGCCGGAAAAATATATTAAAACTGAATTGAATGTGAAGAGACGTTCACTTTTCCTCTTAGTAATTATAAATACTACAACTGCAAAATACTATGTTATCTCAAAAAAGAACCAAATAGAGCCTGAAAAAATGCCGGAAAACCGAAAAGAAGCTGACATTTATATTCGGAAACTCCATGAGATGCTGCCTGAGCTTAAAGAAAAGTACCACGTCAGTTACCTGGGAATTTTTGGGTCTTACGTAAGGGGAGAGCAAAAATCAGAAAGTGATCTGGACATACTCGTTGAGTTCAGCAAGACCCCTACTATTTTTAAATTTGTCAACCTTGAAAACTACCTTTCGGATGCTCTGGGTATTAAGGTAGACCTTGTTATGAAAGATGCGCTGAAGCCGAATATAGGCAAACATATCCTGAGTGAAGTTGAAGCTGTTTGAAGAGGGATTAAAATTCGTGAAGTAAAAGACTATATCCAGGATATCTACGATGCAATGGAAGCAGCAGAAGAATTTATCAACGGCTGGACATTTGAAGAATTTGCCGAAGATCGTAAAACGCAGTTTGCAGTAGTTAGGGCTCTAGAGATCGTTGGCGAAGCAACAAAGAATGTCCCATTTGATATACGTGAAAAATATCCTTCCGTTCCCTGGAAAGATCTGGCAGGGATACGAGACAAATTGATTCATGCTTACTTCGGGGTGAACCTTAAAGTAGTCTGGCTATCCGTTAAAGAGGGTATTCCCGAAGCAAAGCCGGATATCAAACGTATACTGGATAAGATGTAAATGGTCATAAAAACTTTCCTCAAAAGGAAAAGATCACTTTCATCAAAAAGGCCCTGCGATGGGCTCCTTTTAAGTTTGATACTTTTAACTCTGAAAAACTGCGTCTTTTCAGTCTCACTTTTATTTTACATACGTTTTTGGGGAAGATTGAGCAGTCCGCCGGTAAAAAATATATTTCAACTGATTAAATATGTCGAGAAAAGAAGAGATCCTTCATAAGTGAGCTCATGAGGGAAAACGGCTGAATCACAAAAATTTTACTTCAAAAAAGTTTCGAATTCTTCCACTGTCAGTCCTGAAGCTTTTATCAAATTTCTTAAAAGGCCCGGTTTCAGTTCTTTGTGCTTCGGAACAGTCAGCGTAACTTTCGAACCTTCTTTTCTCAGGACAACGTGACTTCCTACCTGCCGGTGAGGGAGCCAGCCAGCTTTAGAAAAAGCTTTAATTGCCTGCATTCCGGAAATTACAGGAAGTCCAGACATTAAGCAACCACATCAACTACTCTACAGGAGGGCTTCCCAATACATTCCTGCAGTTCGTCTTCTGCCAGGGATTCCAAACAAGCCTGAATTGCTTCTTTAATATTTTCAATAGCTTCTTCCACAGTATCTCCCTGCGAAAAACAGCCTGTCAAGGCCGGGCAACTGGCAATAAATCCTCCTACTTCTTCATCTTCCTCAAGGATAATTTTGAACCGCATAAATATCGGTTATAAGGCTTTTTACTTAAATTGTTATGGGTAAAAGGATCTACTTTCAGACAGATTTAGTAGAATACAATCGGTTACCAGGTTTTTACTTAAATCAGAAAAATCCCTATCCCAAAAGGAAAAGATCACTTTTATCAAAAAGGCCCTGCGAAGGGCTACTTCTAAACTTCTTTCGAATCCTCAAAATTCGCGGGTTTTTGATTTCCATTTTGATTTTACAAACGTATTCGGGGAAGATTCCGGTGCCTGCCGGCCGAATAAATATACTTTAACTGAGGTGAAATGAATAAGAACTGGTTATATCGGATAACTCTAAAAATTGCCGATACCGATATATCTTAGAGAGTACATATCGGATACATCAAATTATGACACATACCGATACATCCCTGATTCAAGAAGAACTTCTTGCACGAATAAATGAAAAAATGAAACAGCTGAACTTCATGCGACCCATTCCTGCAGATGCTTTAGCAAGGCTACATGAAGAAATGAGGCTGGTTCATACCTATCACTCCAATGCAATAGAAGGAAATACACTAACACTTCAGGAGACAAAACTTGTTCTGGAAGAAGGGCTAACGATTGGCGGAAAATCGCTTAGAGAACATCTTGAAGCGAGCAACAATGCAAAAGCTTTTGACCGAATGGAAGAGCTGGCAAAGAAGAAACGCGCAATAGACCATGTCACAATTCAGGAGATTCACGAAATCGTAACCCTGGGTATACTTGAGGACGCCGGAAAGTACCGCACAAGAAATGTGAGAATAGCAGGTGCACTAGAGACTCCACCCGACTGGTCAAAGATTATCAAACTGATGGATGAACTTATTGAAATGATAACTGTAAGAAAAGAACATCCAATTGAAACAGCTTCCTTCCTTCATCACAGGTTTGTTGAAATTCATCCTTTCATTGATGGAAACGGCCGAATGGCCCGGCTTCTTACAAATCTGTATTTGATGGCAAGAGATTATCCGCCTGTCATACTTAAAAAAGAGGATAGAGGAAAATATTATAAATCCCTTAGAGCCGCAGATTCTGGAAACCTGGAACCATTTGCCAATTTCATTGCAAAAGCCGTGGATGAAAACCTTACCCTATATCTCTCCATTTCAGGAGGAAACGATGAACTTCTACCTCTAAGAGAACTTGCTATAGAAACTCCTTATTCTCAGGAATATCTTAGCCTGCGAGCTAGACAGGGGCTCCTGGATGCAGTAAAAATAGGAAAAACATGGCATAGTTCAAAACGTGCAATTGAGCAATATCTGTCAGAGCATGGGAAAAAGGATGTTTAATTTCACTTTTCCTACCAATTGTATTCGGGGAAGATTTCAGCAAACCGCCGGCAGAAAAAATATATTAAAACTGAATTGAACGTGACGAAAAGGTTACTTTCAATCAGAAAGTCCCTCCCCAAAAAGGAAAGATCACGTTGAGCAAAAAACTCTTCAGAGGGGTTTTTTAAATTCATTTTAACTCTGCAAAAATAACGGATTTGAGAAAAACTTTCCACTGCCAACAACAGCTAAAAATTCTACAGTGTCAACGGTTTAAAATACCAGATTTACAATTCATAACGAATGTTGAGGACTGTGAATCATGCTGAAAAAGGAAGAATGGTTATTGATACAAGTGTTGCATTCACAAGGCTTCTGTATCAGTGAAATCGCCAGACAAATAGATCACGATAGGAAAACTGTAAGGAAATATCTCAACCTTAAGACGGCGCCCGAATATTGCAAACATCCAACAAGACCCAGTAAACTTGACCCATATAAGCCTTACATACTCAAAAGGATTAATGAAGGTCCCTGTGCCTCTGCTTGTCTCTATCTTGAAATCCAGAATATGGGCTTTGATGGAGGAAAAACTATAGTTAAGGATTTTATAAGAAAAGCCAAACTAGATGAAATACCTGGATTACTCCGCTAAGAGCTAAAATAAACCTTTTTGGACCTTCAAAGGGCTATTTCTAAACTCTTTTATATCTCGAAAACTCAGATTCGAAAACTCAGATTTTTAATTTCCCAATGTCTACAAACGTACTCGGGGAAGATTTCAGTAGCTTACCAGCTCAGTAGCTTACCAGCCTGAAAAATATATTAAAACTGAATTGAACGTTATGAGTAGTTAACTTAAAAAGCATATCCAGAATCTATGTGAATGTTAAAAAAGTGAAAAAGAAATAAGTGTTGATGCAAACTTAATTGCAGAAATAACACTTAGAATCTGCGGTTTTCTCTGGGTGTCCTGTGGTTAGGAAGACATTCTCTACAGTAAACCGGTCTTTCTGGATCAGGTTTGAAAGGCACTTCGGTTTCAGCACCGCAATCAGAACAGGTTGCTTTGTGCATTTCTCTGGGAGCGCCGAAATTGTTTCCTCTGAAGTTTCTGTCATTAAAAGCCATTTTTGTTTCACCTTTGTTTTAGTTTTTGTTAATTGTTTAAAATAAGATTGTATAGAACTCTTTGTTTAAAATCAAAAATTGGTTTTTAACAACAGATGGTCATACGGATCTTTATTTGTCAACACATGTACATCAGGCTTAATATATATAAATATATCTATGAAAAACTGAAACCATACTTTTCAAATGAGAAAATACCTTCTGTCCAGGGCTTACGGAACAAATAAAAGTGACCAAAATATGGATTTCAGGCATCTTTTTCAGATACCTTTATTTCAGTTACCTATCTTATACCAGGCATCTTTATTCGAGAATTTCAAATCAGTACTTAATGTAGCCTTTCCGTTCAAGCCATTCTACCTGGGGCCTTGTGTATTTCCAGGCTATTTCAGCTTTAGAGTCCTGTACTTCCCAGGGATTGGCTATGACAATATCGCCTTCATGAATCCACATTCTCTTCTTTTTAGAGCCAGGAATTCTGCCCATGCGGACAACCCCATCCATACACTGAAGCGTTACCCTTTTCGAGCCAAGTAAACTTGATACTGTTGCCAGGACTTCATTTCTGTCCTTGCGGGGAATTCTTACCCTAGATACTTCAGGGGTATCTCCTGAGTTTACGGGCTTTGTCGATCCTGATCTTCGTTTTCTAATAGTGCTTCTGTAATTAGCCAGGTTAATTCCTCCTCGATAATCTTTGATTGATTTCTATATAAGTTGAGTTAAAAACTGATAAGTTGAAAATTAAATAATTAGCACCAATTATTATTCTCGATGCTGTTTTGTTCCTTCTTTTTCCTGCTTCACTAGTGGAAATAAGTAAAGAAACAAAGAGAATAAACCAAAAAAACAAAAAGAAAAGATGAATCAGGCGTCAATGTAAAAGTTAATTACAAATTAATAACACCTGATGCAGATTATCCTTAGAATTTTCTGTGGTTAGGAAGACAGTCCCTGCAGTATACTGGCCTGCCTTCGGTGGGTTTGAAAGGTACTTCGGTCTCAACACCGCAATCAGAACAGGTCACTTTTGTCATTTCCCTTGGTCCGCTGTTACCACGGAAACCTCTGGAATTTCCCCTGAAATTTCTGTCATTAAAAGCCATTTTCGTTTCACCTCCGCTCTAGCGGATAGTCAATAGTTTAAAAACAAGATTGTATAGACCCTTAAATTAAAAAACAAAAATTGGTTTTTAATAACAGATTATACGTCTCTTTATTTTCAACACATATACTAGATAGTCAAATTATATAAATACACCTATAGAAAAGTAAATGCACTCTTTCAAGTGTGAGAAAACTTTACAACCAAAGTTGTAAAATGTGTATAAATAACTGAAATTCTGATTCAGGCTATTATCGGTTAAATAAAACTTATCGGCCCTACAACATGCTCCCTTTTAGAGCCATATAAAATCGAGTTTTCAATTTGTCACTTTTTCAACAAAGTTAGGGGAGATCTCAACAGAGACCACAGACAGCAAAAATATATCAAAACTGAGTTTATCGTGGAGAAGATTCCTTCTTTTATATTAGGCGGCCCAGTTTCGGACAGCTTTCCTTGATCCATAATTCACATTCATTGGTCATCGGTTAAGGAATTTTCTTGCCCGAAAACTATCGATTTTGCATTAGAAGCCTGCCTTAAGTTTTTGTCTCTTTACATGAAATCGATACCCTGTTCCAGCTCATAATTTATTAAAATATTTGATACATATTGAGGAAATTAACGCAATTTGTCACGATTCCTCACTTAACCGAATACGCATGAATTCACATTTAGTAGAATATAATCGGTTACCAGGTTTTCACTTCAAGCAGAAAAATCTCCCCCAAAGGGAAAGGTCACTTTTATCAAAAAGTCCCTGCGAATAACTCCTTCTAAACTCCTTTTGTATTTACAAAAACTAAGGGCTTTCAATTTCGCTTTTCTAATCCTTTTCCTAACAAACGTATATGGGGGAGACTTAAGCAGACCGCCGGCAGGAAAAATATATTTTTTTAATATGGCTGCAATGAATAAACGTTGAAGGCATCAAAAAGAGAGTTCAAAAGTTTCGATTTTACGTTCATCTTCAGGAAAAAGAGGCAAAAACTAATCGAAAAATTGAAATTTACGGATATCTTGTATCCTCTTCAAATTGTATGGGCGAAAGCAGTAATGTATTTTCGACCACATAAAAACTATAATAGTAGTTCCATTTTCCCTTATCATATTTTGGAGTAGAAAAATGGAACTTGAAGCTTTAAAACAATTGCTTGCTTCACTGGACAT
>NZ_WJBJ01000012.1:77164-83467 GCF_020804205.1 Methanosarcina sp. DH1 | reverse complement strand
TGTTACCACTATGCTCGGAGCAAAKGTGGTAACAAGCCTGTGACCAATGTCGTGAATATCCCCTTCTGCAACAAAGGTGATGGCAAGTCCTGCTTCTTCTCCCTCTTTCTTGTTCTTTTCAAGTTCAGGGGTAAGGACTTCCATTGCATTGCTCATTGCTTTTCCGGACATCATAATTTGAGGCAAAAAAATCTCGGCGGCTTCGAACTTGTCACCGACGATTTTCATTCCAACGGAAAGGCCCTTTGTAATAATGTCAAGTGCCGGAATTCCTGAAGCCAGAGCTTCCTTGCATAGCTCCGGAGTACCTGCGACGTTTTGATTTACGATTGCGTCGCGTAACTTATCAAAGATTTCAGTATTTGTCATCCCATTATCACTTCTTTTGTTTTTCACGTTTGGCCGGTCAGGAATTAATTTTCCACTTGCCGGATAACGGAATCTCATTACCTCTTATCTATATATATATCTTTTGCCTCAGCGCAAATGGTATATATATTTTGTGTTAGATAATATGCGGGCAACAATAAATACTATAAATATATTTTGATTGATTTTTTTGAAAAAAGGCAAGAGAATCTCACTATAATAATAAAAAAAGTTGAAGCAGAAATAAAAAATTTCTATATAAATGAAAAAAACTATTTAAAAATGAAAAACTTTCGATTAAATTCACAGTCATCTGAAAAAAGAGAAAATTATGCCTGTTGGCCCAGATATAAGGCGTAATATTTCTTTTAAAGTTTAATATTCCTTTAAAACTTGAAATATCACTAACTTTTTCCATGACTTACGTAGTTGAACTGAAAATCAACAGCAACCGACTACCAACTGTCTAAATCGCGACTTTAATCCACAGTCTTTTCCGTAATTGATTTTGTTGCTCAAGTGCGTAAGTCCTATTCCAATTAATAAAAATTATGATAAACCATTGGTCTGTTCTGAAGTATTAGTCAGAATATTATTTTTTCCTGCTCTAACATAAAACAGATACTTTAATGAAGATTGCCATCTTCATTAAGAATCTTCAGGAGCTCAATAATCGAATATGAAGCCCGGGTAATTCCCATGCTACGCTTGTCAGTATCAGTGCCCGCTACATAGAGGTTGCGAACAGGGGTTCGAATATCTGCAAATTTCCCGTCAATCGTAACTGCGGCTTTTTCCGGGACCATTATCTGTTCGTGCTGCATATCGATATATTTCTCAATGTTTGGGTGAGCCCGGAAAATCGTTTCGTAGGCTTTTTCTGTCTCCTGTTCTTCGTTTTTATTTTCATCAATCACGAAGGAAAATCCAATAAGCTGCTTGTCCTTTGGGGCAAGCGAAGGGTCATAGTTACTGATAGGAGTTGCCCAGTAGGCGAAATCCTTGAACCAGATCTCTGAGCCCGTGTAATTAAAATCGGGAAAATATTTTTCCAGTCCAAGCCAGATGGTCAGGCTTTTACTATGGACGATGCCTCTCAGATTTTCCATATATTCTTCAGGGAGATCTTTTATAAGTCTGGGGAGCTCGGTTGCAAAACCTGTGTAGATAACAAGGTCAGAGTTATAGATTTCATCGGCTTCCACGCCTGAAACCTTTCCGTCCTGTACAAGGATGGATTTAACTTCACATTCATTTTTGATTTCAACAGTTTCCGGCAGAGAGTAAAGAATGGCGTTAAGCAGGGCTTTTAAGCCTTTTCTGGGATAGCCCTGAGAATAATTTACATTATTTGTTGCAAGCCTTTCAAGAGAGGTAAAAGGCTGGGTGACCCTTGTCATCCTGGCTTGAAGAGAAGCGTGGAGGTGATATGGAAGGATTGAGGCAAGAATAGACTCTGTAGATTGGGATTTTTTCTGTTCCAGTCTTCCGATCATTGCATCAAATTGTTCCTGGGTGATGCTGTCTCTGACAAAACTGCTTCCAGACAGAACACGCTGGGCAGAAGTTTCCTTCATTGACCTTCCAGAGAGAAAAGCTGATATGGTATCCACAAAGTCGTAAGTTTCCTTTGAAAGACTTTTCGGCAGGAAATCATATACTGATTGGTTGGACAGATCTATTCCGAATGAAGAAAGGGTAAAGGCTTTTGTAAGGGTCTGGGAAAGCAATACCCTGTCTTTTCTTGGAAGCACATCAAAAGTCACGAAATCTTTCAGGTTGGAAGGAATTTTTACAAAAGCATTTTCAGTTCGAACATAGTAATGTCCATAGTCTTCAAACACAGGTAAAAAATCGAAATAGTTATCCATCAGCCTCTTCAGAGGCCCTTCAATAAGATGGGTAATTGCATGTGCTCCTGTATCTACCTGATAGCCATCTACCATGTAGCTGTTGCAGTTCCCGCCCAAATGTCGTCTTTTTTCAAGAACAAGGACTTTTTTTCCATGCTTTGAAAGCGTAAGCGCTGCAAGAAGTCCACTTATGCCCGCCCCAACAACAATTACATCGTATCTTTTCATACCCTAAACTACCTCAATTTTTTCCAGTGAATTAAGTTATAGCCAAATGCAGTATGCACCTTATTTCTCTCAACTCACAATAGAATTCTATATTAGTGGAAGGATTAAACAAAATATGTTAAAACTATAAAAATTATTTTACTTCTGGAATGTATTGAAATTATATTATATAATTTATGATTTATGTTTTTACATTTGAGTTCTGGCTTACATTTGTAGAGTACCATAGAGAAAAAAATAGTATTTATAGTTAACAGTTGATGTGATGAAAATCACCAAAAACGTAGATTATCTTCTTAACACACTACTTGCTATGGCTAAAACGTTGCTTGCAACTTGTATGAAGTTTTTTACATCTCGACCCCTAACGTAAAAATAAAACAGAATTTATTTTTTAAGATAATATTCATTTCCCCATCGTTTCCAATTTTTTGTGTGGATATCCTCATAATATTCTCATAAAAACCAATTCGGTCTTGAATTGAAAATCATCTTATCCACAGGGAATGAAACAGTATCGAATTAGATTAGAGATTTTAAAAGCTAAATTGAGATTCTAAAGATTAAACTACTGTCTTCGCAGATATGTTTATATACGATAAGAGCTTGGGACATATTGGTAGTAAAAATAAAGAGTTATATAATCTGTTATTAAAAACTTCATTTTTGTTTTTAATAAAAGAATGTATAGATCTTATTTTTATAGCAACATAGACTATATCCGCTATTAGCGGAGGTGAAACGAAAATGAGTTTTAATGACAGAGGGAACTCTTTCAGGGGAAGAGATAGCAACCGGGGAAATAGAGACAACAATCGCGGAGGTTACAGAGGTGGTAACAGTGGTCCCAGAGAAATGTACCCCGCCGTTTGTTCTGACTGTGGTGTAGAGACACAGGTTCCATTCAAACCAACTGAAGGAAGACCGGTTTACTGCAGAGACTGCCTACCAAACCACAGAAAGTTCTAAATCCAGAAATTCCAGAATTTTCTCATTATAATATTATCGCTGGAAACCTTTCTGTAACAGAGGTTTCCAAACTCCTTTTATTCTTCAAACTTCTTTCATTCTCCAAACTCCTTTTACTCTCCAAACTTCTTTTACTCTCCAAACTTCTTTTATTCTTCAAACTTCTTTCATTCATATATATACTCCTATATACCAGGATCTTTTCTCTTTGAGGAGTCCGCTTCTATTTTTAGCGGTTATTATTGGATTAATCTTATATAACATGGAAGTGGTTATGTATTTAGTAAAAATAATGAGACATATAATCTGTTATTAAAAACTCCATTTTTGTTTTTAAATAATAAGTTATATCCGATCATGTTTTTATCGAGAATATGAATCCGTTGCAAATGGAGGTGAACGAAAATGGGTTTTAATGACAGAGGAAGTTCCTACCGTGGTGGCAACCGTAACAGCGGCCGCGGAGGTTTCAGAGGTGGCAACAGCGGCCCCAGAGAAATGCACAAGGTTATCTGTTCTGACTGCGGGGTTGAAACTGAGGTTCCATTCAAACCGACCGAAGGCCGGCCAGTTTATTGCAGGGATTGCCTTCCTAACCACAGGAAGTTTTAAAATAAAGCTTCTTAACTAAAACTCAAGGTAAAGTGTTGATTTTGAAAAATCTCAACACATATTCCATTTTTAAGCTATATTTTTACCTTATAGCTGGTGAAGGATATCAGAACCCTGAATTTTATGAATCTTTACAATTTGTTTGTTGAGTGGGGCCTGAGTACTATTACAGGCGTTTTTATAATTTGTATGTGAAATAAAAATGCTATGATGTAAAAGTGCTATGAGGTGTTTGAAGCAAACTCTCAGTATAAACGAAAAATAACACTAAGAACAATTAAAGGATCTTTAAGAATCTTTGAAATGAGAACGCTTCCTGAGATTCAGGTTTTTTCCGGGATTTCAGATCTTAAAGGGTTCTTTAATCCCTATCCATTTATGAACCTTAACATCAAAGTACATGATGCATCCGTAGATACAGAAGCTTTGAAAAATCTGCCATCATAAATATGACATAATAAAAGCAGAGTAATAAAAGCAGATCGTAATAAATTTGACATAACAAACTAATAATAAGAGGAATTAACCTGGCGAACTATAGAAGCAATATAAGAAAAAGAAAAGCAGGAACTGGAAGTTCAGTGCCCGCTACTCAGGAAGTAACAAGAGTACGCACACCGCGTAGGGAAAATCACGAAGTCCTGGCAACAGTATCAAGTTTACTTGGTTCAAAAAGAGTTACACTGCAATGTATGGACGGTATAGTCCGAATGGGCCGGATTCCCGGGTCCAAAAATAAGAAAATGTGGATACATGAGGGGGACGTAGTAATCGTCGCTCCGTGGGATATTCAGGATTCTAAAGCCGATGTGATCTGGAAGTACACAAGGCCCCAGGTCGAGTGGCTCGAGAGAAAAGGGTACCTCAAATAAGTACCGAAATAGTACCGTAAAACTTGATAAAACCAGCTTACTCTGATTATACTACAGTTTTAACAGTTTGCGGTTAACTTCTTCCCACTTACATATTCCCTCTTCAAGCTCTTGCCTTTAATCTCTTCACCTTACCTTTATTCTTTTTAACTCAACTTCAACTTTTATAACTTGTTTATGATTCACTCCACAGCCTTTAATAACAGCCCTTTAACAGCCTTTAATTTATCTACCTGACTCACTCACTCAGTTTCACTAACTTAGTTTTTAGCTTCAGGGCGGGAAGTTCCCGTACTCAACAATTTTCTGCGAGAGTCCGCAAGTGGCAGATGGGATGAAAACCGGACGCGTAACAGCATCTCAAGTATTATCACGCTTATATATTTTACATTTTGATATTCCTTCACCTGCGAAATGTGGAGTAGGCCCTGTAGACTCGTCGCCAATAGGCGGGAGAATGGAATGAGAAGAACACTAAGAGAAGAACACTAAGTATTCTTTTTGGGCTTGGCGTTCTCAGGTAAGTTTCTCCCTCAAAACTCTGAGAAATGCGAGGAGTTTAGGAAGGGGTAGTTCATCTTCTTAGTTTTTCTCATCTGGATAATGGAATTCAACTTGCGACTGTGTCTCTGTCCGTAAGAAACTACATGGTAAGAGTTTTTTAATAAGCAGAAGCAACTCTAAAGCAGCAAACAATTTCGGCGTGATTTTGATTTTTATGAGTAAAACTTATATAATTTGACCGTATACTAAGAACATTAAAAATAAAGAGATGTATAATCTGTTATTAAAAACTAGTTTCTGTTTTTAATCAAAGAGCAATATACAACCTTATTTTTAAACTATGGACTATCCGCTGTAAGCGGAGGTGAAAAGAAAATGGCTTTTAATGACAGAGGAAATTCCTTCAGGGGAAGAGACAGCAACCGTGGAGGTTTCGGAGGTCCCAGGGAAATGTACACCGCGATCTGTTCTGACTGCGGCGCTGAAACTCAGGTTCCTTTCAAGCCTGACCCTGACAGACCAGTCTACTGCAGAGAGTGTCTTCCTAAACATAGGAAACCCAGAGAGAACAGATATTAATTCTAGGTTCACTCAAAATATTCTATTTTACAAATTATGTCCGTTTAGTTTGAGCAGCAAAACGGACTCTCTTCTTTTATATATTGTATTGAATAATATTTTTATTTGAACGATAATAATATTCTTCTAATTGATTTATGACTCAGTTTCATAATTTAGTGATTTCTCATTTTTTCCGTCCTTAAAACTTCACTTTTCTCTGCTAACTGCTCAAATAAACTGTAATAATCCTTGAGAAATGATTTCTTTGGCAGGAATGCCAAAGAATTATTTTACTCCGTTAATTGTTTCACTGAATTTTTTGACTAAAATCGATA
>NZ_WJBJ01000012.1:0-77154 GCF_020804205.1 Methanosarcina sp. DH1 | reverse complement strand
TTCAAATTCGGCATCAAATTCTTCTTCTCCCATCTTATTTCGCAATTCAGCCAGATCACTTGCAGCCAGTTGAACGTATGGAGAATTAAGCGTTTTAAAAATCGAAAAAGCAGTTAAATAYGCCTGAAGAGCAAGAGATAACTCTTCCCTTTCCGCATATATTCTTCCTAATTGTCCCAGTGTTATTGCAATTCCGCTTTTGTTTCCCAGCTCTTCTTYMATTTTCAGKGACTGGTTATACTTTTTCACTGCTTCTTCGTAGTTGCCCTAGAAATAATGAACATTTCCAAGCTGATGCAGTGTTYCTGCAATTCCGCTTTTGTTTCCCAGCTCTTCTTTAATTTTCAGTGACTGGTTATACTTTTTGATTGCTTCTTCGTAGTTGCCCTGATCCTGATRAATCATTCCAAGCGCGTGCAGTGTTATTGCAATTCCGCTTTTGTTYCCCAGCTCTTCTTTAATTTTCAGTGACTGGTTATACTTTTTCACTGCTTCTTCGTAGTTGCCCTGAYCCTGATGAATCATTCCAAGCTGATGCAGTGTTYSTGCAATTCCGCTTTTGTCTCCCAGCTCTTCTGAAATTTTCAGTGACTGGTTATACTTTTTCACTGCTTCTTCGTAGTTGCCCTGACCCTGATGAATCATTCCAAGCTGATGCAGTGTTTGTGCAATTCCGCTTTTGTCTCCCAGCTCTTCTGAAATTTTCACTGACTGGTTATACTTTTTCACTGCTTCTTCGTAGTTGCCCTGACCCTGATGAATCATTCCTATCTGGTGCAGTGTTTGTGCAATTCCGCTTTTGTCTACCAGCTCTTCTTTAATTTTCAGTGACTGGTTATACTTTTTGATTGCTTCTTCGTAGTTGCCCTGATCCTGATGAATCATTCCAATTGCATGAAGTACAACTGCAACCCCCCTTTTATTCCCCCCTTTCTTACATTTATATTTAATATTGTTATATATTTTTAATGTCATATTCAGGTCTCCGAGGCGGTAGTAAATCGTCGCAAGGGTGTATTCGGCGTTTGTTCTCGTATCTCCTGATGTCGTGTTGATAGAATCATTTAATAGATTCATTGCAAGTTCAATGTGTCCCCAGCGGATCATAAGGTCTGAGACATTTTCTACAATTTCGTTTGCCCTTTTCCAATCTTCTGCTTCGAAGTAGTAGTCTCGTGCTTTCAGATAATCCCAGAGACTTCCAGTTTGAGATACCAGATTTTCGTAATATTTGGCAGCCCTGATGAGAAGCTTCTTTTTATCGAATCCTTCTTCTTTTAGCTTATCTTGTGCGAAATTCCTGACTATTGTATGTTCCATGTAGACAGTCTGGTCATATTCTTCTTTTGAGATCAAACCCCACTGGATGAGTTTTTGCAGTGGCTCTACAATAGAAGGGCTTTCATCTTTTTCGTCTCCTATTATCCATGATAATGCTTCTACAGGAACGGCTTCTCCGTAAATCGAAGCATAGAGGAAAAGTTTTTTAGCATCAGTATCCAGTTTTGAGAAAGATTTGTCAAGCAGGGTAAACTCCATAAGTTCCTTTTTCAAGGGCTTTAAGTCCAGCATTAAACTGTCCACACCCTGAACGGAAGAAAGTTTTGCGAACTTCCCTATCGTCCAGGGGTGTCCGCCTATTATATCATATATCTGCCTTTTTTTCGGAATATCCAGGTCTGCAAGTTCCGTATAGTTGTTCATTAGCCAGTTGGCCTGCGGAAAATGCAGTTCAGGAAGGGAGATATGTTCAATGCTTTCAGACAGCCTGCCTTCCAGAGGATCAAAATCGTAACGGGTTGTTATGATGAATTTTGTATTGCTGATCGTATTGTTTAGAAGATGCCGGATGAATGCCTTGAGTTCTGGGTTTTCAATTTCTTTTCGGTCTTCGTCCAGGCAATCTTCAAAGTTGTCAAGGATTATCAGGAAACGAAACTGGTTAAGTATGTTTACAAGTCGGGAGGTTTTAATTTCAAGTTGTTCAGGCTGATTAAGAACCTGGTTAAGTTCAGATCTTCCGTTCATCATTAAGAAGCTATTAATTTTGTTCAGGATATCTTCAGGTCGGGTGGTTGAAGTGCATTTCATCCCAAAAGTCCCGTCAAAATACTCATTCATTTTTAGCGCAAGTCGGGTTGCAAGAACGGTTTTTCCCATGCCGCCAAAACCGTGAATAATAGCAGCACGCTTTACATCGGATCTAAAGCCTTTTTCCAAAATTCGAAGCTCTTTTTTCCTGGCAACGAAGCCTTTATTCATCACTGGCAAATCCAGCAAATCTGACAGTTTATTGGGTTTGAATTCAAATTCAGAAGGTTCCGGTTTTATTTTTCCTGCCTGGACGCAGTTGCAGTCTGAAAGATACAGAACAGGAGTTGCAAAGTCAAATCCATTGCTTTTTTCCGAATCCTTCATCGCAATTCTGGCTTCTTTGAGGGCAACATCAACCGATTTTCCGATTGCAATCGTCCTGTAAAAAGTGTATGCAAACTGGATTGCCACGTCATCCAATACCGAATACTGCATGGCTACTACAGCCGGTACTCTTTGCTTCGAAAGCATACTGGCAAGGTCACCGAAAGCTTCTTTGTTCGAGCCTTTGGCTGATTCACAGGAACTGAGCACAACAAGCCTGATGCCTCGTTCGGTAAAAAGGTCTGCAAGGATTTTATTATCTATGAGTCTGGCTGTTCGATCTTCTGATTCAAATACAAGGTGTCCTTTGCCGTTTCTGCTTACTCCGTGCCCTGTGAAATGAACAATGTGATAGTTTTGCTCATTCAGGTAACCCTGGACGTTTTCAAAAGTGGCATCTTCTGTAAAATCTACCTTAATTTTTTGGTCTTTCTGGAGTTTATCCAGGGCTTCCAGAATAATTTCCTGCTCTTTTTCAGTGTTTAATGGTGAAATTCCGGGACCATCTGGACTTGAGATTACTACCAGCATTCGGAGAATAGAATCAAGGGGTTTAGATTCGGTTTTCTTTACTTCAGGTGGAAGCCTTGAGAGCAAAATGCTCCTTCTGGTGATTAAAAAGTCTTCTCCGTTGTGCAGGTATTCCCAGGGCAAAGCTGTAATTTCAGGAATATCTTCAGCGAACTGCATTGAAATCCTGAGTCCGCAATTTTTGTCCTGGACTTCGTTAAGACATTTGTTGAAGTACTCTCCCAGTTCACCTGAAAATACAGTATCGTACAGCATTTTTCCGAATTCGATATGAGTTGTCTCTTCAGGCTGTGGTTTGGGAATAATAACTTTTTCTTCAATCCGGTCCAGCATCTGAATAAGTTTCAGATCGCGCCGGAGTTCAAAATTCTGGGTGGCTTTCGTATCTCCATTTTCAAGAATTGAAGCCGTATACTGGTTGTTGTAAGAACTTTCAGATCCTTTTGATACTCGCAGGTCCAGGGAATAATAGTCCACAAAAAAACACCTTCTCAGTAACAAAAATTAGAAACTATCAAATTTATAGTTTTGTTTTTATTGTCAGAAGTGACTATAAATATAAAAAAGAATATATTTTTTTTACGAAAGCATAGAATTAATAAAACTCAGAATGAAAAAATGAATTCATAGTAAGGTTGTCCAGGATATATCAACTGGTTAAAAAGTGTGCGTCGAAAAAAGTAAAATCTGTAAAATCATCTGTAAAATCTAACAATTTATTCCTCTTTATCTCTTCACTCCGGCTTCTCCTCCGGCATATAGCACCCAAAATAGGTATTTTGCTCGACCTTTTTCAGGATATTGTTAATATTTTCGAGTGAAGCTTCCATCTTTTCCATTCTCTTCTCTATCTCCTGTAGTCTGGCAAGAATCTCCTGGTCTGTGGTCATAATTTCAACTCCATATATATTTCCATATATATTTACTAAATTTAGATTAATTGAAGCTTTCGATGTATATTCCAGTATATCCTGCAATCATTTTATAGTCAACGTAAAACCTCACCGCTGGCTAATTTAAGTAAAATCAAGTTCTATTTCTGGGAAATGGGATAACAAGGGGGACGAAAAATACCATGTTGAGAATTGCAGTAACCGGCAGTCCGGGTATTGGAAAATCAACAGTCGTGGCAAAAGCTGCTGAAAAACTTGCCGACCAGCCTGGCTTCAAAATAGGAGGTATCCAGACTTCCGAAATCCGGAAAGAAGGAAAGAGAGAAGGTTTTTCGATACGGGACCTTGCTACAGGAAAAACCGGAATTCTGGGCAGCATTAGAGGAAGCGGGCCGAGAGTTGGAAAATATCACGTCAACCTGGAAGACCTTGAAAATATCGGGGCAAATGCTCTCAGGAGTGCCCTGGAATGTGACCTGATAGTTATCGATGAGGTCGGGCCGATGGAGCTAAAATCCGAAGCTTTCGTTTCGGCAGTTGAGGTAGTCCTTGAATCCGATAAACCGGTTCTTGCAGTGCTGCATCGGTCAAGCAGTCACCAGCTGGCTCAGAGGATGAGGAAAGAATTCGAGGTTTTGGTAGTTAATGAGGAAAACCGTGATGATCTGCCTGAAAAAATCTTTGCCAGGCTGGGAGACAGAAATCAGCATTTCCCGTTCAATAATTAATGCCAGGTTGCCGGTTAATTACTCCAGATATATCAAAAAAATGAAAAAATGGATTTTATTTCTGTAATCTGTCTATTTTTCAAGATTTATTATTTATCTTGCAGGTAATCTTATGCTCCTTCACACCCTCCATCGCTTCCAGATCCTCCGCCGCCATAGTGGCCTTTAGTTCCAGACCCTCCTGCTCCACCACTTCCGGATTCTCCTCCATCACATCCTCCATCGCTTCCGGACTCTCCTCCATCATCACATCCTCCATCGCTTCCAGAACCTCCGCCACCATAATGACCGCTGGTCCTTCCATCGGTTACAACAGTGGATTTCCCCGCTTCCCCTATTACAGACATTGCACTGATACATAATGCAAATGCCAGGAAAAAAGTTATGATCTTTTTCATTTATTTATCTCTTCCAAAATTACTATTTCTTGTAGATCTTTTGCAACTTTTAATTTTCAAATGTTGCTATCTAATAACTTTTTTTATAATTGGCTTAACAAAAGCACAATAAGTTATTTTTTTCTTATGGATATATACTGATAGGAAAGTTTGTTTTGCTTATACCAATCTTGGCTATATTCTACAACAATATTTTATATATGTTTTAAATTTAAATTTCAGGATTTTCAATTCGGCTGCTTTTCTTATAGGGATGGATAAATAGGGATTAAACACAGGTTTTGGTAATACTGCAACTATCAATTAATCCTCCTCTGTCACAGAAGATGAAGGAAGAATTAAAAGTTTTAACAAGAAGGCTGGAAGTCCCTTTCCTCGGAAGAACTGAGCCATCAGGCGAAAAATTCAGGGTGAAGTAGTTCACAGGATAACGAAGAGGACCGGGATAATCTGCCTGAAAAATGGTTGCCACATTAAGATGAGGTTAGCGACTTTAAATAACATTTTTCGAAAACAATATTTATTGGTTACTTTATTTTGATATCTTATAAGAATATAAACAGTGAGATATATCCCGGGAGAACCTGCGAATTTTTTTGATCTGTTACTCCCGTTATATATCTCTAATCATTTTTTATATATTGGACATGAAAGCTCTTTCAAGTATTTTCATTTCTTTATGCCTGTAATTAGAAGAATTTCATGTGCGTTTTGGTATATTTTTAGCTCAAAATTTATATTGAAATGCTTCAGTGTTTTGTAACCTTTTATGAGGGCATTCCGGAATTATTCCAGAAGCAAAGGGATTTTATTTTCTACCGCCGTTGTCGCCATTACCACCTTTGTGATTACCTGCACTGCCAGAACCGCCATTGCCCCCTCCGCCTTTTTGGGATGTTTCTGTTACTTTTACCAAGCCGCTTCCCTGGTAACAATCGATTCCATTGTCAGCAACGAAGAATAATCTATTAACACTTGAATCAAGGTAGCTCAGATCTCTTACGTAGAAGACATATTCGTACTTATAGTCATTCTCCATGTGCACTTTCGTATAGCTTGCACCTGTAAGGGCAGGATATTCAGAGTCTGTATCACTTGGAAGTCTGAGTGTTATCTGGGCTTTTGTGAAGTCTTTTAGCTTAGTAACACTGAAATTATCTATACTGGGATCATAAATCTCTGCCCAAATAGGGTTGTCGTATTCATCAGTTGTTAGATATTTATAAGGATTACTATAAACCGCCACACGGATCGGATAGCCGGGTATTGTCGGAATTATCGGTGCCGGTCGGTCGATATACATCGGATGTTCTTCCATCGGGGATATGGAGATCCAGATATTATCGTCTGGCGAAAGTAATTCATTTGGTTCACTTGGTTCTTCTTCCTCTGCCATCGCAGGCATCGCAATAATACATAATGCCAGTGCCATGATTAATGCCATAATTTGTCTCATTAATTTCCCACTCCCTTTAGATCTATGTTTACTTGTTTATTTTTTGTGTTATGTTGGTGTTATGTCAAGAATATTTCTCTGTTTTGAGTAATATGTCCCGGAGCTATTATTTTACAATCATATATATATTTGTAGGAATAATTGTTTCTGTACTAGCAACTTCATACATATCTTATTCGATTTCATTCCAAATCCTCAAACGTTAAATCTGAAATTATTCCGGATACTGGATGTTTTTTCATCCGGCTTTCAATTTTAGTGAGGCTTTACCTGCTGATTTATATTTTTATATGTTTTATTTTAATAATATTGGATGAAAAAAGAGAAGGATAGTATGAGAAATCGTGGTACAAGGTCTCTTAGATTTGAACATATCCGTAGTCTGGCAAACTGGCAGGACAAAAATAGGACTTAATTCTGGAAGGGTTAGATCTCCAGCCTATTGGCTGGATGCATCACGAACAGTTAACCTGTTCTTAATTAATTATTTACTATTGTCTGTTTAAAAATATTAAACATTACATTTTAATATGTTTTTTCTCTTAATACTCTATTGATACTATAATATATTATTGCTGTAATATTTTCATAATAGTCAAAATTTTTTGCTTAAATGACTCCTTTATAGTGAGAGCGTCGTAAAAGTATATTCAGGAATAATAAAAATAGAATTTCAAATTTACAGTTAAGGAATTGATCCATAATTCCATTATCACAATGATTTATCTGAAATTAGGAAAGTTAAATTTCAAACTGCCTCTCTAAAATAAAGAAGAGCCGTAAAGTGTTTTTCCTGAAGTGGCTCATTCTTTTTGAACATAAGAAACACTGTAATTGATTTTTTTTATAACTATATTTCTTATGTATCATGTAATATCTGCGTTTAAGGAAGATCAATATTGGTGATTTTTATGACCCGAATGTACAACCAGGAAAAGTTTTGAGACAACCTGTATTCATTATTTTTTTGCCACTTCCTTAATAACCCTAACTGCAATACCACTACCGGGGATAACCAGGTTAGCTGCTTCTGTACTTATATCAAAGAAAAGATCGCGGGTCATTACTTTCTCAATCTTCTGGCGCAATGTAATATCCCCAACAAAGGTCATCTCCCCAGTTAAGCCATCGAATTCAGCAACTGCTGTTTTGCCATTTCTTTCCCACTTATATTCGAAGACGTAGACTGGCCGAAAATAAAGATTCACTATGCTGACATCTTTTTTTTCTTCAGGAGTTGTATCAGGCCTGATTGGTTGAGGTAAAGAGGAGAATACTTGCTGTACCGCAGCTTTTGGAAGCATTTCTGGCGACACATAGGTGCTTCCATCAGTGGAAACCTCGGGTACATCATTCACTGACTCTTTCTCAAAGAGCAAATATTTCTCCCAATCATGTTTTTCTTGTCTGCTCACAGCGTCGAATATAACTTCTTTACTGCCTTCTGTTATACAGTGTTCAATCCCCATAATAGTGAACTGTCGCGATGTGGTCGCTACTGAGTAATCCTTACCATCGATCGTCACACTCTTAACTTCGGGATCGAGGATCGAAAAGTTATAATCGCGCGTGCGATCATACTCGTAGTGCACATTGCATTTGATATGCCAGAACGGCTCATATAAGTAATTTTGATCCGTGATTTTAATTTCTTCTGGTTTAGGGCGCGAGATTAAACTTACCAAGCCTTTGCTGAAAATTGACACCTTTTTATCCCAGGCTGTTCTCAATGCGTGCTCCATATCATACTTGGGCAATAGGCGGAAGATTTGCTCTTTACCTGTTGTTTTATCCATGCTATACCCTCAAATTTGTATCTACACGGAACTTTCAGATTCAGATGTCAAGATTCTCTTCATAGTTTCAGGTTCTTCTTTCTTTGTGTTCGGTTAAAGAATAGGGTAACTTCAAAATGACTACTCAAATTTACAAAGGGTGTAGATTTCGTGGTTCTAAGTACATAAATCACTACAAAATAATACATCACTTATAGTCACGCCTGTAATTTTTGCAACAAAAAACTTCATTGTAACTCATTCGGCAGTTGCATTATTTAGCCTCGTGACTATACATTTCGTATATTAACCGAACATAAATGAATTTCAGTTATTTAATTTCAATTTTATAATTCAGTTATTTAATTTCCCAAATCTATCAACTTTCAACTATAGAGCGGATCAATCTTTCTCGAATCTTAAGTATCTGGGCTTCTTAAGTTAGACTTTTTAAGTTAAACTTTTCAAGTTAGACTTTTTAAGTTAAACTTTTCAAGTTAGACTTTTTAAGTTAAACTTTTCAAGTTAGACTTTTTAAGTTAGACTTTGTAAGTTATACTTTTCAAGTTATACTTTTCAAGTTATACTTTTCAAGTTATACTTTTCAAGTTATACTTCTTAAGTCGTTATTTCTTAAGTATTTTAACTTTTAACAGTTTTCAGATTTCTTTGCTTGCAGCTTCGGATAAAGTCCTTATGTGGAAGCTTGTATCCAGCTCCTCTGCAAGCTTTCTACATTTTTCTAGGTCAACTTCGGGTACATTAACTACTGTAACCCTCGTACTGATTCCTGCCTTCTTTGCTTCCTTAACAAAATTAAGTACTGCAGAATAAGCATTTTTATGGATCGGTCTGCAGAGTTTGTTATACTTTTCTTCGGACTCGGCATTCAAACTTACGGAAACAGAGTCTAGCCCTGCGGTTTTCAGTTCGGAGACCACATCTCTTCCCGGATTTATAAGGGCTGCCTGTCCGTTGGTATCTAGCCTTACTCGAATATTCCGGCTTTTCAGCCAGCGGGTTACTGCCAGCACTACATCGAACCTGATTGTTGGCTCTCCAAGGCCTGTGAATACTATTTCTCTGTATTTTGAAAGGTCCAGTCCTTCAAGGGCTCCTATAACTTCCTCTGTTGTCGGTTCTCTTGAAAGCCTCAGGTCATATCCGTAAACCCCGTCTGCAAAATTACGGATACAAAAGACGCAGTCTGCACTGCAGCGGTTTGTAAGATTAATATAGAGATTTTTATGAGCTTCATAGTAAATTGCGTCCATGAGATCAAAATTTCTTACATTCCTTATAACCATGACGTATTAGTTCATTTTTTATCCTGGAATTGAAAATAGCCTTATATATATGAATTTCTTATCGATCTACTTCTGCTTTTGGTCTATGACTCATGTTTTCAAGCAGAAAGTTTATAGGTGATCATGTACTTGTAAGGTTCGATCTGCAGCATTTAGCTAGCAGTATCTATATTTCAACTCATTTACTCTCCGCATTGAAGTCTATACGGTTTCGATTTAAGATTTGATTTCAATGTTGACAGATGTGTGTTAAAAACCTATGATTGATGAAAAATTGCGATACTCGCAATTTCGAAGGAGAATATTATATGGCACAATTAGCTAAATTCGACGTTCCAGAAGAACTTACAAACAAAGCACTTGAAGCTCTGGAGCTTGCCAGAGATACTGGAAAGATTAAAAAGGGCACCAATGAAGCCACAAAAGCAATCGAAAGAGGAAATGCAAAGCTCGTTCTGATTGCAGAAGATATCGAGCCTGCCGAAATTGTTGCTCACATTGCTCCACTTTCCGAGGAAAAGAAAGCACCTTACATCTTCATCAAAAACCAGAAAGAACTTGGTGCAGCCAGTGGGCTTGGTGTGTCCTGCGCAACTGTCGCAATCGTAGATGCAGGAAAAGCAGGTGAAATGATCCAGGACATTGCCCAGAAACTTGAAGCCCTTAAATAATCCTGATAACATGAGGTGCTAATTATGGCTGATGAAAGCACAACCGGCGGCTTTGCTGCTGAGGTTATTGACGTTATCGGGAATACAGGTATGCATGGTGAAGCCAGCCAGATCCAGTGCAGGGTTCTGGAAGGCAGGGATAAGGGCCGTGTTATTACAAGAAACTGCGTTGGCCCTGTCCGCGTAGGTGACATCCTGATGCTTCTTGAAACCTCAAGAGAAGCAAAGAAACTGACCACCAGATAAGAAAGCGGTGAGATTATGGAACAGAGAAAATGCTATTTCTGCGGGAAAATGCTGGAGCCCGGAACCGGCAAGCTCTACGTCAAGAAAGACGGTTCTACCTATTACATGCACTCTTCCAAGTGTATGAATAACTTCAACCTGGGTAGGCTTCCAAGGCGTACCGAATGGACTGAGAAAGGCAAAATCCAGTTGAAGAAAGCATAAGAATTGTCAGTTTATTTGTTCGGATAATTAAGGTGTTCATATGGAACAGACATACGTTATGGTAAAGCCTGACGGAGTCCAGCGCGGGCTGGTAGGAGAGATAATTTCCAGAATCGAGAAGCGAGGTCTGAAGATCGTTGCCCTCAGGATGAACGTTATCAGTGAAGCTACTGCAAAAGAGCATTACAGTGAACATGCAGCCAAGCCTTTCTTCCCCGGCCTTGTCGGATTCATAACGTCGGGACCTTCAGTTTCAATGGTAGTTGAAGGAAAAGATTCAATTCGGGTCATGAGGGCTATAAACGGGGCTACAAATCCTGTAGATGCGGCTCCCGGTACAATCCGTGGGGATTTTGCTCTGGATGTAGGCAGAAATGTAGTTCATGCTTCCGATTCCCCAGAAGCTGCTGCAAGGGAAATTGCAATTCACTTTAAGGACTCCGAAATCGGGAACTATTCCAGGATCGACGAGGTCTGTTTGTACGAATAAAGCAGGTGCATCAAAGCCTTTTCTCGTTCCTGAAACTTCAGGGCACGATTCAAGGCCTTTGTTCATCCGACCTGCAATATGGGTCCGTCAGGGTAAACCCGGACCCTTCTGGACCTGCAGCAAATAAGACGCGGGAATGAGAGAGGTTTTGCATATGGCCGACAAGAAAAATTTGAGGACTCCTATAGTCTGCGTGATGGGGCACGTCGACCACGGGAAAACGACTCTCCTGGACAAGATCAGGGGTACTGCAATTGTCAGTGGAGAAGCCGGTGCCATCACCCAGCATATCGGGGCAACTGAAGTCCCAATAGATGTAATTATCAACAAGCTTGGGGACCCAAGGCTTCGGGATAGGTTCATAGTGCCAGGACTGCTCTTTATCGATACACCTGGACATCATGCCTTTACAACTCTTAGGAGCAGGGGAGGCGCTCTTGCCGATCTTGCAATCGTTGTAGTGGACATAAACGAAGGCTTCAAGCCCCAGACCTACGAAAGCCTGCAGATCTTAAAGCGGTTCAAAACTCCTTTTGTTGTTGTTGCGAATAAGATTGACAGGATTGGCGGCTGGGTCTCACAAAAAGATCTGCCTTTTGCGGCCACTTTCAAAAAACAGTCCGAAGACGTCCAGGCCCGGCTTGAAACAAAGCTCTACGAAGTAATTGGTGAATTATACAACCAGGGCTTTGCAGCAGAACGGTATGACAGGGTTACAAATTTCCAGAAAACCCTGGGTGTAGTTCCTGTAAGCGCTATGACAGGCGAAGGGATTCCTGATGTCCTGATGGTGCTTCTTGGTCTGGCCCAGAAATTCCTTGAAGCAAACCTGCATTACAGTGCAAAAGGTCCTGGAGTTGGCACTGTGCTTGAGGTCAAGGAAGAAAAAGGACTTGGTGCAACGCTTGATGTTATTCTCTATGACGGCACTCTGAAAAAGGGCGATACGGTTGTTATTGGAAGCCTGGGAAACCCAATTCAGACAAAGGTCCGGGCTCTCTTAAAGCCAAGGGAACTTTCTGAGATGCGTTATGAGAGCAAGTTCAAGCAGGTGAATAAGGTTACTGCTGCGGTTGGAGTAAAGATTTCGGCTCCCGGCCTTGAAGGTGCACTTGCAGGCTCTCCAATAAGGGTTGCTACCGAAGAGACTCTTGACGAGATTGCAGCCCAGGTAAAATCCGAGATCGATGAGGTCAGGATTGATACTGGTTCAGTCGGGATTATGATCAAAGCCGATACACTTGGCTCCCTTGAAGCCCTTGTCCATGAGTTCCAGAAGGATGAGGTGCCTATCAGGAAAGCCGAAGTAGGAGATATCTCACATCGGGATGCAATTGAGGCTTCGACGGTTGAAGATCCTCTCTATTCCGTGGTTATAGGTTTCAATGTCAAAGTTCACCCTGACGCCAGAGATTTCCTGCAGGAAAGCACTGTGAAGGTATTCACGAGTGACGTGATTTACCGCCTGGTTGAAGATTACCAAAAATATGTAAAAGAGCAGCAGGAACAGGCTGAAAAGAAGATTTTTGAAACAATAATCCGTCCGGGAAAATTCAAAATCCTTCCAGGTTGCATATTCCGTCAGAGTAAACCAGCAGTTGTTGGTGTAAGAGTGCTTGGTGGAGTTGTGCGGACAAATGCCGATGTGATGCTTGAGAACGGAAACGTTGTAGGCAAGATCAAAGGCCTGCAGATCGAAGGAGAGAATATCCCGTCTGCAGGGGTAGGCAAAGAGGTTGCAATGGCAATTGACGGTGCAACCGTAGGCAGGCAGATCAAAGAGGAAGACGTGCTCTATATCAATGTGCCTGAGAGGCATGCAAAAGTTCTTGAGCACGAGATATACGATTCTCTTTCAACCGATGAAAAGGAAACTCTTGATATTTTTCTTTCCCTGAAAAGAAAAGATAATCCTTTCTGGGCAAAATAATGCTTACAAGTGCATAATTATATTCAGAAATTATGTTCTGAATGCACGGAAAGCTCAGGTAAAAATTCAGGAAAATCCGGGTTAAGTCTCGGATGAAGAGGCAAGGCAAAGGAATTATTAAAAGTAAATTTGATATTGGAGGATTTCACATGGCTAATTTCAAAGTTGTAGTTTCTGACCCAAAGGAAGGGCGTGCTTACCAGGTCGATGTAAAAGACGCTGAGGCAAATGCATTAATCGGAAAGTCAATAGGCGACGTTGTTGATGGTTCAATTTTCGGTATGTCCGGTTACAAAGTCAAGATCACAGGCGGCTGTGATGGCAGCGGTTTTGTTATGAAACCCGACCTTCCAGGCCCCAGAAGACAGAGAATTCTGATGGCAGTAGGTGTGGGGTATACCCCTAAACTCCCAGGGCAGCGCAGGCGAAAGATGGTCCGCGGCAAAGAAATTGCTCATGACATTGTCCAGATAAATGCAAAAGTCGTTGAGTATGGAAGCAAATCCATAAAAGCTCTTCTCGGTCTCGAAGCCGCAGCAGAAGCTCCGGCAGAGTAATTTCAATCAATTTCAAGTTCCCGCCTGCGGGCGGGCTTTAAATAATTATTTATTTGAGGTTCACTGTTTTTTATAAAAGATCTTCTTTTTAAATAATATTAGATAATAATATATATTTTACCACAAAATTTGTTTAAAACAGTTTAAATTCAATTTAATGAGTTTTCCTGCCAATAATTTTAATTATAGTACTTTTTAGTTGTGTAATAAAAAAATGCCTTATTTAAATTTTCAACATGTAACTACTATTTGTGTTTTTTGCTCAAGTTATAAAAGAAAATCGCATAAAATGCTAATATTTTATCAATAGGTATCTTTAATTAGGCTTTTATCACTGAACTCTATATCTATCTACATTTTGCGATGCTATTTTACAGGCATCAGATGTAATTTTTTGATTAACTAAGTTACTTTATGCAATTTTTTGCTTTTTATGTTTTTTCGTTAATTTTGGCAAAATTTCAAAAAACCAAAATTAGGGCACCATTACTACCCAAGGTAATGACGAGGCCGATAGTCAAGGAAGGGTGAGGTGAAAAGTACTTTCATTTGTTTGTGCTTGTTATTCGAGGAATCTCATGTGCTTTTAAAGAGAAAAACAAAGAGAAGAGAGGTCACTTCATTCCCTACTTGAAGGAACGGGTATTCGTGATCCTTTGCGTTCCTGATGTAAGTTCCTGATGTAATAAAGAACACCTGTGTTCTTAAGAATCTGCTTTGTTTTTAAGATAGTTTATATATATCCACTTTCTAAATTACGCATATGGAAGAAGGCAAAATGAAGAATACAATCACGAGAAGTTTTGAGCTTCAGGACTACAGGATAGAAGGAACCGAACTTTCCGGCTTCTGGGCAGACTTAACGAGCAAAGAAGAACTGATAGTTGAGGTAAATTACGTCCCTGTAAAGAAAAAAGTCTTCAGTACCGCAGAAATCGAAAAGCTTGTCATGGGAATCCGTAATAAATGTAGCAGCTTTGAGGCTCAACTTCCAGAAAATATAAAATGTGAAGTCACCTTCAAGAATTTTGGAGATAAGATTTACAAAACTAGCCAGTCTGATTTTGAACTGGAAACCAGGGAGCTCGAAGAAGTTCAGGTTGCTTACCGTTTCTATGTTGAGTACTACATATAATCCGCATTGGGCTTAATAAGGCAGCTTAAAAGTACCCTCTTCAAATTTAATTCCAAATTTAAAGAAGGGTTAATCGATTAGAGAATAACCTTAAATTTGACAGATTCTGTTAATCAATAAGACTTTTTATTATTTTCTGGTCTTCAGATTTTCTCTCAAAATCGTGCAAAACAATAATAATTTAATCATATTGAGATAATTTTTTTATTTTAAGGAAAAGGAACATCGCAATAGATAAGTCAATGGTAAAAACGGTTGTTAACGGCAAAATAATAATTCCTTTACTTTTGCTCCTGGCTACTTTTTAAAAAAGAAAGGATTTCTCTATATCTCAATCTCCTTTTCTCTACATGGTTCTTTTGCTTGAGCTTCATGAGAATGAAAGGATTAGATATGTTTCCTGAGGCCGAAATCAGTCTTTGCTAATAAAATTAATATGTAATTACTATGTAATATACTCTTTACTAAACTTAATAGTGTATTTTCAATCTTTAGAAAAAGTAGAGGAAAGAATAACTTGCTAGACAGCGAAGTAAGAAATCTCAGACATCCTGCCGAAATACCTCTTTTTGTTATCTGTCTGCTGATCAGTATTTTTATTTATGTCACATTAATGACAGTTCCGCTTTTATATCCTGAAGAACTGGGACCTGAATATATACTGGTAGTTCCGGCAGCGATTGCTTTTCTCTCATTTGTTTCCGGGCAGACCTACGGAGGAATGATGTCAAATGCGATCAAGCTTTCAGAAAAGCAGTTTCCTGAACTCTATGAAATCATAAAACGCCTTTCTCATGAACTGAACTTTAAAGAAGTTCCAGATGCTTTTTTAATCCAGGAAGGCGGACTGTTAAACGCGTTTGCTACCCGGCTGTACTTCCGAAAAAATTATGTGGTTTTTTACGCGGATATAGTTGAGGTCGCATATAGAGAAGGAGATTTTGATTCACTTGAGTTTATCGTTGCTCATGAGCTGGCCCACATAAAGGCAGGCCATGTGACTCTGCTCTACAATCTTTCTATCTTTCCAATTGCTTTTGTGCCTGTCCTCAAGGACTTTTTATGGACTGCCCTGAGCCGGGCAAGGGAGTATACCTCGGACAGAATTGCAATTCGGCTTGTTCCTTCAGGCGAAAAAGGGCTCATAGTTCTTTCAGCAGGCGAACACCTCTACAAAGTTGTTGATTATGAGGAATACCTTGAAGCCACAATAAGTCCTGAAGGTTTCTGGGTCTGGACTACCAATCTGTTTTCAACCCATCCTGTATTGCTCAGAAGGGTCAGAGCCATAAACGAAGACCGGCCGGGAAAGATTTTTTAACTTTGCTTTCAAAGATGAGTGATTTTACGTTATCCTGCGGCTTTATCTGTGTATGCCTAAAAAAAGAATGGCTCTTCGTTGTTTTGTGTGGATATCCTCATAATGTTCTCATAAAAACCAATGCGGTCTTGAATTGAAAATTATCTTATCCATAAGGAATGACGAAGAGACGAGAATTTGAAGTTATATTTTTCTTATTCCTTAGTATCAAAGGTTAATGTTTGACAATCTCTCCAGGATATGTATATCTTCCTTTTTCCATTATCGTGCCGATATTTATACTTGTATTGATACCGGTATGCACGTCATCTCCCATAATCACTCCGAGTTTTCTCCTGCCCGAGTCAAGAATCCTGCTTTTTACCATTACTTTTATGTTTTTTCCATCGTGGCGGAGGTTTGCAACCTTCGTACCAGCTCCAAAGTTGCAGCGGTGCCCGATAATGCTATCTCCAACATAACTCAGGTGTCCCACATGAGTATCTTCCATGATAATCGTATTTTTTATCTCTACGGCATTTCCCACCCTGACATGGTTCCCGATTGCAGTAGAAGGACGGATAAAACAATTAGGGCCGATATCGCAGTTCTCTCCTATTATCACCGGGCCTTCGATATAAGAACCGTTCCTGATAAGAGTGCCTTTTCCGATTACAACCTCTCCTTTTATCGTAGCATTCGGTTCCACGGTACCTGCACAGTTGCTCTTAAGGTCTTTCAGGAGGTACTCGTTTGCTTTCAGGAGGTCCCAGGGATACCCTATATCTATCCATCTGTCTCCGAGAAGGCTGTAACCCACGGCTGCTCCACTATCGATCAACATCTGGATGGAGTCCGTAATCTCAAATTCATTTCTCACTGAAGCCTGGGTTCTGTCAATAAAGTCAAAAACAGATTCCCTGAAGAGATATATTCCGGCATTTGCAAGGTTAGTAGGAGGATTTTTAGGCTTTTCTATTATCCTGACAACTCTATTATTCTCAGTTTCAAGCACTCCAAAATCCGACGGGTTCTCCACTTCTTTTACGCAGATGACAGCTTCCTCTGTCCTTGAGACCAGGGCTTTTAAGTCCTCCTTTCCTATGAGCATGTCTCCGTTAAGTACAAGGAAAGCCCCATCAACATAGCCTTTTGCACAGCCTATCGCATTTGCAGTTCCTAACTGCTCCTTCTGCTGTACATACTTTATGCTTACTCCCCATTTGCTTCCGTCTCCGAAATACTCTTTGATCTGTTCTTCGAGATAACCAGTAATGAAGACAAAGCCTTCAATGCCTGCTTCTATGGCTGAATTGAGTATATGTTCGAGGATTGGCTTATTTGCAACCTGGAGCATAACTTTAGGACAGCCGGAAGTTAGAGGTTCCATCCTTGTGCCTTTGCCTGCCACAAGGACAACCGCTTTCATTTAAGTGCCTCCTTTGCTAGCTTTTCAGCCATCTCGAAAATCTCATCAACATTTTCCCGGGCTTCAGCTGTGATTCTAACTTTTGCTTCCGTCCCCGAGGGGCGGATAAGTACCCAGCCATTGTCCATTTCCACGCGAATACCGTCGATATCAAGGACTTTTCCCATGGGCTCGAGTTTAGCCTTAACTTTTTCCATAAACTCTGCCTTTTTGTCATTTGCACAGGGGAGAGCTCCTCTTTTTGTGGCGTACCTGGGAAGCTCTTCTCGAAGCTTGCTTAACTTCTTTTCCTTGACAATCTCAACAAGTTTTGCGGCTGCATAAATCCCATCCGGACAGTAGGAAATCTTCGGGAAAATCCAGCTTCCTGATGGCTCGCCTCCATAGATAGCACCACACTTTTTTATGCCCTCTGCGACGTAAACGTCCCCGACTCTTGTCCTCACAATCTCCGAACCCTTAAGAGAATCACCAACCATCATTGAAGTGTCAACAGGCACGACGACTGTTCCTTTCATACCGCTGCACTCATACAGCCCGAAAATTGCAAGCATTTCATCTCCTGAAACAAAATTGCCTTTCTCGTCCACTGCCATCATCCTGTCCGCATCACCGTCATGTGCGATTCCAAGAGCGGCTCCGAAATCCACAACGGCTTTTTTGAGCATGGAAAGGTTTTCGTCGTTTGGTTCAGGGTTTCTCGCAGGGAAGTGGCCGTCAGGCTGAGCGTTCAGGGTTATTACCTCACAACCAAGCTCCTGGAGGAGATAGGGTGTAATTGTTCCTCCCGCTCCGCATCCGCAGTCCAGTACAACTTTCAAGCTGGAACTTCCTACAAGCTTTTTGATCATATTCATATGGGCCCGGATAGCATTTCCGTCTTCTTCGAACTTGCCTATCAGGTTCCAGGGAACCAGGGAAAAGTCCGCATTTTCAATCGCTTTTTCGATCTCTTCCTGCTGCGCCGAGTCAAAGGCCATGCCATCAGGGTTCCAGAGCTTGATCCCTACATACTCTGAGGGGTTGTGGGAGGCTGTAACCATTACACCACATTCGTATTCTCTGGATGCATATGCCAGGGTTGGGGTAGATACAAGGCCTATTTCTGTGACAGCACAGCCTGTTGCAGTCATTCCCGCAATCAGGGCATGCTCGATCATAGGGGCCGAAACTCTGGGGTCCCTCCCGATAACTGCAGTTTTTTTTCGGCTTCCAAGTACAAGCCCTACATTAAGTGCAAGTTCGGGCGTAATTTCTTTGTTTGCTATCCCTCTTATTCCTGAAGATCCGAAGAGTTTCATATATCCCATTCCGAAATTTTCTAAAGTTTTTTCTCTAAATTATCTTGCTTTTTAATTTTTAAATTTTTGGGCATTTAATTATTCAACTGTGACACTTTTTGCAAGATTGCGTGGTTTATCAATAGAGCATCCACGAGCAAGAGCAGTATAATAAGCAAGCAGCTGGAGGACTACAACGCTGAGCAACGGAGAAAGCAATTCGCTACTCGGAGGTATTGTAAGAACAACATCCGCATATTTTCCGATCTCGGTGTCTTTATTATCGGCCACTGCGATAACCGTCGCATCCCTGGCTTTTACTTCCTTTATATTGCTCAGCACCTTATCGTAAGTCTGCCCTTTTGTTGCAATAGTAACTACAGGCGTTCCTTTCTCAAGCAGCGCAATCGGTCCATGTTTCAGTTCGCCTGCGGCAAAACCCTCAGCATGCAGATATGAAATTTCTTTTAATTTGAGAGCTCCTTCCAGGGCAATCGGATAGTTAAGGTTCCTGCCGAGGAAGAAGTAGTTATCTGAATGAGCAAAATTCTCTGCACATTCCTTCACTGCTTCTTTCTGGTTGAGAATCTGCTGAATCTGACCTGGTATTTTTCTTAGACCCGTAATGAATCCTTTTACATAATCAGGACTTAGCTTACCTCTTGAGAGAGCGAACTTGACAGCAAGCAGATAAAGAAGTGTAAGCTGGGTACTGAAGGTTTTGGTCGCGGCAACTCCGATCTCAGGTCCTGCTCTGGTATAGAGCACACTGTTAGCTTCTCTTGTAATAGTGCTTCCTACAACGTTTGTAATAGCAAGTGTAGGGCAGTTGTAGGACATTATTTCCCTAACAGCCGCGAGGGTATCTGCAGTCTCCCCGGATTGGGTGATTGCAATGGCAAGGGTTCCATCACTTATAACCGGGCTTCTGTACCTGTACTCCGAGCAGATGTCTATATCGCAATGAATTCCTGCAAGCTGCTCAAAAAGGTATTTCCCAAGCAGCCCTGCGTGCCAGGAGGTTCCACATGCCAGAATCTGGACTCTTGAAAGTTTCCTTATCTCTTCATCGGCCATATTAAGTTCTTTGAGATCTATCGTTCCTTCAAGTTCCGAGACTTTGCCTGCAAGTGTATTGTGAATCGCACTCACCTGCTCGTGAATTTCCTTGAGCATAAAGTGTTCGTAACCGGCTTTTTCGGCAGCTTCAAAGTCCCACTCGATCTTTTCTATCTTCTTTTCGCGGACTTTTCCTTCTCTGTCAAAGATCTCTACGCTGTTAGGAGTTAGAACTGCGGTTTCAAAGTCATTTACAAAAATTACATCCCTTGTATAATTCAAAAAAGCAGTTACGTCCGATGCGGCAAAGTTCTCTCCCTTGCCGAGTCCTATAACAAGTGGGCTGTCTTTCCGGGCAAGCACAAGTTTTCCCTGTTCGTCAGCACAGAGAACTGCAAGAGCATAAGAACCTTCGATCTCTTTTAGCGCTTCCCGCAGTCCTGTAAGAAGTTCGCATTTTGCTTCTCTTCCATCTGGCTTACCATATATGTGCTTATGCAGGAGGTGTGCGATCACTTCGGTATCAGTTTCCGATTTGAATTCATATCCTTCTGCAGTAAGCTGTTCTTTCAATGCCATGTAGTTCTCTATTATTCCGTTATGCACAACTGAGATTTTACATGGGTTTCCAGAGGTATGCGGATGAGCGTTTATTGTGCTGGGTCTTCCGTGGGTTGCCCAGCGGGTGTGCCCTATTCCGATGTTGCCACTTAGTCCTTCTGGGATTGTGGCTTCAAGGTTTACGATTTTGCCCACTGACTTGTAAGTATCGATTCCGCTGCCCAGAATTGAAATCCCAGCAGAATCATATCCACGATACTCAAGTTTTTTGAGAGATTCTATGATGACAGATGCAGCAGAGTTTTCCCCTGCATATCCTACAATTCCACACATTTTTCCACCTTTATAGGGTTAAAGAACAACCGAATGACGGGACAGATCCCTGTATATGGTGTTTCCAGATTCCACCTGGCAGTCAACAGCTATTGTTACTCCGGCCTTTACAAGTACGCTATTCCCAATCCGGTTGTCGTCTCCGAAGATGGTGCCGAGTTTGGGAGCTCGATGAATATTTCCGTTCATAATGATCGATAGACCTTCTTTTTCTTCAACAAAGAAACCTGAGCCAATTGTATTGTTGCTTCCAATTATGGAATTAGAGATCTGCCCATGAGAGTATATCCTGCAGTCATTCATTATTATGCTGTTCTGTATTTCGGTAAATGACCTGATCGATACATTGTCTCCTATTGTTGTGGAGGGAAGAATAACTACATTGGGACCTATATCACAATTTTCCCCTATGACTGCAGGGCCTACAATGTAAGTTCCTGAGCGAATCCTTGTATTCTTTCCTACTGCCACCTTTCCACTGAGGAAAACTCCCTCTTCAATTTCCCCCTCAAGCTTCGGTTCCCTGGCTGAATTTAAGACTATGGCATTAGCTTTTAATAAGTCCCAGGCATGGACAGCATCAAGCCATTTTGATTCGGTAGGGACGGAAGTAATGATTTTCCCTTCGTCAATCATAAGCTGAAGGGTATCGGTTATTGCATACTCCCCGTTTTCGGATATCGGGGTTTTTTCGATGGTTTCAAAGACCTTCGGCGTAAAAATATAAATTCCTGTATTTACAATACGGCTCAGGTCTCCAGGCCTTTTTTCCAGAATTCTTGTGACTCTCTTTTTTTCTTTCAGAACCACACCATAGCCTGCAGTCTCTTCCATCTGAACAGTTAGAAGGCTTGCATCCCCTTCATAATTGTTTAGAAGATCCGCTATAGTTTTCGGTTCCACCAGGTTGTCTCCATTGAGCACGAGAAATACCGAGTCCTCGGGGTCAATCCATTTTTTTGCCTGCTCAATTGCATGTGCAGTCCCAAGCTGAGCTTTCTGTTCAACGTACTTTATTTTCACTCCGAAGTTTAGCCCGTCTTCGAAATAGTCCATTATGCGTTCTTTTTTATATCCAACAATCAATATAATGTCAGTTATCCCATTTTTTTCAAGCGAACCTATTACATGCTCTAAAATAGGTCTGTTGGCTATAGGAAGCATTACTTTTGAACGAGTTAGTGTAAGAGGCCTGCAGCGCAGCCCTTCTCCTGCTGCAAGGATAATAGCTTTCATAATTTTAAGAACCTTTTTTAGAATTTATACGTTACCTTCAAAAGTTTTATACGAATAAACTATCTGTAAATATATTTAGAGTTTTATATCTGAATAAGGTACAGCTAACAATAAAAAAGTAATCCTACGTAATTGAGAAATAAGTTCTTCCTACAAGATAAACAACTCCATAACATGAATCCAGTAATTCTAATAAGAATTCCATCCCACTTTCTAGCTTTTACAGGCAATTTTATCTTTTTAACAGTCTCGAAACTTATTTATTTCATAAAATCCTGTATGTCTTTCCTACTTTTTATGTTTTATGCTTCCTAACCTTTGAGAACCCTGACAATTCTTAAGGAACTTTTTCTATTGAAAGTTTCATTAACTGCCACACATTTGATAAATAGTTGTGACAACATACTGAAAATATTACTCCAACCCTTAAATTCCTTCGGAATACTTTAGAATTTCTATAAAGTCCATAAATAAAAAATATTGACTAGTGCTAAAGTTTCTGGAAAATCAGTTTTGAGGGTCACTTTTTCGATTAACCCTGAAAACCTGCGTTCATACTCTTTCTCTAAAGCGTGATCGTTCATAAGTCCCATGTCCCTGAATGTTACATGCCGGCTGACTAAAAATACTTCTATAACCCGAAATAGATAAAATTTCTCTTTTTAGCCTTGAGTAATCGATCATTATAACACCTAAAATTAACAGTTTACTCAAACAGTTAAATTAATATCAAAGAGTGGCAGTTTAGATAGTCGGGAAATAAATTTTTAAAAGGTGATTTTTATCGTGGAGGGTGAAAAGTCAAGGACTCCTGGCGAGAAATGCCAGGCAGTCTCAGAAGTATACGGGCAAATATTAATGGTTGTGGTGACCATCCTACTTGCTGCATTACTGGTGTATCCCAATATCCCGGAAAGTGCACCCAGGGCAAATCTCTTGATCGAAGCTCATAATTTTACGCAAAATGAGACGACGTCAACGCAGAACGCAGAGACACCAACGCAGGATGAAACGACGCCAGCCGGCTATTTAATTGAGGCTTCTTCGGGGTCTGGAGGTAATATTTCTCCTGAGGGAAGTATCTCTGTGCCTGCTGGCGGCAATAAGATCTTCAGTATGATGCCTGATGAAAACTATAAGGTTCTTGATGTGCTGGTGGACGGAAATTCCGCTGGACCGATTTCCACCTATACCTTCAATAATGTGTCTTCCAGTCACAGTATCAAAGCGAATTTTACCGTGAATTTCGATGTGATAAACAACAATACGGTAGTACCAAAGGAAAACTTCACAGTAAATGCAACTGTGCTTGGTTGTGCTTTTACTGGGGACATTTGGAAGAATGATTATTGGGTGGAGGGCCATTGGGAGGGTCATGGATGGAATAAGTATTGGGTGGATGGTCACTGGGAGAGTCATAGGGAAACGGGATCGTTACCTATTACTTGCAGGCTCAAGTTAGGAGACTATATTTGCGCTCCCTGGGGGGATTACACGAATGTATCGGAGGGGAATATTAATGATGGAATATCTCGCTTCTGGGGATCTAATAACACTTTATTTGAAGGAGGGACTTCTGTCGCGGTAGAGGCTTGTTCTTGGAAATATGATACAGATCATGAACTGAAAAAACACCTTATAATTAATACTTCGACTCTGCCATTAAATGTGAAGGTCCTTACGAACGGAGACCCCGTTCCTGATATCCCCGGATTTCAAGGTCAGAACTCGATTGAAGACTTTGTAATAGGGTACATTGAAAACGGTAGTATCAAGCTCAAGGAAAATGAGGCTATATATATTTTTGAACTGGGCAATGAAGACCTGGACAGCTCTGGTGCTGATTTTCAGGATCTTGTCATTTTGGTTTCAGTGAACGGAGCAGATGCCTCAAAGTCTGCAATTGAATCTCATAAAGCGGACTTGAGTAAAACTTCTAATAACACTCCAAATGAAGCCTCGGGCGGAACCTCAAATGAAACCTCAAGTGGAGCGGTACTCAAGTTCGTAATCGAGCACCGTGGGGGAGATACAATTAATTTCAAATCTCCTGAGGAGACCAAGGTTATACTCCAAAAAGGAGATGATCAACGTTATCTAAATTTCACGGAGCTTGGGGCCTTCAAAAGTGGGGATAGAGCCACTTTGATCCCTAAAGAGTATGGTACCAATGGACAGCTTAACTTTAGTCAGGGGGACCGCTTATCTATAAAAATAGTGGATGTCCGAAGCAAATCCTTAATCTACTCTGGAAGCATTATGATTAAATGAAATATATTAACGGGGATTATATTAATGGAGCTGACCTTTACGGGACTCAGCTCCAAAAACAGAAAACAACTTGTAAAAGCTTATATAAGCGTCCGAAGAGGGCCTACTGAAATAAAAATTTACAAAAATTGGCATGTTTTTAATTCCTAATAAAAGACGAGTCGGCTCTTTGTAATAATGCTGCAAAATCTCTGGGTAAATAAGTTTAAGTATAGTACACACATAGTCTCTTAAAAAAATTTAAATGAATCATTGAAGTAATTTCAAAATTGAACTCAAGCAGGAAGCAGGTATTATGCATAGGGAATTTAAAAACAGTTTCAAAATAATAGTCTTTCCACTGCATGGAATTGAGTTGCAGGGGTTAATTTCATGGTTTATCAGTCTTTAAGAAGAATTTCACCAGACACCAATTATAACCTTGATGCAAATACTTTCACTCCGCTTTCCTTAACTTTATATGCTGTGGCGTTGTAGATTAAAACGCCTCTCTATAAATAAAGACAAACAAGAGGCTTGAGGTAGGAAGAATGAAACAGATAGCTGAATCTATTCGAGATCGATTTTTAAAGCTTGGCATCGACGTACCTGTAGAGGATATCGAAAGCAGACTTGATGAACTGATTACTAAATTTAAAGTTCCTTCAAACGAAGCCCAGCGTAGTGTGACCAATTATTTTTTGAAGAAATATTCTATTCCTAAAAATGAATTTTATACCAGACAGGCTGAGCCGCAGCTTACCAAGATAATAGATATTTCTGAAAATGGGCAATGGGCAAATATTAAGGCAAGGGTTGTCCAGCTCTGGGAAAACACTCACGAATCAATCTCTCAGGTAGGGCTCTTGGGAGATGAAACAGGAATTATAAAGTTTACCGAATGGAAAAATGCCGAACTGCCTGGGCTTGAACAGGGTGAGAGTTATTTATTCAGGAGCGTTGTCGTAGGAGAGTACAATGGCAGGTTCCAGGTACAGCTTAATAGGAATACTTCTATCGAAAAACTGGATGAGGCTATTGGAGTTGGAGGCGGAGACTTCATCCCGGCTGCAAGGGAGTCTGAACTCAGAAACATCTCTGACCTTGCCGGAGGCCAGTGGGCTACAGTTAAAGGAAAAGTGGTTCAACTCTGGGAAAACTCTCATGAATCGATTGAACAGGCAGGGCTTATAGGAGACCCCACAGGGGTTATCAAATTTACTAATTGGGCCAGTTCCGAGCTTCCTGACATGGAAGAGGGCAAAAGCTACATGTTGAAAAATGTAGTTGTCAACGAATGGGGAGGTAAGATCCAGATTCAGCTTAATCGGTCAAGTTCCATAGAAGAACTTGATGAAGATATCAAAGTCGGATCCTTAACTTCCACATACTTCGGAGCAATGGTGGATATCCAGACCGGTTCAGGCCTCATAAAACGTTGTCCCGAATGTAAAAGGGCTCTGGTTAAGGGTGCCTGTCCCGAGCACGGAAAAGTAAAAGGTGAATACGACCTGAGGATAAAAGCGGTTCTGGATTCCGGAACTTCCACTCAGGACATCCTGATTAACAGAGAACTTACCGAGGAGCTTGCAGGGCTTTCTCTTAATACTGCAATTGCAATGGCCGCTGACGCTCTCGACCCCGGAGTAGTGCTGGATAATCTAAAACATGAGCTGGTAGGCAGGTACTATACTGTAACCGGGCACAAGCTTGATCGCTATATCCTTGTGGATTCCATTAGTCCAAAAACTTCTCTGGATAGAGAGATGCTTGATGAAATGCTGTCGCTTAATGAAACACTTGCCAGGATGGAGGTGCAGTAAATGCCAGGTTTTTTCAGAGAAGCTGCCCGCAGGGTTTTTGCCCAGGAACTGAAGGATTCGAACCTGACTTCAAGGGATGAAACTGATCAGTATGCTCCACAGTATGTCCTGACGCCCACGGGAGCTAAAGTAAACCGTATCTTCCTTGTTGGCACACTTATCGAAAAAGAAGATATCGGCACTGATTCCGAGTACTGGAGGGGAAGAGTTTCAGACCCGACAGGTTCTTTCTTGGTCTATGCCGGACAGTATCAGCCCGAGGCAGCTCAATTTCTTGCCGAGTGCGAACTGCCAGCTTTTGTAGCAGTTGTGGGCAAAACCAGTACCTATACTACAGATGATGGAAATGTCCTGACTTCTATCCGTCCAGAATCTATCCAGCAGGTAGATGAACTTACTCGGGATCTCTGGGTGCTTGATACTGCAAAACAGACTCTCGAAAGGATAAGGGCAATTGAGGTAGAGGAGGATCAAAACTCAAAACTTGCAAAAGAACACTATTCGACTGATACCGGTTACTACCGCACTATAGTCAAAAAAGCTCTTGAGTCCCTCAAAGAAAGGGAATGAAGCCAAAAATAGTAGAAACTATACTATCAAATCAGGCATTCTCTTCAAATTTAATGGATTTTCAACCACTGAAAAATACAATAATTGTTCCATTTTCTCTCATCATATTTTGGAGTAGAAAATGGAACTTGAAGTTTTAAAACAATCGCTGTTTTCACTGGCCATCAATCCTTATAAAATTGGTTACTATTCAGCCTTCCGGAATCTATTGATTGATATTGATTTTGATGAAATCGGTATGTCTGAATTCTAACTCGTGAGAATTAAAAAAACGCAATCAATAGCCAATAATCAAATAAAATATATTTTCTGAAATTTGCCAATTGAATTCTGTTAAATCAGGCTAATGATGTTGTTTTTCCTAGGCTGAATAGTTACAATAGTAATAAAAATAGATACAAAACAAAAAAATTTAATGATATTTCGTTTAAGCTTGTTTAATCCCGGCAAACAAAAAGTAAGGTATTCAGGTACACCGGAATTTATGTTAGGGCTGGAGGTTCGCTTCAATTCATTTTAACATTTTAAACCTCTTTTTTGAGCTAGCTCTTTCTTCCTTCTGAGCTTTTTCTGCCTTTTATTCTTCACATTTTCAGTAATTATGCGCTCCGGATTTTCTGGATTTGGGGCCTTTGTTTGGCCTGAAAGCCCGTTCCGGGCACTTCTTGGAATCGGTTTTTCCGCGCACTTCAAAACCCAGGCTGAAACATTCGCCTTTTAGCTCATCAATAGCCGTATAAAATCTACAATCTTGGCATGTAGGCATTCGGATTACTACCTCCAGTTATATGAAGGCCACCTGGTCTTAGTCCCAGAGTGTTTGCCCGGATACAACCTCTGAAGCAAGATATCACTTATTTTCAGATACCTTAAGTACGGATGTATCCTCTAAATAATATGTATCTGTAAATAAAACATTTTTGGTAGGCTACCAGAATGAAGGTAGGGATTTGCATCCGGTCAACAGCCGGAAAATTAAGATAACTAACTAAAGTTATTTATACCCCTATACTGAAAGCTTTTGCCGGTTATTTGCGATTGTTTTGTAGTTATTTGCTGATTATTTGGCAGCTACTTATTGGTCATTTGACAGCCATTTGTTGGTTATTTGATAGATATTTATTAATTATTTGGTAACTGTTTAATGACTATCTGCCGGCTACCTGTCGTTTATTTGCTAGCTACCTGTCGTTTATTTGATATTGCTTGCCAGCTATGGATACCGTACTTTTTTGTTAATGACCGTGTTTGCAGAAAAGTATCTCTGACTGGATGAACGTTTCCAAAAGTGAGGATTTATTCATGGAGGACGAGCGTTTTTCCGAGCTGGTTCTTGAGTCAAATCTCTTCATAGTCATCAAATTCAACATCAAGCACGGGAAGCTCAATTACTTCTCCTTCCCTGTTATAGCATGTCCAGCTTTGGCTATCATAGGGGCGACCAACTATGATATGGCAGTTGCCTGTTTTTGAAAAGAGTAGCAGGTCAGCCTGTGAAGGGCTGCGGTTCGGGCCAGGATGGCTGTGGACTGAACCTGCGGCTTTGATGTTCGGCATCATATAGAGCCTGAGAACGGCATTTGAATCACTGGATTCCGTGCCAGGTAATATAAGAACTTCAGTGATGATGCCATCTTTTTCCTGCAAAAGTCCGGCAAATTCCTGGGGAGCCATGGACTTACTAGCCTCCAGGATAAAATTAAGAGTATCACGAGCTATTCCGTTAATTTGCATACTGGACTATTCTTCTTAAATAGTATATCTTTTCTGCGGTAATGATAGAGTGCATTAATTCTCGCCAGCCGAGTTTTTCCGCAATTCAATCGGTCAGGAATTTTCTGGATTGAAAAGACTGCCAGTAAACATAGAATTAAGGCAGTTAATTCAGGTCGGTGGGTTAAAGTCGGTTGGTTCAATGGACCAGTTTCATAATTCTAGCCAGTGGGTTTATCTACGGCCTGGGTAGACTATTACACCGAAAAGTTATTTCTTAAAATTTAATGGACTAAGGCTGTGCTAACAACATTAAAATTATGTGAAAGTTTTAGTGCTTAGAACTCAGTCGCGTTAAGGCTTTGCTACAATGTTAAGTATTGTCAGGGGGTACTGCGATCAAAAATATGCACTCAGATTCAGAGCTGGAAACTGATCTGAAAAAGAACTCCGGAAAATATCTGGACAAAAATTCCGAAAAAACTCTGGAAACGGATTCAGGAAAGGGTCTGGAAAAGTGCCAGGAAAAATGCACGGATCCACACACATCCTTATATCAGGAATCACTTGCCGTGCACCGACGGCTTGGGGGCGTACTGGAAGTTGCCAGTAAAGTTAGCCTTCAAACGATACATGACCTCAGCGTCGCCTATACACCAGGAGTTGCCGAGCCGTGCAGGAAGATAGTCAAGGACCCTGAACTTGCCTACCTCTATACCCTGAAGAGAAATACTGTTGCTGTTATCACTGATGGATCGGCAGTGCTGGGGCTTGGGAATATAGGACCTTATGCTGCGCTGCCTGTTATGGAAGGAAAGGCAATAATTTTCAAAGAATTTGCAGGCATTGATGCCTTTCCAATTTGCTTGGACACACAGGATACCGAAGAAGTGATAAAAACGGTAAAGCATCTGGCTCCTGCATTCGGAGGTATTAACCTTGAAGACATCAGTGCTCCTCGTTGCTTTGAAATAGAGGAGCGGCTGCGCGAAGAACTCGATCTGCCAGTTATGCATGATGACCAGCATGGGACAGCCATTGTAGTTTTTGCCGGGCTTCTCAATGCTCTTAAAATTGTGAATAAAAAGTTAAATGAACTCCGTATAGTGATTTCAGGCCTGGGAGCGGCAGGAGTAGCAATTTTCCGGTTCCTGGTTCGAGCAGGAGCAAATCCGTCAAGAATTCTTGTCTGCGACAGTAAAGGGCTCGTGTATGAAGGCCGGAAAAACGGCATGAACCCCGTAAAAGAGGAAATTGCCAGGCTCACAAACCGTGGTAAATTAAAAGGGGGGCTTGAAAATGCTTTACCGGGAGCTGACCTTTTTATCGGTGTCTCCGTGGGAGGTATAATCAGTGAGGAAATGGTTCGTTCCATGGCAAAAGATGCAATTGTAATGGCTATGGCAAACCCTCTACCTGAGATAATGCCTGATGCCGCAAAGCGGGCAGGAGCAAGGGTTGTTGCTACGGGCAGGTCGGACTTCCCAAATCAGCTTAATAATTGCCTGAGCTTCCCTGGGGTTTTCAAAGGTTCTCTCAGCACCTGTGCGAGAAAAATAACACCTGAGATGGAAATAGCTGCGGCGCGTGCTCTTTCGGAGGTCGTAACGCTCAGTGAACTTTCTGAAGATTACATAATTCCTGACCCTCTTGACAGGCGTGTAGTGCCTGCGGTTGCAAAAGCTGTTGCAGGTGCATCACTTGAAAGTTGCGTTGCAAGGAAAAGCCATGAAGACAAGGCCTGAGAGCGCAAAATTTAGGCTAAAAACCCGGTATCCGGACAGGTTTTCTGCTTTCTCCGGCCAATAAGCTTTTCTTGCTTTTTTCCTTCGTAAAGATCTTCGGCACAAATGCTTCCAAGGACTGTTATTTTAACCAATTTATAGAACCAAATGCAGTTTTGAGACCACCTGAATATCAATTTTTTAATTGATGCTTTCTTAATAACGGCATTCATGCGTCTGCGGTTAAGTGATAACTGTGATAAATTGTCTTCAGTTCCAGAAAGTTTGTCAAATGTTGCAATAGATTGTGAGGTGGAACATGGTATTGATTTCATGTAACTATGCCAAAATTTAAGGCCAGCTTCTAATGAAAAATCGATAGCTTCAGGCAAGAAAATCCCTTAACCGATAATCAATGGGGTACTTTCTCAAGGAGCTCATCCCAAAACCAATTTTATTCCCACATCAATAAGAGTTTCATAATTATTTTCCCAGGGTAAGAAGCTCTTATTGATAATCCAGAATAAGATATTCAGAGAAGCAATTTTGCGTTTTGGGATCAGCTCACACAGGACCCTTTACTCATCCCCAAAGCGGTGAAGAATTAAATCGATAGGTTCGATTTCAAACTTCTCAGCGCCAACAAGACAGGACCCTTCAAAATCGCATGTCCAGATAGGATATGCTGAATATTTGTCCACAGTTTCTTTGTGGAACTCCCTGACCGGAAGTGCTCGAAGGTTAACGTATTTGTCCAGTTTTAGATCCAGGGTATCGTAAAGAATTTCAGTTAATTTGTTCAGTAAATTTAACAATACTATGGTTCGCTGGAATTCTGGATTCCACAACTCGATTCTTTCTACAATCTCTTTAACTTTTATATACTGCTCATATTCCCACGCTTCAAGTATATCATTGTTGAAATGCCTGGATACTATTTCATAGACGCCTGGAATATTAATTATTGATTGAAGAGTTTCCTCGTTAAGAAGTGTATCGTTATTGAAATGCCTGGATACTATTTCAGAAACACCCGGAATATTAACTATTGACTGAAGAGTTTCCTCATTAAGACGTGTGTAAAGAATTCTGTCAAAATCGTCCTTTGTCATTTTGCTATAGTTCATGTTATCGCCATTGTTTATTGCGTAAAATTCTCAAAGAAAAAAAGGAGGTTGATTTCTAATGAAGCTTCCTCTTTTGAACGGAAACGACACAATATAACAGCTTAGCATTATGACCTTCGGGAGCCTTTCAGGTTCCTTGTCGATCCGGCGGTTATTGGCCTGGTTGAAAATGGGACTATGGAAGGTAAGGACTTTATCAGGACAGAAAATCACAATCCTGGATTAAAGCCTACAGGAGCCAGGAAGGTTGTTAATGAATTTTCCAATATGCTGAACAAAAAAGTAAGTTACCGGGGAAAAGAAAGCATCTGGAGCTATGTTATCTTCCTGAAGGTAAGAGAACTAGCCCATAATCTTACGAGCAAAAAGGAAAAACTGGATTTTGTTAAGCCTGAATATGAGATTGAGAGAATTGATTCTTATGATATGAGGCAGAAGATTCTCAATGGAGCACTTACGGGAATTTCTGTGACTCTACAAAGCCGATATTAATTCTGACATCTTTACCTGTAGCTTCTGTCAGGCGGTAAGCAGCTTTACTGGCCATATCTGGAGGGACTTCCTGACCTACTTTGCGGCCGATCAGGAGGGATACTTTTACAGGTTTTTTTAACAAGAAATCTAAAGGCATATAGCCGACTGTAACTTTTTCAAGTGTCAAATCCTTTTCTGCATATTCGGGATCTTTGAACATAGTTATCATTTCTCCGTTAATCTCCTGTTCAACAAGAGATGTCTGAAAAGAAGAATAGGTAACAAGCCCAAGAGCTACAGAGAGTGAGGCAATTGCAATGACAAGTAAAGCTACATGCGAGATCACAGAAGAACGGGCATGTACAACTGCTTCTTTCTCTACCGGACGAAAACCGGAAACCCAGAACATTATGAGGGCTGACACGTTGACCGCAAGCAGGTTAACAAGCACGAGCACGGCAGCTGTAATTGCTACTAAGGGTAGCCCCCATGCGAGTCCCAGCCCTGTCGTTGCAGCTGGTGGAATGAGAGCAATTGCAATTGCCACACCCACAAGGGCAGACCCTGCATTCCGGATAATACTGATAGCTCCTGCTATACCCGATCCCAGAGCAAGGAAAAGAGAAAGAAAATTAGGGCTGGTCCTCTCGGCTATCTGGGATATTTCTCGGATATCAAGGCCAGGTGGCAAAAGTATCGATTCTTTAAGAAGTATACCGATAAGGGCACCCACTGCAATTGCGAGCAGAAGCCCTCCAATCTGCATCTTAATTCCTCGAGACGCAAGTTTTCTGTCGTCAAGCACAGTGCCTACACTTGCAGAAATTGCAGGCCCCATAAGTGGAGCCACGACCATTGCTCCGATGATTGTTGCAGCCGAATCAAGCAAGAGTCCTCCAGTTGCAATAATCGTGCTCAGAACAAGAAACGCACGATAAGTAGAAGTTTCAGGTGCGAGGTTCTCTGCACGTGCAATCAATTCTTCCCGCGAGATACGGGTGCCAGAGTAGCGCTGCTTTAGAACTTCAATGCGTCTTGATACTATAGTTTCAGGTGTCAGGACGATCGTATAGGTATTTTCGCTAATTCCTGCCTTGCGCAATCTGGTAAGTACTGGTTCCACACCAACAGGAGGAACTGGAAACTGGACAAGGGCTTCAAAGTCCTTTCTGCCTGTTTCGTCCCATACGGCATAGTCTATTCCTTCGTCATCCAGCACTGCGAGCACAGGCTGTCGCTTACCCACTGGAATGAGTACCTGAACAAGACGCATAATATGATTATATATATAATTCCTATTTTATATTACTTGGTTTCAAGAAATATTTGCAGTTAATCGAATGTTTTTAATTTTAGAACTTATTTTGAAACACCTGTGTGAAGCACTTGCCCATGGGAAGGAAACTATAACAAGAGATGTGAAGAACCATGCTGAATTTATAAGAAGTCGGTGTAAGTAAGGAAAACGTCCTCGAATTTCTGGCCGATAACTCCATACAGTACATCTTCAGGCTCACAAATCCAGGATAAATCTCAGAAAATATTACCGAATTTACAGGAAAGCTATTTCATGGAAAATACTTTAAACTGGAAATTCAAAATTTTGCGGGCAAAAGGTGGCGTATTAGGGCAATACTCCGCGATTTAATACATAGCCTTCCTTAAAATTCACAACGATATCTTAAGCTCATAAAAATGCAAGATATTATAAATCAATTTGAATATATATTGTTTTACATCTATTTGCTCATGAGAACAGGTGTGGGATAATTCGAAGAGCCATTAGTTTGAACTAGATTTGGGAGCAGGTTCGAGTGTTATTATGGTTTCAGGGGTTGGAAAGCTAACCAGATAATCTTCCCCTATTCTATCAAGATTATCGGATACAATATTTATCTGGAGGCGTTAATCAATCAACCTGCGTTAACGGGTTATGAAATAAAAAATCAGCTTACTGTAAAATGACATGGGGGGAATTGCAAAATATGAAAATAAATAGAATCTCGGTACCTGCTGAGATTTTAGTGTACAGTACTTTTGCTGTTATCCTGACAATAGGAATGAGGGAAATATCTCCTATACTCACAACCGTATTTTTCTCTATCTTCGTCGCACTGATACTTACCCCACCTGTCCGCTGGGTCAAGCGAAAAGGCATTCCCGGAGCACTGGGCGTGCTTCTGGTAATTTTGTTATTAACTCTATTTATCTCGGTTTTCGGGGCAGTGATTGTAGGAGCTGCAATCCAGATTGGAAACCAACTTCCAAACTATCAGAGTCAGTTGATAGAGATCCTGGACGAACTTTTACCGTATCTTCCATCCACCGAAGAACTATCCCTGCAGTCCGTTTTTCGTGGTATTGCATCACTTGCAGTTAGCCTTATGGTAAGCGTCCTTAACGGACTCATAAATGCCGGGACAACGGTTGGAATAATCATAGTCACAGCAGCATTTTTGTTGTTGGGTGTTGCCGGAGCTCAGGAAAAAACAGAACAAAAAGCTGAAGAACAGCTCGTATTCGAATCACGTCTGAATAAATTTGGTAAGGGTCTGATAGAATTTATTGTTATAAGAACAGAGGTAAATTTTGCTACAGCCATCGGAATTACGGTTATTCTCCTTATAGGAGGTATCGACTTTGCGGTTTTCTGGGGTGTTATGGCATTTTTTCTTGGTTATATTCCATATATAGGCCTGGCTCTAACTACAATTCCACCCGCGTTCTTCGGGCTAATCCAGTATGGGCTTATAGGAGCTCTGGCTGTTATTATTGCTATCTCGATAGTCAATGCACTCACTGAAAACGTAATATTTCCTTCACTCGCAGGAAAAGGCCTGAAACTATCTCCAGCTATTGTATTTTTGTCCCTTCTCTACTGGAATTATGTGCTTGGAGCTACAGGAATGCTGCTTGCCACGCCTCTTACCATGGTTTTGAAGATTATCCTGGAGAGTTTTGAGGAAACTAGATGGCTTGCCAGATTGATGGGCCCAGTAGGAAATGAAGCAGAGTCTAAGGAAAGTGCAGGGCAGGAAGAAGAAAATTAAAATCTGGACCGATGAAGAGATACTCGGAAGCTATCGGTTTTGTAAAGATAAAATAAAATCCGCCTATATTTTTTGCCTGTTCACTCGTAATCTTAACCTGAATTTTAGATATGCTCGTTTATATATATTTTAAATTTTATACATCTTTTGTGTTAATACTGCTGTGATTGTTTTTTGATTGTAGAGTTCCTTACAGAGGGGGAAGAAGACTACAGGAATTGTACGAGATTTCATAGCTCATTAATGTGACCACCAGTTATCCGTGAAAAGCAGCACAACAGAAACGGGACAGCAGGGCTGGAAATAATTTCTAATGGGGGAGTAAATAAATGGATGAAGTAATGTATGGGCCAATGCAGCTTTTAGTCATAGTATTCGACAATCCGAACTTCCACGGCCAGATCCGCCGTGAACTTGAGTCAGTCATGAATAAAGGAATGATCAGGCTTATTGATTTGCTGTTCATATGGAAAGACGAAGCTGGGAATATTAAGTCTCTTGAGGCTACACAACTGGATGAAGAGGAAAGAATGCATTTTGGTGCTGTCGTTGGGGGACTTATAGGGTATGGGGCTGGTGGTGAAGAAGGAGCTATAGGAGGCACAGAGGCAGGAATCCTGGCAGCAGCCCAGGAGAATTATGGAATCACTGAAGAAGATATTCTGGAGATAACCGAGGCTATACCTGAAGGTACCGCCGCTGCTATTCTTATTATCGAACACCTATGGGCAAAAAGCCTGAAACAGGCAATAAGAGATGCAGGAGGAGTGCTGGTCTCCCAGGGTATGCTCACACCTGAGCTGCTCGTTGCGGTTGGAGAAGAACTGACAGAAGCGGTTAAATTTGCAGAGAAAAAGAAAAAGGGACCTCAGGCAGCAGTTGCGTTTTGAAAGGCTGCCTGCTCAAATTTAAGCATTAAATATTAAGTATCCTGTATCGAGAAAGTATTCTGTATCGAGACCGATGATAAAGTTCAAAGCCAGATATGATAAAGTTCAAAGCCAGATATGATAAAGTTCAAAGCCAGATGCTGGATCGATAACGTTTGCAGATATTATAATTCAGATTTGACATTATTCAAACTTTTTTGCAGGAAACTCAAAAATATACTGGTATCATATTTGTGTCATTCCTTAATTACATTCTGGTGTCTGACTACTGAATACGATGCGGTTTAATTGTGATGGCCAGGAAGTACTTAGAATAGTTTTATCTAATCTTAAAAGGGACGATTTCAATTAAAAAAAGATGTCAGTAGATAACAAAACGACTTACTTTGACAGTCAAATTATAAATACCTTCAATCTAATTATTGATTTATCGGGAAATAATCACTGGGGGAGTGAAATATAGCGGATTTGATAGGACTTGCTGTGGTCTTTTTAATATTGGCATTGATTGCATATATATTGGGCGCAAGGGGAGTTGCCGGTTTATCAATGGAGATTGCAAAGTGGCTCGTCATAATATTTATCATACTTGCAATCATTTCGTTCCTGTTATGACGGTAGCCTTAACGAAGTTAACAATGGCTCTGGATAGCTTATAGACTTGCTTATAGACTCAAAGTGAGAGAGAACAATATATATCAACAGACCAAGGGCAGTTTACTTTTTGTTATACTGTGCATGTTATTTCTCAGGCACATTAAAAACCAATTTGCTTATTTTTCTTCTCAGATAAGATGATTACACATTAATCAATCCATTTTTAACATTTTATATTTTTTTCAACTCATTTGTGCCAGCTTACATAGAATTTCTTTAATTAATTTAACCTTTTTTGAATAATATTAAACTAAATTGAATCTTTTAACCGTGTATTAGCAAATAATACTCCAATATGTACATTAATACCATAATTTCACTATAATATGTACCAATATACTTATATTCCTTTATATTAATTTCCGGTTAATTAATCGAAGTATCACCCATACTTTGAATGTACTGGGGAATCAAATTGAACAGGCTAACTATTTTACTGGCAGTCTTTCTTCTCTTAACATTAGGCTCGGGTATCGGAGCTGCGGCTGAGGTTTACGTCCAGCCTGGAGATTCGATACAAACCGCATTGGATAATGCAGTCTCAGGTGATTTAATTATCTTAAAACCAGGAATCTATACCGAGAATATTAAAATAGACAAAGATAACCTAGTAATATCTTCGGAATCTGGGAATCCTGATGACACGATAATTACGGCTAAGAGCTCAGACAATCATGTAATCTCTTTAAAGGCTTATAACGTGAAAATTAGTGGACTTGGGATTACAGGAACAAAAAACAGCTATGCAGGAATCTATCTATCAGGAAGTAATAACTGTATCATTGAGAATAACAAAATCCTGAACAACGGCTATGGAATTTACCTTTCGAACTCTAAAAGCAATAAGCTGTCAAATAACGTGATTACAGATAATGAAAAATATGGAATCTTATTATCGGACTCGACCAATAATACCCTCTCCGGAAATACGGCTTCGGAAAATAAAGACACTGGCGTCCATCTAATCACTTCCGACGGTAACACACTTACAGGCAATAACGTATCCTCAAACGACGTTTGCGGCCTTTTCGTCTGTCCAGAGAGTGACGACAATCTGATTTATAATAACTATTTCAACAACACCGTCAATGCAGAGGTTCAAAATGGAGTCGGAAATGCCTACAACACAGAAAAGACCGAAGGCGAGAATATTGTCGGCGGTTCCTACCTTGGAGGCAATTTCTGGGCAGAACCCGATGGTACAGGTTTTTCGGATACAGCAGTCGATGCGGATGGAGATGGAATTGCGGATTCCGCATACAGGCTCTCGCAAAGTACCTACTCTGATCAGTTACCTCTGATTTCGTCTTCCAAATCACAGCAGTCCGGACCTCCGGTAGCAAACTTCGAAATGAACAATAGCAATGGTTCTGCTCCTCTTTCCGTCCAGTTTACCGACATGTCCGAAAATGCAGACTCGTGGAGCTGGGACTTTGAGAGTGACGGGAAAATCGACTCTTCGGAGGAAAACCCGGTTCACGTGTTTACGACAATCGGAACTTACACTGTTACCCTCAGCGCTACGAATAAAAATGGAACAGATTCAAAAACTGCCGCAGTAATTGTCACCCATCCTGTTATGGTTACCTATCCTGTAGAAAACATCTCCGGGAACAATACTACCGATGATTCCGAAGCTGGCGAAAACGCAACAGTTGCAAATGGAAGTTCCGGTAACATGACAAATGTTGAGGCAGGCGGTAACGGAACCTATTACAATCAAACTGAGGACAGTGGAATTGCCAATGTGGAGCTCGATTCTCAGAATGGATCAGAAGCTGTCGGCCTTAATGAAGAAGCGAATGGAGGAATAAACACTTCAAGTGTTGAATATGCACTTGAAAATAAAACAGATGCTCCAGGGTTTGAAATCTTTTACGGAGCAGTTTCCTTGCTTGCTGTGTTCCTGTACAGAAAAGTAAAACCAGGAAATTAAATGAAAACGGCAGATGAATCGAGTAAAAATGATAACTGAACCTAAAAAACGGTAACATAATCCCGCAAAAACTGTAACTGAACCTTAACAAAACTATAGCGGAACCTAACAAAAACTAGGCTCTTCGTCATCCCCTATGGATAAGATGATTTTCAATTCAAGACCGCATTGGTTTTTATGAGAATATTATGAGGATATCCACACAAAACCACGAAGAGCCAAAAAATTAATTAGAATAACGAAAAATTAAATCACAAATTGAGGTTTTTAAATCTTCGTTTTTCTTTTCTGTATGACTTTGAAGAGCAAATTGAAGATTCTTGTGAACTCTTATTTACCTCATACTGATGAAGACTTTTTCTTATTTTCTGTACTGATGAATAAGTACATATTAAGTAAATTACAATAATTCTCAAAGATTACCCTAAATATTTTCAGTGAAGTTATAAAAAATAATTCAAACGATTAATACTGATATTTAAAAAGTTCCATTTCGAGATATTTATCTTCGAAAACGTTTTTTCTACTCTGGCTGCATTTGAATAATACCGAAAAAAACTTTTTTCCATCAGGATTGTTCCTGACCAAATAAAAGAAATTGGGATTATCCTGTATGGGTAATCAGGATTTTCAAAGAGTTGAAACCCTCTTTGAAGGCTTATTTCCTCAATTTGAGGCTTTTAATTGCTTTGAAAATCGCTTCAGGTTAAAGCTGCAAAAGCCGAGAAGCGAAATCCAACCGATCTTTTACAGGAGACATAGTAAATAAGGTTTCTTTCAGGCCGCGATCTTACCTCATTATGATAATGCAGGGATGATTCCAAAAAGCTTTTATATTAAGTCGATGAGGTACTTCGTGGAAATCTTGGGGGAACTTTGAAAAATATATATTTAGTTATTCTCCTTCAAGTTTCAGAAAAAACGACATAATCCGGAATTTGCTCTGCCAGCCCTCTGAAGGCTAAATTGGTTATGGACGCTTGTGGAGTTAGAAAAGAAAAAGACTCGATGAGTTTCGTAAGCTGTTCCAGGAATGCAAAAACAGATTCCAAGCTTCGAAAAACAGACAAAGCGTTCATTGAATTAAGATGCAAATTAGCAGAAGCAAATCAGAATTAATGCAAGGCGGGTAAAACCCAGATCCGTCTTTCATAATCCAGCCATGAATCTTACCCGGGATTCACCCTGCAACTCACTGAGATCCTAAAATGGATCCAATCCATCCAACCTGCGATTCAACCCAAAACCTAACCTTTGATCCAACAGGGGTCTTCCGGATTTAACCCAAAACCCAACCTTTGATCCAACAGGGGTCTTCCAGATTTAACCCAAAACCCAACCTTTGATCCAACAGGGGTCTTCCGGATTTAACCCAATCCAACCTGCGATCCAACAGGGATCATCCTGAATTAGCCCAAAATCAGCTTCGAATGTTCGGCACCTAACCGAGGATTAGCCCAGGATCCGCATTCGAGTCAGTTTGGGACCCAACAGGACTCAACCCCTGTCCAACCTGGAAGTTGACCCCACGATCCAATCCAAGATTTAGCTCCGATCCAATCCTGAAGGTCGTAAGAAATCATGCAGCTTATCAAGAAACCCGAAATAGACCTTGTCTCGGAAGCTCAGAAAGAGGTAGCCAGACAAAAAATTGAGCAAAAAGGCCGATATACGGACAAACTTAAAACTTACAGATGTTCAAAGGAATTCGAAACAACGAACTTTGAAACCCTAAACCCCGAAATGAGATTTTTCATTACATACAGTAACAGTACCCTATCTGGTAGTACCTGCAAGGTTGAAAAGCCAGTTTTATCTATCCTGCAAATTGCGAAGAAAGACTTTTCAGGCTTTAACCTTCAGTCAACTGAGAACGTTTTACAAGTAGTCACTGGCAAAGCAACCGAACATTGCTCCTGCCCGTTGACCCAGAGAATCGGGAACTAAACGCAGTAAAACGGTGTTAACATGTCAGTTAACGACTCGGTCAACCGGATAGTGGCAGGTTCCGGTGTAATACTTGCAGGAACCTTCATAGGAATGCTTCTCGACATTATCACCAAAAAAGTGCTCACGTCACACCTTGCGCCAGCTGACTTTGGCACATATGCCCTTGCACTCACTGTGATCTCAGTTACAGGTGCAATCGCAACCCTTGGACTCAATGAAGGAGTTCCAAGATATATTGCGTTCTTCAGGGGCAGGCATGAGGAACAGAAGGTGCATGAATTAATAATCTCAGCCATGATTATGGGCTTGATTGCAGGCTTGCTTTCAATTCTTGTATCACCCTCCCTGTTCCATACTCTGGCAGGAAATGGCTTTGATGCACAGGGAAAAGTCCTGTCCGTAGTGAAGACTCTTATCTTTGCAGTTCCGTTTACCATACTCCTGAACCTGACAGTAGCGATCTACAGAGGATTCGACCGTACGAATGTTAACATGTATTTCTATAACATCATAAGGCCGGTATCTCTACTTGGGTTTGCCACAGTTGCCGTATTTATCAATGCTTCCCTGAAGGGAGTCGTATTTGCGGATCTGCTCTCAATGATCTTTACCTTTGGCATAATGTCCGTGTACTTCATAAAGAAGCCTCCAATCAAGCAGACAGTCAAGCAGGAAAGGAAAATTCAATTTGGTGACACAACCAGGCAGTTAATAAGGTATTCATTTCCACTCTTGATAACCGCAACTCTGCTTAACATTATGAGCTGGATAGACACAATAATGCTTGGCTATTTCAAGTCGGCTGAAATCGTTGGAATTTACAATGCAGTATACCCTCTTGTAGGGTTCTTGTCTCTGGTAGTATCTTCCATAGGCTTTGTTTATGTCCCTGTTACATCAAAGCTCTGGGGTCAAAACGAGACTGCTCCACTTGGCTCAATTTATGAGGTAATGACTAAATGGTGCTTCCTGCTGACATTCCCTCTCTTTGCACTCATATTCGTGTATCCCGAGTACTTTATTACAAAGCTCTATGGAGCGCAATATGTGGGCGGTGCCACTGCCCTGCGTATCCTTGCCCTGGGGTTCATAACAAATTCGTACTTCGGGTTTAACTATCATACTCTGTTAGCCTCTGGTGATTCGGATTTCCTTATGAAGTGCTCAGTCGCAAGTGCAGGCATTAATGTCGCAGTCAATTTCATGCTTATACCTGAGTATGGCATGGTAGGTGCAGCTATAGGGACTGCAGTGTCCTTTTCATCCATCGAAGTTCTGATGACTTTAAGGGCCTGGAGAAAGCAGAATATGCATCCTTTCACCTCGATGTACAGGAAATTAACTTTTATCGTCATCTTGATGGTCGGGTCCATGCTCGCAGCCAAGAATGCACATCTACTTACCGGAGCACTCTGGGAGTACACAGCCTTCATAATCGGATATTTCCTGATCGTTCACCGCGCAAAAATCCTTGACAGTGCTGAAATGAAGATGATAGGCGAGATCAGGAAGAATTTCAGGTACAGACTCAGCCTCCGCATTCAACCACTCAAGACTCTTGCATCATAATTTAATTCCGTGCAGGGAAAAGCCGCAATCTTTATATTTGAAGAGTATCTACGGCCTGAGCCTTCATGGATTGAAGTGAAAAAAGTCGAAAAGAAAATACAGACAATGCTATAGTTCATCCCAAAACCAATTTTATTCCCAAATCAATGAAAGTCTCAGAACTAGTATCGAGTCAACAGTAAAATGTCGCATAAAATCGATTGCAATTATTCGGAATCATTGAATCCTTGATGATTGACTCGACACTAGTGCTTCGATTCTCAGATAAATACATAATAAGAAAATAATTGCAGTTTAGGACACAAATATTATTTTAAAGTTACATGGAATTATGTAACACAAGACCGGGTATTTGTAACCCTTTTCACTCCCTTAGCAATAAAAATGTTAGGGCATATGGGATCTTTTTTTATTCAGAGTAACAGAGGAACTTATTCTACCTTTTTCTGTCCTAGTTGTAACATAAGGTTCTGAGAACGAGACATATTGAAAAATTTTCTTAATTTAAGGTTCTCCACTCATTTTCAATGTTTGCCAACTATTATTAGACAGTATACTTTCCAAGAAACTGATTTCTTCAAACTGATTTCTTCAAACTGATCTTTTCAAACTGATTTTTTCAAACTGATTTTTCCCCAAATGCGTAATAATATACCTGGAAAAAATAATATATAGTAATAAAAAGTAAGAAGTAAGTATTAAATATTAATTAGTAGTATAGATAATATGTCTCTAGCAAACAGACACAAACCTTAAACCACTTCCTGAATAGTTTAAGTGCCTGAACTTCTTTTTACCCGGTCTGTGAAAGCAGATAGGGATAAGGTTCAGATAATTAACGAAAGATAGAAGGCTCCGTAAATATTCTCCAAAAAATCTCCATTAATTTGAACTGAATGGTTTGATCTATTTTTACTCACGTCTTTCAGCTTTTTGATGTTGATTTACAGATAGAATTTCTACAAAGCCAATAAAAAATATTTAATTAGAACTATTTCGGGAGATAAAAAGACAGAGATAAAAATACTTAATTTTATTTTTATGTTAAATATGAATATTGAATCATATCTAAATATAAATTTATCAAAAAAAGTAATACCAAAATATATATAAGTAGTACTCAACCATACTGCCATGTCAAGGCATTGTTTAGAAAAATAACCAGCAAAATGTTGCAAGATATTTAAAGAAGCTGGGATTTCTTTTTAGGCAAAGTTATATTTATAATAAATAAATACAGGAAGAAATAAAAATGCATATTCCAGATGGATATTTAGGGCCGTATACCTATACCGCGTTTTGGATCATTATGATTCCGATATGGTATTACGCTGGAAAAAAACTGAATGCAGAACTTAAGTCCAAACAGGTCCCTCTGCTGGCACTATCAGCTGCTTTTTCATTTGTAATAATGATGTTCAATGTACCTATTCCTGGAGGTAGCACAGGTCATGCTGTTGGAGGTGCAATTATCGGCATAGTCCTGGGTCCATGGGCAGGAGTTATATCTATTTCTGTAGCTCTGGTGTTACAGGCATTGATGTTCGGTGATGGGGGAATAACGGCCATAGCCGCGAATTGCTTCAACATGGGAGTGGTGATGCCTTTTGTCGGTTACTATATTTACAAGCTTATTAGCGGAAATTCTGAAATCACGTCCTCTAAAAGAGTTATTGCTTCGGCTATAGCTGGTTACTTATCTTTAACAATCGCAGCTTTCTGTACAGGTGTTGAATTCGGAATACAGCCCATTTTGCATCACACTGCAGCTGGAACCCCGCTTTATATGCCCTACCCATTGAGTGTAACTGTTCCTGCCATGGTAATGGAACATGCTCTTGGATTTAGCATCCTGGAAGCACTGATTACAGCACTTATTTTTGCCTATATCCAGAAAACGGATACATCTATACTTTATGTGGAAACATCCGAAGCACAAAAGAAAGAAATGAAGAAGGCAGTTACAGCCTGAGGTAAAAACATGGAAAAAATAATAAGAAACTTAAGCATTGGCTTGATAATCCTTATGATTTTTGCACCATTAGGTCTTTTGGCCGTCGGCGAAACCTTCGGTGAGTGGGGACCTGAAGAGGTCAAGGAGAAGCTCGGTTTTGTGCCTCCAGGGCTTGAGGAGCTCTCGGATTTCTGGAGCGCTCCAATGCCTGATTATGCTTTTGCGGGCGGCGATGAGTCAATGACCATGTCTTCTGTAGCATATATTCTGTCAGCAGTGATAGGAGTAGTAATATGCGGTGGCGTTCTGTATTTAATTGGAAAAAAGGCTGCCAAAAATTAAAATTTTTAAATATTGTCGTGAGTTGGCCATATATTGAAAACAATATAGCTCTTCGCTGTTTTGTGTGGGTATCTTCCTAATGTCTCCATAAAAACCAATGCGGTCTTGAATTGAAAATCATTTTATCCATAGGGAATGACGAAAAGCCACAAATATTTGGTATTGTGAGAATTTCAATAAACCCGTAAGTTTGAGGGATCTTTTATAAGACTTATAAAATATAGATTAATGAGATTTATTGAAATTCTCTATAATTTGGTTCTCTTTATGTGGAATTCCTTTTCCATAACTTTTGGAATATAAAATTTTGTATAAAATCGGCACATTTTTATAATTTTAATTTTTGTTTATTTTTATAATTAACTCATATCATATTTTAATACTAACTGGAATTCAGGTTTTAGAGTGGGTTAACAATGGTCCCAGATTGGATGAAAAAAACAGATACCGGTTCATGTCAGTGCTCAGCGGTGCATCACGGTAAGAAGGGTTTTATAGGAAAGACGATTGACGGAATCTTTGGTTTTTTGGAAGAAGCTTTTGTCTCGGATAGCTTCTCGAAACGCGATGGTTTCCTGCAAAGTTTGGACCCCAGAGCCAAGCTGATTTCCATCCTGACCGTGATATTCGCAACGAGTTTAATCGGAGACCTGAGAGTACTGATCTTTGTTTATATGCTTACTCTGCTTTTTGCATATCTCAGCAAGATCGATGTCTTATTCTTTATCAAGCGGGTGTGGCTCTTCATACCAATTTTTGCAGGAATCATCGCCATACCAATGATCTTCAATGTTTTCTTTCCAGGAGACCCTCTTATCAGGTTAGCTTATCTTGGCCCTGGGGCACACCTGGGACCGTTTTCACTCCCCGAGAGCATATATATCACCAAACAAGGCGTCAACTCTGCTGTGATATTTATAATGCGTGTCGCAGCGTGCGTATCTGCCGTAGTTTTGCTTTTTCTCACCACCCCTCAGCAGGTTCTTTTTAAATCTCTGCGCTCAGTCGGCGTTCCTAAAATCTATGTTTTCACGCTGGAGATGGCCTACAGGTACATTTTTCTGCTAACTGATATGGTGCGGGAGATATACATTGCCAAGAAAGCCAGGACCATAAAGACTGGAGGCATGTTCGAGGAGCAAAAGTGGGTTGGTGGACGAATCGGCTATACGTTAATAAGGTCTCTGGATACAAGTGAAAAAGTTCATGCATCCATGATGTCCAGAGGGTACAATGGTGATGTTAAGATAATGCAGGAGTTCAAAATGCGCAATCGCGATTACATTTCAGTGGCAATTGCGATATCCATGAGCGTATTGCTAGTGTTGATCTCCCATAACATCATAAGGTGATATGAACATGGAAACAATTTTTGATGTGAAGAATGTATCATATACATATGTTGGAAAAATAAATGCATTAAATGATATCAGCTTCAAGGTGCTGCCAGGTGAGCAAATCTCTATAATGGGCTCTAATGGGAGTGGGAAATCGACTCTACTGACCCTTCTGGATGGACTTATATATCCTACTTTGGGAGAATTCTATGCTTTTGACAATCAGATAAGCGAAGATGTTTTTGATGCCATTAAAGATAATGAATTTAGGTCTTATTTCAGGAAAAGGGTAGGATTTGTCTTTCAGAACTCAGATGTACAGCTCTTCTCGTCCACAGTTTATGAAGAGGTTGCCTTTGGACCCCTGCAACTCAATATGACTCTGGAAGAAGTTAAAACCAGAGTGATGGAAGTCCTGGAAATGATTGGAATTACCAAGCTTAAAGATCGATATCCTCATACACTGAGTGGAGGAGAGAAGAAAAAAGTCTGTATAGCCGCTGTTTTGGCTAATAACCCGGATGTCCTTCTATTGGATGAGCCAACTGCAGGATTGGACCCAAGGACTCAGCTCTGGTTGATAGAGCTATTACAGGAACTTGGGAAGGTGGGAAAGACGATAATTACCGCTACCCATGACCTTGAAACAGTAGAGCAGATTAGCAAAAGAGCCATAGTCATGGGCGAAGATCATAGAGTTGTTGTGGATGGAAATGTGGAAACAGTGCTCAATAACAGGGAACTTTTACTTTCCACAAATCTTATCCATGAACACATGCACGTTCATGGCAAGCTTGTGCATGACCATCTGCATGTTCACTATAGAGAGCATATACACGAGCACTAAAATTGAGTTGCTTTATACGATTTAATAAACTGTGCCTGATTATTACATAATTTGATGTTTGTCCATATATTCGGTTAAGATATGATCTATAAGAAATGTTATTTTTGTTGCCGTTTCTGTAAACATATAGCTTCCGTAAACATATAAAATGTAAATCGAGATGCATAAATGATTGCAGTAGGCATTTTAACGTCAATGGATTCCTTAACCTAATTAACGTCAATGGATTTCTTGATCGAATTAACGTCAATGGATTTCTTGATCGAATTAATGTCAATGGATTTCTTGATCGAATTAACGTCAATGGATTTCTTGATCGAATTAACGTCAATGGATTTCTTGATCGAATACAAATGAATAATTCTTTGGCGATAACTGTTTTTATGTGACGGATTTTCATTTTTTATAAAATACATGTTAAAAAATAGTTTAACTGTTTCTTTTGATTTTATTTCTTTCTCCATTCTTCCCTACATATTTCGTTTTTACTTTATCAACTCTCAGAAACCGCAATTTTTTATAAAAATTTAATAAGAGATGTTTAATAAAAGTGCAGTGTCTTATGAACTAGGGGAAAGTATGAGCTGGGGGTACGTAAAAAATCTGGTTGCCAGAACAATAAAGGAATGGATGGAAGATAATGCAATGACTTACAGCGCCGCGCTGGCGTATTATTTTGTACTGAGTCTTCCTGCTCTCTTATTGTTTTCAGTATCCATAGGAAGTATTTTTTTGAAATCTGAAAATCTCCAGAGTAAAATAATAAACAACCTGCAAGGAGCCGCTGATGAGAGAATCATCAATATGATAATTCTACTTTTTGAACGTATTCCGGAAATTAATTCTCTTTCAATAAGCGCATTGATAGGTTTTATCTTTCTTCTATGGAGTGCAAGTAACGTGTTCAGGCAGTTGAAAAATTTCCTTGAGAGAGCATGGGAGATCAAACCCACTGAACCAGGCAACATTAAAGACTTTATCAGGGACGCAATCATGTCCTTTGTTATTGTTATACTCTTTGGAGGGTTGCTCGTAATGGGCATATTTGTTGAAGGGTTTCTTTATGCGGCTTCAAAGTTGTTCCAGCAATTTCTACCATTTTCACCCATAATTGCTGATTATACAGGCTCAATAGCCAGCTTCCTTATTCTTGTGCTGTTTTTCATACTTGTGTATAGAGTGCTTCCAGATAAGAGTTTTGACTTAAAATCGATTTTTGTAGGGGCTTTCGTAACAGCATTTCTTGTAACAATAGGAAAATACGCTATTGTATTTTTTATTGCATATAGTAACCCAACAAACGTCTATGGAGCAATAGGGTCTATTATGGGGTTATTCCTTCTATTTTACTATTCCTCAATTATGATTACGCTTGGTGCGGAGTTTACAAAAGTTTATTCAGAATCTTAAAAATTGGTATTCCCTCATTATTCGGTTGATTTTTTGTTAGTCCATCATTATTCGGTTGATTTTTTGTTAGTCCATCATTATGCTGTTGATTTTTTTGTATTCCGTCATTATGCTGTTGATTTTTTTGTATTCCGTCATTATGCTGTTGATTTTTTTGTATTCCGTCATTATGCTGTTGATTTTTTTGTATTCCGTCATTATGCGGTTGATTTTTTGTTAGTCCTCATTATGCGGTTGATGTTTTCGTGATTAATTTTCCGGTGCTGAAAAAAATGCCTTATGTTTCGTGTATCAAGCATGCTATTAACCTTACTGAATTGCAAAAAAGGTACGATACGCCACTAAAAATGTTTTAGAAATGACACCAACTAACTAATATTCCATGAATTTCATGACCTAAAAATGCTCACCTCAAGAAATAAGGGCTAATTATTCTTTTAATTTTGATTCTGTCTTATTTTACGATTTGTTTTTCATGAAATTCCGGCACCCGTAAAATCCTGGTATAAAACGATTTGTTAAAGAGCTGTATCCGACTGTAAACTAGCCATAAGTTGACCTTAAAATTCTCTTTGAGACCGACACCGGGAATCTTCTTATATTATTAAAAGAAATGTGAGAAAAACGTTATGTACTAGTAAACATAACGCATTATTTGCCATATATTTCCTCTGACTAACGCGACTTATAACATAATATTGCCTTGTCAGAAAATACAGGCATGAGTAAAATAAAAAAACAACTTGTATTGCCGCAGGTTCATTGTTATCAATTCTGAATTCAACCGCGTAAGTACTTAATTATAATAATATTTTGAGTAGGTGAAATTGTGAGAAAAGAACTGATAGTTCTGTTAGTAATATTAGGAGTATTCCTTGCAATAGGGTGCACTGGTAATGGAAATGAAGCTACAAACGAAACTGTTACTCCAGTCACAAACGAAACGGGTGCAGCCACAAATGAAACGTCGGTTTCTGAGCAGAACCCTGACGCTATAACAGTATCTGCCGCTGCCAGCCTTACCGAAGCTTTTACGGATATGGAATCCCAGTTTGAAACTGAAAACCCTGGCACRGATGTGAATTTAAATTTTGCRGGGTCAGGAAATCTGCGTAAGCAAATAGAAGGAGGAGCTCCAGTTGATGTTTTTGCTTCTGCTGACCAGAAAAACATGGACATGCTTGCCAATGAGACCCTYATCGACAACAGTACAAGGAAAGACTTTGCTGAGAACTCCCTTGTGCTCATAGTCCCTGCAAACAGCGATCTTAATATAACCGGAATAAAAGACCTGACAGCCTCAGATGTGGGAAAAATCAGCATTGGAAACCCYGAAACTGCCCCTGTAGGCAAATATRCAACYCAGGCATTGACTGAMGCAGGACTCTGGGACCAGCTAAAAGATAAGACKATACTWGCTGAAGACGTTAAACAAGTACTCACATACGTGGAAAGAGGAGAGGTTGATGCAGGTTTTGTGTACATGACCGATGCAAAGACCGCAGACCCCGGAACTATAAAAATCGTTGCTACCGTCCCTGTTAATACTTCAATCAGTTATCCTATMGCCTTGATTTCTGCTTCTGATAACAAAGAAGAAGCACAGGAATTCGTGGATTTCGTRACTGGAGAMGAAGGACAGGAAATACTGGAAAAATACGGATTTACTCCCGAATCCGAATAAAAAAYAAGTTAAAAACAAAAAATGATTTCCATGCTGGACAAGATATGGTTTCCTTTATTTCTTAAGCTCCGGGTATAGCCATATCTTCTATTCTCTTCCTTTGCGTGGCGTTAATCATGGCTTATGTGTTTGTAAGGCCGTGATTTTTGGGGAAAAGGGCTTGCGGGGTTATTCTTGACCCTTCCCCTTTTCCTTCCCACTGCTTTAACTGGTTACCTTTTTATGAATTTGAAATGCCATCTCTAGCCCAGCTAATCAGAGAAAAAAACTCGGTGAGTGGAAGGTGAGAGATTTCCACTCAATTTGAAGAGGATACAAAAGTAGAGTTATAAAGCTATAGTCTCACTTTCTTTTTTCCGCTTGAAAATTGCAGTTACTCTGCCTTCTTCATCGATATCGTTCTTCATCAGAATCAGTTCCCACCCTTCATTTCCTATTCTTTCAAGTTCGCTCATCAATTGCGGCATGTTTAAGCCGTTAAGCTTGCGAGAATCATACTCCCATAGATGTATCATTTATTACGCCCCCGTTGACGATAAAGATAAATTTTTTAATGTTTATATTGGAATAAAACTATAAATAACCTGAACAAAAGAAAAAAAGCAATCAGGTATTTGCCTCAAACAAAGCTATCTTTTTCCTTCTTCAGGCTTGTTTTGTCGGGATGATCCATACAAAAATTCGGGTAAATTAAACATCATGAGATCGTTGAAAACTTAGTCAAGCATCTTTATTATGATTCAGCCTTCTTGAGAGAATGAAGTGAGCGAAAAGGGTTAGTCCACCCGAGATGAGAATCTGGTGACGGAACTCGGGTTGGAGAGCAGTACTCTAACTGGAAGAAAATAGGGCAATGGAAACCGAGGCTGATAACTCAATTATTATATATAATGTCCAGACTTTTAATAAACAATGATCAAAATCAGCTTCAAGCAGGGAACGCTTCTTATAGAAGGTAATGTGAGAGTTCCCAATGCAGTCTGGGATGAAAGAAGCGGAAATTTTAGAGCTCTTGCTCTTTATTACAGAGATATAACAGATTATCTGAAAAATTCTAAGATCCCTTTTAAAGACGAAGTTCTTGACCTCCTTCCCTGTCCTGACCTGGCAGCAGCTTATGAAGCGTCCGGAAAGAAGCTTAAGTTAAGGGATTATCAGGCCGAAGCTCTTGTGACCTGGGTAGAAAATAATAGATGGGGAGTGCTTGTCCTGCCAACAGGGAGTGGAAAAACTCTTGTTGGGATCAGGGCAATTGCAGGCTGCAATACCCCTGCCCTTGTGGTTGTCCCGACGCTTGATCTGCTGGAACAATGGAAAAAACAGCTTGAAGAAGCCTTTATGATGGAAATCGGAAAGCTTGGGGGTGGGGAGAAGAAAATTCTTCCGATAACCGTTTCCACATATGATTCTGCTTATATTCACGCCGAAACTCTCGGGAACAGGTTCGGTCTCCTTGTTTTTGATGAAGTCCACCACCTTCCTGCAACCGGATACAGGAGCATTGCCGAGTTTTCCGCAGCGCCTTACAGGCTTGGGCTGACAGCCACTTACGAACGGGAAGACGAATTACACTCTGAGCTTAACAGGCTTGTCGGGGGAAAAGTATACGAAAAGCACGTCTCGGAACTTGCAGGCAGCCACCTTGCACCTTACAGGATAAAACGGATAGCTGCTGCACTTACGGATGAGGAAAGAAAAGAATACGACAAGTGTTATTCGGTTTATACAGATTATCTCCGGAAAACCGGGATGGTTCTTCGGGGGCCAGGGGATTTTCAGAAACTGGTTATGAGAAGCGGGAGAGACCCTGAAGCCAGAAAAGCCCTTCTTGCAAGAAACGCAGCAAGAGAACTTGCTTTCAACACGGAGTCTAAAATTGAAAAGTTAAAAGAGATCCTGAATACACACAGGGAAGACAGGGTCTTCATTTTTACGGAACATAACCGGCTTGTCCACCGGATTTCCAGGGAATTTCTTATCCCTGCAATCACTTACAGAACGCCTGCAAAAGAAAGGAATTCCATCCTTGAGAAGTTCAAGGAAGGAAAATACAGGGCTGTAGTTACTTCAAAGGTTCTTGATGAGGGCATAGACGTCCCCGAGGCAAACATAGGGATTATAGCAAGCGGTACAGGGAGTAAATTAGCATATATCCAGCGCCTTGGAAGGATCCTCAGGAAGAAAGAAGGAAAAGAAGCCATACTCTATGAGATTATATCCGAAGAAACGACCGAAGCCGGAACTGCCAGGAGAAGAAAAGAAGCTGTTTCAAATCAAAAAGGCTCTGGAAGATCAACACAGGAAAATCAGATGAAAGGAGAATCAGGAAAGGAAAACCAGATAAAGAAATAGTCTGGAAAGGAAAACCAGATAAAGAAAGAGTCTGGAAAAGAAAACCAGATAAAAAAAGAGCCTGGGAAGGAAAGCCAGATAAAAAAAGAACAAGGAAAGGAAAACCAGATGAAGAACGAAAAAAGCTCAGGAGGCGGCTCACCTGCTCACTTCTGACCTTCTTGTAACCCGCATCTCCGGAGGGAAAATAAAGCCTGTATACGCAGCTTTTGATCCCGAAAACCTGGAACCTGCAAGGCTTCTGATAGAGACTTTCGAGCAGCATATCGGAAAAACCTATGGTGATCTTCTGACTGAACTTGATGGTTACGAGGAAATGAATTACCGCTTTATCAGGGGTCTTTCCCAGTTGCTTGGAAGGCGCACCGTTATAGAAACAGATGCTGCGGTTGACCCGTCTCTGGCGAGAGAAGCTGTTTTTGAAGCCTGTGGAGGCATGGCACTTTCTCCTGCCGAGAGAAAAGAGGCTCTGCGAAAAGCTGCAAAAAAACTTTCAATTTCGGAAAAAGCACTTGAAAAAGCACTCTGGGCGGACCTTGAGGAAAACCAGGTCGTCAAAAGTTTCGTATCCCTTTCTCCTGCAGAACTCCTAAAACAGTACAATATTTCTCTGACTCAGACTCTGCTTTTCCGTGCAGTTGACCTCGATATCTGGATAAAAGGCGATTTTCAGAAAATCCTCTGGAAAATCCTTCGTTCAGGGCTTATGTATTCCCTTGAAGATACTGATGAGGAAACAGGCAAAATCGATAGAGAAATCAATAGAGAAATAAATAGAGAAAAAGAAGGAAAGGAAGGAAAAACCAGAGAAAACTTCGAAGAACTAAAAGCCGTTCATCTGCATCTTGACGGGCCTGCCTCTCTTTTTCGTATCTCCGAACGCTATGGAAATTCCTTTGCAAAAATCTTTCCCGCGCTGCTGAGGTCAAAAGGCTGGAGGCTCAAGGCAGGCATTCTTCACAAAGGCTACCAGGGGAAACGCATCCTGAATTTTACCCTTGATGACTCGGAAAAGTTTTTCAAAATCACTCCTGAAGCAGCCGTGTACCCGGAGGCCCTTTCGCCAGAGCTTCAAATTAAAGAAGAAAAGGAAAAATATGAAGCTGGAAAAGAAACCGGGAAAGAAACCGGGAAAGAAGCTGGAAAAGAAGCCAGGATTGAGGAAATCGATGCTGAAGAAGCTACCTATGACAGCACTCTTGAGCAGATGTTTGGCAGCCTCAGTTTGGGAAGCTGGAAAATAAAAAGGGAGCCAACGATTCTTAAAGCCGGAAAATACGCTTTTGTCCCGGACTTCTCTCTCAAAAGGGACGGAATTAAGGTATATCTGGAAATAGTGGGTTTCTGGACCCCTGAATATCTGGAAAATAAGATTGAGAAGCTCAAACAGGTAAAAGAACCTGTAATTCTCCTGATTGATAGAAAACTCAAGTGTTCTGAAAAGGATTTCCCTTCGCAGGAAGTAATCTTCTTTGACAAAAAAATTCCGGCAAATGAAGTCATGCAAATACTTAGAAAGTACGAAGAAAAAAAGCTTTCAGAAGACCGGTCAAGACTGGAAGAAATGGAATTTCCAATCTCAGGAGAACTGGTAAACCTTGAAGAAATCGCAGTCGGAAAAGGAGTCCTGCCAGATGCCTTAAAGGAAGTGATTGCAGACAGGCTCGCAAAAGCCGGAGAACTGGAAGAAATCGGGGAGTTCGGAAAAATCAGAGAATCAGAAAAAACTGGAGAGTTCGAAAAAGCAAGAGAGTTAGAAGAACTCAGGGAATTCGGAAAAGCCGAAGAATTCGGAAAAGTCGAAGATCTGGAGAAATATCAAAATTACGTACTCCTTGAAAACTACTTAATTCACAGACAACTGCTTGAGAGAATAGATCAAGAACTTGAAAGACCGGGGGCAGTAGAAACGTATGCTGACGCAGTAAAGGTCTTTGAAGGTTTCGGGCTTGACCGCAGCCTTTACTATCCTGTGCTTGAACAGCTAGAGTATAAGGTTATATGGGCAGGGCTGAATGAAGAGAATGCGAAGGTGAGGAAAAAATAGGAAGTCATTTACCTGCAATAGAATAATTTTCAGTATAATTTCGATTCATAAAGGTGTTTAAAGGCAAACTCGATTTTTTTCAAAAACCTTAATAATAATAACTCAAGTACATCCTTTATATGCCAGGTCTTGCAAGAAATAATCCTTTTACTGAAAGAAATACTCTTAAAAATCCTGATGAGTTTTTTGGTAGAAAGGATGAACTCAGGACAATATTTGAAAGACTTAAAAATCTCCAAAGTACTTCAATTTATGGCGAAAGAAAAATCGGGAAATCGTCTTTACTATATTATGTATTTAATAAAATTCCTGAGGAATTAGGAAGCAGTTACAAGGCTATATACGTTGATCTGCAAGACCCAAATTATTATACAGCTTACGATTTTTTAAGAAACGTTTTAACAAAGATGGAGTGCAATCCTAAGGTTATTTTAGAAAACAATACTGATGATAAAGCTCACAACAGAGAAATATATCATAAAAATTTAAGCGCTTTTTCAACATCCATCGAAGAAATAAAGAACGACCACAAATATATTCTCATAATTGATGGATTTGAACACATCATTAGAAAACCACAAGATTTTAATAAAGATTTCTTTGATACTTTGAAGACTGTTGGAGAACATGAAAACATAGCTTACTTAACTGCTTCTTTATATTCTTTAAGAGATTTATTCATAGAGAATAAACTTACCTCAACATATTATGGTCTATTTTCTGAATTGAAACTTGGTGAATTCAAGAGTTTTGAAACCAGTAATTTTTTAGATGCACAAAGAAAAGGTATTGAGTTTAACGCAGATGAGAAAAAACTGATTAGGGAAATTGCAAAAAATAATCCACTATATTTGAGAGTAAGTTGTGATCACATTTTTTCAAACGGAGAAAACAGATGGAATAGAAATAAAATAAAAGAAGAAATAGTGAAGGAACTCGAATATTATAATTATAAAGAAGCAACGAAGAAAAAAAATCAGAAGAAAAGCATTAAAAATATTAAAATTAGAGTACATAAAAACGGATTAAAGGTAGTCAAGCTCTTTATTTATCTATTAAAAATATTTTCGCCTAAATGAGGAAAAATGTTCAATGACATAAAAACCTCTCTGTTCCAAATATATCAGTGCATATTTAATCCCATTACATTCACTGAGTACGAGAACAGTCTAGACAAGAAAAGCAAACGGAAATTACTTTTGAAATTATCTTTTTACTCATACGTTATTTCTTTTTTTATTGTTTTAACTGTTAGATTTATAAGCTTTTCTTTTTTTAAAGTTCCTTTTAGCTGGACAAATATTATTTTCAACATTTCTATCGGCATTGCTATCAGCATTGCTATCAGCATTACTTTTGGTATTGCTAAGGGCATTGATGTCGCCATTGCTATCGGCATTGCTAGGGGCATTGATTTCGCCTGCATTATCGGAATTGATGTCGCAATTGATGGAGGAATTGATGTCGGCACTGCTATCGTTATTACTTTCGGCATCGCTTTCGGCATTGCTTTTGGCATTGCTGTCGCCATTGTTATCGACATTGCTTTCGGCATTGCTATCGGCATTACTTTCAGCACTACTCTAGGCATTGCTTTCAGCATTGCTATGGGCATTGCTATCGGCACTGCTTTAGGCATTGATTTAGGCATTGCTTTCAGCATTGCATCGATTATTAGTTTTCTTGTGTTTTATTATAGGGTATTCTATGTGTTTCCATACTTAATACAATATTTCCGCGCAGTTTTTTCGAAAGAAAAGGCTTATACATTGTTCAAGAAGTCTCCAATATATTGGGATAAAGCAGTTATTTATCCTCTTCCATTTTTAACAGATTTCCTGCTGATGTTAACTGAGGCAAACAGAGATAAAGGAATAGCAGAAATTGAATTTGTATCTACTAGCAGACCTACACAAAGGAAAGCAGCTTTCAATGCTCTTTTACAGATAACAATTAAGGACTTAAGTCAGTTAGAATCAATAAAAGAGATATCTGATGCTTCAGGAAACGTTTCACTCCTTTATTCTTTTGAAGGATTTTTGCCTAGAGAATTTAGTAAAATTCTAAGAGTTATAGACGATTTATCTATCGACGCAAGTAATTACCTTAATTCCTCAAGTGATTTTAATAGGCTTAAAAATTTGAATAACCTTGAAAGTGACATTCTTGATTTTAAGAAAAGCTTAATTGCTACCAAAGGGCCAGTAGGAGCCAAGTTTCTTTCCCTTACAGAGAAGTGGTCACAAATAGTTGAAGAAGAAAAAAAGCAAATTACAAAAAATAATTCCGATAGTTTTGAAGAAGTTCCGAATCCTTATATTTTTGGAAATCCTGTAAGAATTGATGACGCTTCAAGGTTATTTGTAGGCAGAAATGATGTTGTTGATTTAATTAAATCAAATTTGGCATCTAATATTTCTCAAAAACCCTCATTATTTTTATATGGAAGAAGACGAATTGGAAAGTCGTCTGTTCTGATTAATCTTCCGAAACTATTAGAAAAACAATACATTTCTGTATACATTGATTTTCAAGGCCCAAAATACGGAGAAAGCCAATCCTCATTTTGCTATCATCTCTCAAAGTTAATTTGCGACTCACTAAATGACAGAGGATTTCCTTTTGAGTATCCACCTCTTGGTTCTTTTCAAAATACTCCATTTACAACCTTTGGCAGCTGGTTAGATAAAACTGAGGAATTGCTCGCAAAAGAAAGTAAATTAGTACTAATTTGTTTTGACGAATATGAAAAGATAGAAGAACGTATACTAAATGGTTCTCTTACTAAGGACATACTGGATCAGCTGAGAAATATTATCCAACATCGTAAATGTTTTGTTATATTAATATCCGGAAGCAACGAGTTAAGAGAACTACAACTAAACTGGTCAGACTACTTAATAAACACAAAGATGATCAAAATAAGTTATTTATCCAAAGATGATGCAAGAATTTTGGTCACAAATCCAATTGACGACTTTACCTTAGACTATGAGGGCGGGAAATATGGAGAAGCTGTCAATCGGATAATTTATTTAACAAACTGCCAACCTTACTTAGTTCAAGCAGTCTGTTTTGAGCTAGTCAACTACTTGAATTCACATCGTCGTAAAGAAGCTTCTGTCGAAGATGTTAATTTAGCAGCAGAAAGAGTATTGGCTTCTGCGAACGCTTATTTTGATTATATCTGGAACATAGAGTGTACGGATAGCGAAAGAGAGTTCCTGCATCAAGTGATTGAATATAATTATAAAGAAGGAAATAAAAAGGAAATTGATTCTCTTTTAAGAAGAGAAATTATCGAAAAAGATGGGAACGCCTATAAATTTAAAATTGAATTGATGAAAAAATGGATTGAAAAGAATGAGATATACAATTGAATAACCGTTATTGAATTCCCTGTACTACGAAAACCATCCATTCAGTTTACTCAGTGTATTCCACACTTTTCTTTACAGGCTTGAAAAGTTTCATAAACTCGTGCACGTCCTCCGGAAAATCCGTACTGACAGCAAGCCCTATTTCTTTTGCCTCGCCGGCTGAGAGAGGTGTGCTGTGGATCATTTCTCCGCTGACCAGTTTTTCGACCACTTCATCGAGCCTGCTTTCCCCTGCCGGGCCTGGCTGAATTTTGCCTTCAAGAAGCTCTTTTGCAACATTTCTGGTGAATTTGAGGGCTTTTCTTGAGATATCGCTCATGACAAGGGTGATATCATCGGATTTTTCCTTTTTTGTTTCCACAGCATATATCCAGGAGGGGGCAGGGTACATCCCGCGAATAAAGTCTCCTATCTGGGGGTCGATTGGCCCGATAACCGCGTCCTTATCCATCACGATTTCATTTGCGGCAAGGGCGATGATTGTGCCTCCTGACATTGAATAGTGCGGGATAATAACTTTCGTGTTTTTCGAGTGTCGCCGCAGGGCGCGTGCGATCTGGATACTGGAATGGAGCTGACCGCCTGGCGTGTGCAGGATCAGCTCAAGCGGATAATCTTTGTATTTTCTTATCCAGCGCAGGATTTGCTCGGCGTCTTCCTCATCTATGTACTGGTAGGCCGGTATCCCGAAAAGAGATATTGCCTCCCGCCTGTGAATCATAGTGAGCACCTTGCATCCGTGGCTTTTTTCCATAGCTTTCAGTTTTGCCATGCGCCGCAACCGGATTTGTCTTAGCTGCGACTGCGGGTAGATTATTGCATAGAGAAACAGAAGTACAAACAGAAGGGACATTAAATCCCAGAGACTAATTGTCGTGCTGTCAAGCGTAACCAGAATATTCCCCCAAAAGTCTCCCGCGGGCATCTTTAAAGCTAATAGGACTTACGCAGTTGAACTAAAAAATCAACAGCATCAGACCGTTAACTGTCTAAAACGTGACTTTAATCCACAGTCTTTGCCGTAATTGATTTTGTTCTTCAAGTGCGTAAGTCCTAGCTAATTTTTGACCACTTGATCAAAAGATAAGATAAAATCGGAACCAAAACAACCCTCGGGTTTAATCCCATTATTAATTGTCTTGCAGGTTTTTAATTTTTGGCTCCCGACTGCAGAAAAAAGTCTACTTCCAGTAGTACAGGAAAGGCCCTGAAAAAGAACAGGTCTTCTGCAAAAGGTTATGGAGAAATTATCCTGAGCCCGATAATCCCTGAGAATATCAAAATAACACAGAAAGCCCTGGCAAAGTCCATAGGTTCATTAAAGAGCAAAACACCAAGAATTGTAGTGCCGATAATCCCGATTCCGGTCCAGACCGCATAGCTGGTTCCGATTGGTAGAGTTTTCAGGGACTGGGAAAGAAAATAGAAGCTAAGAAACATGCACATGACGGTGAAGATGCTTGGATAAAGCTTCGTGAAACCTTCCGTATATTTTAGACCTATTGCCCAGGCTGCTTCAAAAAGACCTGCGATAAAAAGAAAGAACCATTCCATTTTCGTTCCCAACCTGCTTATGTGAATTTTTAGAGTTATCCGTGAGGATAGCAGTCAAAAAGTGTTAAAAGCCTTTTTCTTCTTATAACCTTGCCTGTGAAGAGCCTGGAAAAGCCTATACGTTTCTAAAAAGTACACTAATGAATAGTAAATTCAGATTAATAAACCAGCAAAATCAGCAATTAAAAAATCAAAATAGAAGTCTGAACTGGAAATCAGAACCGGAAATCAGAACTGGAACTCAAAACTGGAACTCAAAACTAAAAATCAGAACTAAAAATCAGAACCGGATATTGGAATTAAAACCAGAAGAAACAGACAATAAACCTTTAACCCATGTGGAATAATATTTCAGTATGGCAGCCCCGAAGTACCTGAAACGTTACTTCAAGGTGCAGAGAGATGAAATGCCTTCCCTTTTTAAGATAACCGAAAGAATTCCGGTCCAGTTTGATCCAGGCATGCAGCTTGAAGAGCTAAGGAAAATTCATAGTAACGAGATCGAAGAGTACCGAAAACTCAAAGAAGACCTTGAACGAGAAGCCGCGGAAGTCCTTGACTATAAAAATGCAGATGACAGGCTGGCATTTTTTACCAGAAGCTTCCTGGAGCTTCCAAAAGCCAGTCCCTCTCTTCTTGACCTTAAAATTGAGATTGTAGACAGAATGCTGGAAAAATGCCAGTGCTGCGGGTGGCGCTGTGAGGTTGACAGGAAAGCCGGCGAAAAAGGATTCTGCAGGCTGACAGACCTTTCCAATTATGCTTCTGAGTTCCTGCACATGGGAGAAGAGCCTGAGCTTGTACCATCTCACACGATCTTTTTTACAGGCTGTACTTTTGCCTGCGTTTACTGTCAGAACTGGGATATTTCGACCTGTCCTGATGCTGGAATTCGAATTGAGCCAAGGAAACTTGCAAAACTGATCGACATTCGGAGAACGCACGGAGCAAGGAACGTAAATTTCGTTACCCCAACTCCTCACGCGCATACCGTCCTGAAGATAGTCCGGGAAATCTCTGTAAATACGCCTGTGGTCTGGAACTCAAATATGTACCATTCCCCTGAAATTGCGGAAATCCTCGAAGGGGTTGTGGATGTCTACCTTGGAGATTTCAAATACGGAAACGATGTATGCGCCCGGAAATATTCAAAAATAAAAAATTACCTGGAAATCGTGCAGCCAAATTTCGAATTTGCCTACAAAACCTCAGAAATTCTCCTTCGCCATCTTGTGCTGCCAGGCCATCTGGAATGCTGTACAAGGCCGATTGCCAAATGGGTTGCAAAACATATCCCTAAAATCAGGTTCAACCTGATGTTCCAGTACAGGCCATGCTACCGGGCTATGGAGTATCCGGAGATTGGACGCTGCCTGACTCAGGAAGAAGAGATTAAGGCGATCGATATTGTGAGAGAGGCAGGGATTGAGGATTTACTGGTCTAATTGTACATGTAAATGAACTGTGCTGTTTTTGAGAAGGAAAGGGCAGAAGAGTAGGTGGGACCCACATTCAATATTATATATAAAAAAGAATATATTTATATTTGAATTTACAAATTACTATTTATGGGGAGGGGAAGCGGAGTCTGTAAATTTCTATTAATAATTTTCACTTTTAGTTTGCTGGTTCAGGGGACTTGGGCAGCAGAAGCAAACAATGAAACAAATACGAATTTAAATGACACAATAGCAGAGATTAATGGCTCAATAAACGGTAGAATAAATGGTACACTATATAACGAAACAAATAAAACAATAATTGGCATTATAAACGGTACTGTAAATGGCACAGTAGATGGTACTGTAAATGGCACAGTAGAAGGTACTGTAAGAAACACACAAATGTTTCCAAGTATTCTTTTATTGCCACTTTTTCTTGGATCTCTTCTCTTTTTGTTCTGGCTATGCCGTTTTTTTGATCGGATGAACTTCTGTTTTGTTACGTTTTTACTTATAGCGTCATTGTTGGTTCTTCTGTGGCTTCACCCAGTTAATTTGATACTAAAACTGGTTCTTTATGCCCTCATTGCTTTGATATTATTTTTTATATACACGGCTAGTATGTATGAATATAATAAAAGAAAAAAATATGAAAATAACGCAAGTGATAGAATTAACTTGATAATGGAGCTTCACGATATATTTCGAAATTTTATTGTAATTTTTGTAGTCCTTATATGGCCTACAGTGCTTTTATATTTTGATTATCAGAAAATAGAATATATTACATTTTATGGAATAACGAAACTGCAATTTCCGGTCTATATAATCGCTGCATCATTTATTGGCGTCCTTTCTTACCTTCTTTTAAGTATTGAAGAAACATTCGAACAACTTATTCCGGAATATAAAAAGACAAGTATTGCCTGGTCATATTTCAGACGAATTCTTATTGCACCATTTATAGCGCTAGTAGGCTTCTATTTGCTAAATCACCTTCTAAGACTAGGAAAAGCTGAAGAAATAAATAATTATTTTGTTTTCGTGTTTTCTTTTTTTGCCGGGGTATTCACCAAAACGATAGAGGCATGGATCTTTGCCTGGGTTCAGGAGCTTCTTCCCGGTGATAAAAAGAATGAATTCGATGCCAGGGTTGGATACAAAGTCGAAAACTCTTGCTTTGTCACAAAACTGCGGCTTGACGAAGACCTTGCATATCTTCTATATAATGCAAAAATAAGAAAAATAGAAGAACTTGCAAGCTTCAATAATAATGTGGGGGTTCTTTTAAAAAAAGTTAATATTGATACTCGAAATCAAGGAGAAGGTACTAACTGTCCACTAAACGAGAGAAAAAACACGCTTGGAAGCTGTATGAGGGAACAACTTGCAAGCTTCAATAATAATATGAGTGTACTTATTAACAAAGTTAATACTGATGCCCAAAATCAAGAAGAAGGTACTAACTGTCCACTTAACGAGAGAAAAAACACGCTTGAAAGCTATATGAGGGAACAACTTGCAAACTTCAATAATAATATGGGTATACTTATAAATCGATTTAACATTGATACTCGAAATCAAGGAGAAGGATGTCTATTAAACGAAATGAAAAAGACTCTTGGAAGCTACACGGAGGAACAACTCCAACTATATATAGACAGGGCAAAGTATTACACGGAAATGGATAAAAACTCGGATTTAGTCAAATACCTCAAAATGGACAAAGATTTAGCGTTCAAACTTTGGCTACTTGCCGATATAAAAGATATATATGACCTGAAAAACTGTGATCCAAAATATATCCATAAAAAAACTTGTGACTACAAAAAAGAGTCTCAGGAAGATCATGACAGGTTATGTGAATGTTCAGGGGAAATAATTCAAAGTTTCAAGGAAAAAGCAAAGGTAGAGTTGGAACAGGACATAATTCCGGTTGCTGTTTTTTTGGCCTGCCCTATATCAGAAAAAGCTCCTTTAAAAGTTGAATTCACAGATAAGAGCACGGGTAGTCCTACATCATGGGAATGGAGTTTCGGAGACAATACTCCACATTCAAGAGAAAAGAATCCTGTACACACGTACTATAGTGCAGGGACATATACTGTCAGCTTAACAGTGAAAAATAAAAAAGGTAGCAGTACAAACAGAACCCAGCAAATTAAAGTGGAATGAAGTATAAGTCCAGTACTTCACTAATTCACTTTCCCGTAAATGATGAAATAAGAAGGTAAAGTTTCTTCCACTTTTTAGGAATTCATTTGCTTTTTTTCAGTTCATTCTTTTAAGTCCGAAACATTATTGCATGATACTTATATTCGTAGTACATTGATTGTATATAGCGCATCTCAAAATCGTGTTTGTTCGCAATTTTCTGGATTTTGTAAGGGTTATGGGTAAAACCGTAAATGTTTCTCGGACGGTTTTTTAAGGCCGCCAATATTGAACTCTGAAAATCGCAACCTACCCGGTATAAAGCTTTTAAAAGCCCTGCATTCGGTGCAAATACTCCTAATTTCCACAATGGATATAATCGCGGGTCCAGTATGTCAAAAAATACTATCTTACCGTCTGTACTGAGATACTCTGATGCCTTAGCAATAAAGTCATCAATTTCTTGAAACGTTAAGTACTGGACCACTCCGGCTGCAGTTATTCGATCAAAGTTTGAGTCAAGGTTTTCCCAGAGTGTCTCATGGTCAGCAAGTATAAGGTCAATATTATTACATTTTCTTTGACTGATCCTTTTACTTGCTTCTCCAAGCATGGATGGGGAAAAGTCTACTCCTAAAAGCTGTTCGTATTCAGGAGCATAGTAGGTAAGGAGTTCTGCAGAACCACACCCAAAGTCAAGCAGCGTTTTGCCTCCGTCAAGGTGGAATAGTTTTTCCCTGGCTTCCATAGCAAGAAACTCCTCAGACGAATATCTGTGCCCTCCGTGTGTTTTATCCTTAAAAAAGCCTTCCCAGGTATTCTTTGGCCCCGTATGTGTTTTTTTCATCTTTTTTCTACTTTCTACTTCCATGCCCCTTCCCCCCGATAAAATTCCGTGTTTTATAATTTATAATTTATAATTTATAATTTTGAATTTATGTTTTAACAAATACGTTAATTATCGATCACATAATTCGTAATGAAGTAGACAGAGACTTCAAATTAATTTATTATATAGAAAAATAGCGTATTCTGTTTTCTTCCATAAAGAATCTTCAGATCCCCTTATCTCAAGAATAGTACACTATTTTCTTACTCCCCTAATACTCCTATTTTTGATAATGAAATATATACTTGATCTCTAGGAAGATAATGTCACTGAAGAATGCCAGGCTGAAGATAAGCAAACAGAATAAGTTTTCAAAATTATTTAGCATCAGCGCTTTTTTGAACTTTATTATCTGTTTGAAAGTTACACTCTTTATAAAAAATTTTGATATTAGTATTTGCTGTTATTTTATTGTCCCCTTTATATTTTTAAGACCTTATTATATAATTTTAGAAAAATATATATAAGATTAGTAGGAACTAACTTACCGTCTTCCGAATAATCATAAAGAAAAACGTCAACTACTTCCAAATAAAGATGGGACCGAAAAAAAATGGCAGATACAGAAGGATTACTCCTTGAGATTGCTGATGCGGTAATCTCCTGTAAAAAGGAAAAAGTAATCGAAACGGTAGGAAAAGCGAAGTTAAAGCTCCCCCCAGAAGAGATCATAGAAAAAGGGCTCTCGTCAGGCATGAACCAGGTAGGAACTCTTTTTGAGAGAGGGAAACTTTTCCTGCCCCACGTGATGATGGCAGCCGACGCAATGACTGCCGGGGTAAAGCTGCTTGAAGAAGATTTGCCAGCAGGCACACAGGAAAAGAAACTGGGGGTTATCGTAAACGGAACTGTCGAGGGCGACGTCCACGATATCGGCAAGTCAATAGTCTCTACTATGCTCCAGTCCTCAGGTTTTGAAGTTTATGATCTTGGCAGGGATGTGCCTACAAGGAATTTCGTAGAAAAGGCAAAGGAAGTCAATGCTGATATTATCGGCATTTCCGCCCTTATGACGACGACCCTTCAGGGGCAGAGGGAGGTAATTGAACTCCTCAAGGAAGAAGGGCTCAGAGGCAAAGTAAAGATTATGGTAGGCGGAGCCCCTGCAACCCAGTCCTGGGCTGACAAAATCGGTGCAGACTGCTATGCTGAAAACGCAAGCGAAGCCGTGGCAAAAGCAAAAGAACTGCTGCTATGAGCCTCAACTCTCAATAAAATCGATATCATCTAAACTAAGTTTGTCAAAAGGAGAATTCTAAAAATGGCAACCGAATACGCTTTGAGAATGGGAGACGGGAAACGTGTCTTCCTTACCAAAGAAAAAATAATGGCGGAAATCGAGGCCGGTACTGCAAACGCTGCTGACCTTGGCGAGATCCCTACCCTGAACGCCAATGAAGTGGACAAGCTTGCAGAGATCCTTATCATGCCCGGCAAGGCTGTTAGTGTCGAACAGGGCATGGAAATTCCTGTGACGCACGACATTGGTACTATCAGGCTTGATGGTGATCAGGGTAACAGTGGAGTTGGCATTCCTTCCAGCCGTTTAGTTGGCTGCATGATGCACGAGCGGGCTTTTGGTGCTGACACAATGGAACTCGGGCACATTGATTACAGTTTCAAGCCGGTAAAACCTGTTGTATCAAACGAGTGTCAGGCAATGGAAGTCTGTCAGCAAAACATGATCATTCCGTTGTTTTATGGGGCAATGCCCAATATGGGACTTTACTACACCCCTGATGGGCCCTTTGAGAACCCTGGTGACCTTATGAAGCTATTCAAGATTGATAAGGCAAAAGAATCTATGGAACACGCTGCCGAGCACCTTACCAGAGACACGGTATGGGTCATGCAGAAACTTTTTGCCTCCGGGGCTGACGGTGTTAACTTTGATACAACCGGCGCGGCAGGCGATGGAGATATGTACGGCACACTTTATGCAATCCAGGCCCTTAGAAAAGAGTTCCCTGATATGTACATTGAAGCAGGTATGGCTGGCGAGATGGTGTTAGGTATGCACGGAGAACTGGAGTATGATGGAGTGCGGCTCGCAGGTTTATGGCCGCATGAACAGGCTCCGCTTATTGCAAAAGCCGGAGCAAATGTTTTCGGACCAGTATGCAACACCAATACCAGTAAGACCTCAGCCTGGAACCTTGCTCGTGCAGTTACTTTCATCAAAGCTGCAGTCGAAGCGTCTCCGATTCCCTGTCACGTAAATATGGGAATGGGAGTTGGCGGAATTCCAATGCTTGAAACTCCTCCGATTGATGCGGTTACCAGAGCAAGCAAGGCGATGGTCGAAATTGCAGGCGTCGACGGCATATAGATMGGAGTCGGCGACCCRATGGGTATGCCGATTTCCCACATAATGGCTTCAGGTATGACTGGAATTAGGGCTGCAGGTGACCTTGTTGCAAGGATGGAGTTCTCAAAAAATATGCGCATAGGCGAGGCAAAAGAGTACGTCGCAAAAAAACTCGGAGTCGACAAGATGGACCTTGTGGACGAGCACGTTATGCGTGAGCTGCGTGAGGAGCTAGATATCGGGGTTATAACGTCAGTACCAGGCGCGGCAAAAGGTATTGCTGCAAAGATGAACATCGAAAAGTTGCTCGATATTAAAATTAATTCCTGCAACCTTTTCAGAAAACAAATTGCCTAAAAAATTTGAATAAAGGTGATTTTATGAGCAGTGACCATTATCCTTCCCATCCTCAAACTGACCTGAATCCAGCAGGAGATTGCAGCAGGGCACACTGCGAGCCACAGGAGCTTGAAAGAAGTATTGACTGGAAGCAAGGGCTTGCAATAGCTCTTGGCGTTCCTTTGTTAATCCTACCGTCGATAGGTTATTTTACAGGCTATGTCTGGGCTTTTTCAATAATATTATGGGGCCTGACTATTTTACTCGGCTTTATCCAGAACCTCGCATTCGGAGAGCTTGCAACGGTTTTTCCTAAGGCATCGGGTTTGCCAGGTTATACCCAAACCGTTTTTGGCTCAAATTCGAATAAAATTAATCAAGGAAAATTTAAGTTTGGTAAATTCATAGGTGGTTTCAGCGCCTGGAGTTACTGGTTCGGCTGGAGTCCTGTGCTTGCAATTTATGCGATCCTGATAGGGGACTACTTTCAGGGCTTGATACCAGCCCTTGCCGTAATCCCCAAGACTTTCCTTTCCTTGTTGGTAGGTGGATTTATTTTTGGTTCTCTTGCAGTTATAAATTCAAAAGGACTCAAGAATGGAGCAAGAGCAGGGTACGTCTTAGCGGTAGTCTCTTTGATTCCTCTTATGGTTATTACACTTGCTCCATTCCTCACAGGTGACTTTCATATTGCTAATATCACAGGCTCATGGTTCCCTGTTGACTGGACCTGGGACCTGCAACATGTACTCATCATTTTCGGGCTTTTCGCAATGGCAGAATGGAGTGCTTGTGCCTGGGAAACAGCAGCAATTTACGGGCCAGAATACAAGAACCCTAATACTGATACTCCAAAAGCACTACTAGTCTGCGGAGGAATTTGTCTTGTGCTTTATATACTGGTTCAGACATCTGTAATAGGTACTCTTGGAGTTGATCAAGTAATTGCCCAGCCTGTGTCTCCTATGCTTCCTCTTGCAAATATATCTCTAGGTTCTCTTGGGGCTTCCATCTCGATAATAATGCTTATCGGAGCCATGCTACTGATTATCCAAACTGCATTTCTCTCCTCGGCAAGGTCAATTTATTCAATGTCAATTCAAGGCAATCTTCCCGCATTTCTAAGCAAACTGAACTCTCACGGACACCCGATGAATGCAATGGCTGCAGATGCCATGTTCAATATGTGTTTAATCCTTTTGGGAAATCCTACTGCAATTCTTGCAGCTTCTGCAATCGGGTATATGTGTGCTAACGGAATCAGTCTCTATACGTATTTCAAAGTAAGGAATGACCCTGAGTTCTCAAGGTTAGAAAGACCCTTTAAAGCCCCACGCGGCTGGAAAAACGTAGCACTGGCAACGGCAATTTTGAATGTTCCCTTCTTTCTTGTAGGGATAATTTACCTCAACAGCCTTGAACTAGGCTGGGCTACTACAGGAGTAGGTTTTTTCGTGCTTTGTCTCTACATCCCGCTCTGGTTTTATTCCCAGAGAGAAGCAAAAGAAGGAAAAGCTGCGGAAAAAGATGTCATTCTTGGTGAAATTTCAGTGTAAGAAACTTAAGTATAAAACAAGAATCGAAGTGGCGAAATACAAACAGAGATCTCAGAATAAAAGGAACCTAACATATTCCCTTAAGTCTTTCTGATTTCGGGAAAAGTCTCGAATAGAAAATTAAGTTTGGAATATTCATGTTCCGGTTTCTTTTCATTTTTACCTTCTGTTACGTATTTCAGCACAGGTTCGGGAGTTATTATAACATTTTACATGAATGTCGCCTTTTTGCTCTTTATTTTCTTTATTCCAGCATCCATTTCCACACTGATTTAACCATGACTATTTTTTTTCCGTTTTTGCCGTCAACTCTAATGGTCTCTTCTTCGTCCATTGTCAGAATAAGCCCCTCTTCAAGGCCGTACTCGTCCATAGCTTCCGTAAGCCCCAGAATTTCTCTTTCCATTACTGCAGGGTTTCCGAAGCAAACCGAAATCTGAATTGCAGCCGAAACTTTTTGGCTGTCTTTTTCCTTAATGATAAAATCACATTCTCTTTGGTTCTGGAAGTAGAATACCTGTTTTTCCCTTCTCAGCAGTTCAAGGAACACAAGGTTCTCAAATCTCAGCCCAAGGCTGTCAGGGTAACCGGGATATACTGCTTTGAAAAGGCCGGTATCGCCTGCATAAATCTTACAGGGAACGTCTTTTTCCTTCCCGATTTCCTGGAGGCTGTTGAGTTTTGGGACCCTGTAAAGGAAGAAAATGTCTTCTAGATAGTCCAGATAGGTGTCTATGAGTTCCTCGCTCTCGATTCCACTAATTTTTTTCAGGGTCTCGGGGGAATATTCCGAAGCCATGTTCGAAATTAGAAATATGGCAAGCTTTTTTAACTTCTGGATATCATATCCGGCTGCAGCACCTTTTTTCAACCCTTCTTCAAAATATTTACGGGAAAGACTGATGTCATCTTTTTTGATTACATCCGGAAAACCACCGTTTTCGAAATACTGCAAAAACATGCATAATAGCTCATCACTGCTTGATGGCGTTAGAAAATTAGGCTCTGCTATTCTGTTACCTTTAATCTGCAGGTATTCCCTGAAAGAGAAAGGAAAAAGCCTTAAAATTTTACATCTACCTGAAAACCTGGAAGAAAACTCATTTGTTAATTTTGATCTCGATGAAGTTAGATAAATTTCTGCCCCCTGCCTGTGAAGCCTGTCAACCCAGTTCTCCCAGCCCTGAAGATTCTGGATTTCATCAAAAAAGTAGAAAATTCGCCCTTCTCCGTCTTCAGTTTCTTTTTTGCGGATTTCGGCTGCAGTATCCTCAATAGCCTGTAAATCTCCAGATCCCGGTTCCGGTATCTGACTATCCTCAAAATCAATATAAATTTTTACTCCAACCATGTTACTGGCAACCTGGCTCATGAAGGTGGTCTTACCTGCATGAGTGGGTCCAGAGATAAGTTTAATTTCACTGCCTTCCACGGAACAGCAAGGGAAGATCTCTCTGGGGATTAAATCCGGGGCATTTTGAAAAAAATTGTGGTGACTGCAGATAATGGGGAGGAGTTCTAATTTTTGTCTGTTGTCAAAATTTTGCATATTATCAAAATAATTTGTGAGATGAAATTATATAGTTTTTCTGGCGCGAATAAGTCTTTCATCCAGCAATTATCTGAAAACATAAAACTAGAAAATTTACAAAAATAAAGGAGATTCTTGAATTCTCATGAACTTAAAATTTTCATTAGCAGAGAGCGTTTTTCTATAAACACCTGCGTAATTAAGGTATCAATTTAATGGGATTAAAAAAAATTCATAGAAACATATAAATAATTGGTCAAGTGTGACCCAATTATAAGTAAGAATCAGATCAACAGGTAAAGATCAGGTTTTTTAAGTTTTTCTGGAATCTTATTCGTTTTTTGGTTCAGAAACTATTTTTGTCTTCCCGCAGCGCGTGCATACGAAATACTTTTCTCTTACATTTGAAGCATGAACTACCCCTAAGTAAAAGACTCAGGGGGTTCATGAGTTATCCATGTCCCCTGAGTTAAACTCAGGGGTTTTACGCTTCGTCATATCAATAGATGAGTTAGAAAATTCCTCTTCCTTAATTTACAGAGTAGATTGGATTTTTTTCTGAAGAACTTTTATTTCCTGAAACTTCTCCATTTTTTCTTCGGAATCCGTACAACTGATATCTTTAAAGTTATCCAGAGCTACTTCCGCCACAATTGAAGAGTTATTTAGAGCCTTTTCTTCAGCCTGGACTCTCAGAGTCTCAAGTGTCCACTGGCACTGCAAAACTGCATCATTAAGCTCCTTCTTTACAGATAGTTTTCCTATCTCTTCTATGGAAAGCGCTGTTGAACTCAGAGCTTCATCAAAATAATTCTCAGTCGCAAGCTTACCTATTTCCTCAAGCAAAAGCATGCTGCTTATAGTTTCAAGTTCAAGGCTTTTTGCTGCAACCTTTTTCCCGATCTCTCCCAGGCCCGTTACTGCACTGAGCACAACGTCCTCCATACCATTTATGGCAGCAGAGATTCCGATCTCTTTAAAGAGCAAAGAAAAGGCAATTACTTTTTCCTGATCCCACTTTTCTGGGAAGAAGTTCCAGATCTCCATCAGGGTTGTAGCAGCGACCTTTGAACCGGCTTCAAGGGAATGTGCGGCTGCAGTTTTTCCAAGTTTTCCGATTGCTATGAAAGCCCTGCCCAGGGCAGACTCAAATCCCTTGTCTGCTGCTTTCCTTGCCAGTTTCCCGAGGGACAGGATAGAATTGATCGTAACGAGCTCCATCTCTCTCTCTGCAGCTGCCTGTGCGCCACTCTCAATCGATAGGATGACTCTCTCAGCATCTGCCTCTTCATTCTCTGAAAGGAAATCTGCCGCAATTCCTGTAAGGGAGTCAAGCGCCTGGAAAGCTCTGCTCTCATCTCCCTCGTCAACTGCAGATAAACTTACTTCAACTGCCTCTGCCTCATTTAATGTAATCATTCTTTTTGCCCCTCTCTATTGTTAGTATCCCTCTTCATTTTTAGCGTCCTTTATTATTGATAGAACACATTAAGCTTCAACTTTTATCCCGCAGGTTTTATAATTCTTGCCTGTATGTTTTATCACATATTTTCGACTTCAGATTATTGCGTAAGATATACGGGCTGCGCAGGAAATAGAGTCTGGCTTACTCTATGAAGTTACGAGGTTATTAGTGTTACTATTTTGTAACCGAAGCAGTTCATTCAAAAAAGAGTTTCCGTTTTTTCAGAAAGTATGTTTTGAATTCAGTTGAAATTACGTACCAGTGGACTCTTTCATCCCGATTTGCCTATCTCTTTATAGGCAAGGGTGTTTTCCAGAACTTTTTCGTACACTTCTTTGTCTTTCAGTCCAACAATTCTTGCCTTTACTCTATCTGTGGTAATATTTCCATCTAGCTGCATGTAAACATATGTTCCATTTTCAATACCCATAATCATGGAAGAGTCTGGAATATAGCCGACATCAAAATAAGTTGCAAGTTGAGGATTTTTGTTTATATTTATGGACATTATTGTTGCTCTATCTCCGTACCTGGCAGCCAGCTCATCGATAATAGGGCTCATAGATTGGCAAGCTCCACACCATTCAGCTCCAAGTCTCAAAAAGACCGGGCCTCTCTCAAGGAATTTATTTATCTGGCCAAGTTCGGTTGTTTCGATAACAATTCCTTTTTTGCGGTTACTCGTTGAGTTTTCAGGGTACTTTTTTTCAAATAGCGACAACAAAATGTTGCCATTAGCTCCCAAAGCTCTGGAGCTATTGCCTGAAGAAATCCTATTTGCCGTAGGCCTATTTACCATAGGCATATAGTCAATTGCTCCGGTGATATGGTTAATGACGTACTGATTATCAATTACACCATTTCCATCGGAATCTATCCCTGTATGATCATTCCAGAAATTACCTGCCGAGCTACTGTTCCATATATTATTTCCTTCGTCTACGGCATTCAGAAAGTTAATAAATTCATTTTCATAGAACGAATTATTTGATGAACTCCTGAGGTCCACACCAATGTCATTAAGGTAAAGATTGTTATTGGTTAAAATATTGGACCATGCTTTCTGGCCGAGAATCCCATATTCATTTTTCAAAATGAGGTTATAAGCAAGCTTATTTCCCTTAGATGTTTGAAGGAGAACGCCCACTCCGTTTGAACTTGCTGTGTTGTTAACAAGAGTATTGTTAAAGGAATTATTCAGCGAAATTCCCTGATTATTTTTCATTATCCAATTGTTTGACAGTACATTCTCCTCTGAATTATCAAGCACAACTCCCTCATTCCCGAAGCTTACAAGGTTTCCATTAAGGTAGTTGTCCTGAGAATTCTTGAGAACAATCCCCTGATCAGTTAGTATCAGCGTATTGTTCTTTAAAGAACAGTTTCTTACGCCTTCAAGGTAAAGTCCAACCTCCTGAGATGTATCCTTTTCAAAAGGACCTCCTGCAATATGAAAACCGTTTATCGTCACATTATCTGAGCTGATACTGAAGACCGCATTGTCAGAAGCTGTCCCTATAATATAAGTGCGGTTAGTCTGGCTGCCTGAGAGCATGGCATGGGAGAGAATTGTAAGTTTCCTGTTGACTATTATATTTTCACTGTATACACCAGGGCTGACAAGGACTGTATCCCCGTCATGTGCATTATTGATAGCTTCCTGGATCGAAGTATAATTTCCAGCTCCACTGTTATTATCTCCACTGTTATTTACAATTACAACCGCAGCCTCAGCTTGAGTAATTACTGTCCAAGGTATAAATAGGGAAATTATGAGAATAGCCTGAGTGAATTTCCTTTCCATAAACCAACGACCCCTAAAATTACTAAAATTAACCTGGCAAAAAAGAAATCTTGATTTTATAACAACTTGTAAGAGGAATAATGGGAATAAAAATCATTATGAAATATATATTCTGAAAAATATACCTTAAATGTTAAAGTTTCCCGCATTTCTCAAGCCAATCAACAGTAGCTAGAATTAGCATCATTTTCAGTACTCTACCAATGCAGTCACTTAACTCAATTACATTGGTCATCGGTTAAGGAACTTTCTTGCCAGTAAGTATCGATTTTGCATTAGAAACCAGCGCTTTCAATTTTGGCCTATTTACGTGAAATCGATACTCTGGTTCAGCTTATAACTTAATAAAATATTTAGCAAGCATTGTGTAAATGGACACAGTTTGTCACGATTTCTCGCTTAACAGAAGACGCATGAACTCAATTTGTTGATTCCCAGTTTTACAGTTCCCATGAAATCTGGTGATTCCCAGGAACACAATCAGAATCAAAGCTATTCGGATAAAACGGCAGTTTAAAATTTTATAAGTTTTCAATCAAGAGATTCGGCTTCGTGTATATATTCAGATCCATTGAGAGTGTCAAGGGCAAGTTTTGTCATAAGCATGTGGCTTATTAAAAATTTATCTTTAACTTCAAAAATCATTGTTCCTAGAGAATTAGCAGTTCTTATGATTAGATTCTCAAACTCGGTAAACCCCGTATAAGAAGATTCGCTCTCCAAAAGGACAGGAATATCCTGAAGAGAATCAGCTTCCCCTCCCTGTTGAACAAGCAGGCTAAAAATACCCGGAAATTCTCTAGAGAAGAGAATAGCCTCTTTTCCAGGAGGTTGGGATAAAAGAATACATGACTTTGGAGGAAGAAATCCTCCGTTTTCAGGAACCCGGATACTCTGCTGCCCGAAAGTTTCCTTTCCTATGGACCCTATAGCAAGAGCTGCTGCAAGCACCTCTCTCTCCGTCTTCTGAAGTGAGGCAGAGTTCGCAATTTCTCCAAGATATGCGACTGCAATCCTGACCGCAGACTCCATGTTTTGCCCAACCGCTGCTTTACCAATTGCGCAGAGAGAGTAAAGGATGCTTAAACCGGTATCAGTCATTTTCTGCTCTCTTGCAATTTCAGCCATCTTTCCAAGTGAAAAAAGTGATAAAAATACTCCAATTTCCATTTTTTGAAAGACAGCCGCGCTACCTATGTCCCTTATACAGATAACAGCCTTTTTTGCGTCGGGCTCGAGTTTTCTATTTATATATTCGGTTCCTCGTTCCGTAAGGAAATCTATGGATCGTAATACTCCAAGCTCATCATTTTCCTTAACTGAAGTTAGCCCGAGATCCGTTGCCCCTGTTTCGTTTGAAATAGACGTTCAGAACACCCCACTAAAAGTTTATATTGGGAAAAGGCACCTTAAGACCAGATAATCCTTCCTGCACTCTTTTCCCTGTAAAGAAGGCGGGAGTTGCGATTTAATCTCAAACTGATTAACTCAAACTGATTAACTCAAACTGATTAACTCAAACTGATTAACTCAAACTGATTAACTCAATATGAATAATCGTTAAACTGAGTGTAACAGTTCATAAACCTGTACCTGGTGATCTTTTCTTTCCCCTGGAAATTTTATTCAGCTTATCTTCCAGTCTCTCAATTTTCAATCTTTCAAAGTGCAGGAGAGCTACTTCGGCAATTATGGATGCACTCATCAGATAGCGGTCTTCGGCATTAAATTTAATTGCTTCGAGTGAATAGGCTGCCTGAAGCAAAGCCTTATCAAGACCCTGGAGATCTGCAGTTTTTCCTATATCCTGGATAGAACGCACACTCATGTCTGCAGTTTCTTTCAGGTTTTTTTCAATCGCCCCTGTCCCGATCTCCTGCAGCAACAGCTCGGCGTTTAATACCGCGTCCTCAAACTTCTGGCTTGCAGCAGCCTTTCCGGTTTCCCCGAGAAGGACAACTGTGCTGCTTGCAACGTCACCAAGCTTTTGCCATGTAACGCTTTTTCCAATCTCCCCAAGAGCGAAAATAACTGCAATTGTTTCCTTTTTAGCTCCTCGCGAAGCTGCGGTGTTTCCCATCTCGCCAAGGCAGGAAGACGCGATCCTTGCGGAAGCCTCCATTTTTTGTCCTGCTGCGGCCTTTCCAATCTCTCCGAATGCGAGTGCTATGCTCACAAGAGCATTTTGCATATTCTGCTTGCATGCCTCTGTGGCAACTTGGGGAAAAAGCAGAAGCGTATTGACAACAGTCGGTTCAAGCCTGGCAATAGCTGCCGCTTTTCCTATATTTTTGATATATTCAATTAATCTTTTTGTGTCGGTTTCCTGTCCTTCTTTTGCGTATTTCAGTGCAAGCTCGAAGAGGTAGTTAAGGACTTCTTTGATTTCGGTTTCATTCCTTTCATTAACCAGAGTAAGTCCCAGTTCCAAAGCTTCGTTTTCATCGAGCGGTAGAATAATCCTTAATGCCCCCAGGTTCTCTCTCAAGTAAGTATGGATATGTGAGAATATGAGCTTTGTCATGGAAAAAGCACTGTTGAGAAATATTTTATCACTTGGAGGTCGGAATAAACTGGAAATTGTTATTATGAAATAGCACTCATCGAAAAATATAAATATTACTTATAGGTAATAAGAATCCGGTTGCTTGCGGGTAGATCTTAAAGCCTCATTTCACACACCACGACCAAAACGATTATTATGAAGGATAAGTTTCATTCCCTTCTTCTTGTCCGTCTCTAACCGTTTTCTCGCAAGCAGCTATTCTATTTTTTTACAACTATGAAATTCAGGGTGCGGGACCTATCGCAGGAAACTCATTTGTACAACTTTGTTTGAGTCAATTAATGCCTTCCTCTTATCAAAACAACCAGTTGGATTATGTACCGGCGCTTGAAAGAATAGATGCACTCAAAAAGGATGTTACTTTCACAGAAAAACGAATATGATATCCTTTGAATAACATGCACAACCAATGAAACTGCTAGCAGATGGCACATTTTCATGTTAAATATATACTGACAGTGAAGAGAAGTATAGAAAAAAAGCACTCAATAAGGATTCAGTAAGTATAAAATATTCAGAAATTGTTCAGAAAGTGCCTCAAAAGTATGGAAGTCTGGACTAAAAGTCCAGACACAGTTGAAGAATTAAGCAACTTCTCAACTGAATTCTATTTTGAAAGCAGTTTTCATTTTTAATAAACTATGTTTATTTTTATTTTAGAATACAAGTCCAAGCTCTTCGAGCTTCTTCCTTGCTCCGTCGTAGACCTGCATGTACTCGTCAGTTGGGGTTACGGTCTTTACGTCGTAACATTCCTGGAAGGTTTTTCCTGCTGGTGCGCTTGCATAATTCTTCTCATAGAGGGCTACAAGCTTGTCAAGGATTACATTTACTTCGGAGATTTCTACGCCTGCCGTTGCCCTTGCTACTTCTCCCATCATCCTGGCTTCCATACCTGTAGTCTTGTCGGTAACGACACCCTTTGCTGATGCAACTCCTGAGAGGATTTCTCTACCTGATGCCGTGTCTGTTATTGACTGGGCTGAAGCTTCGAGCAGGCACATTTCAGTACATGGGCCTGCACATGGGTAGTACTGGTTACCTGACAGTATGTCCGTAAATTCGGAAATTGTTGCACATGCCCATCCTGCAATCATCAGTGTCTCTCTGGTGTTGGTTGAACCCCAGCGGATGTGGACAGGACCATCCAGATGCCAGCTTGCGTTGCTCATGACAACTGAGTTGATGTGGGTTGCAATGTTGACTATAGTTGTTTCTTCAATGCCGCCAGCGTACCCGCCAAAGATCGGCATCTGCTCGTCCATAATGATGTCGCTGTTTGCAGTGTAGTGAGCAATAACTGAAATTGCATCGAGATCGATCTTGAGTTCACAGAGTTGCGAGACCTCGTGGCTGTCCGTACAGGTCATTCCGCCGGCACAGTCAGCGGAAATGTTTCCCTGAGCGGACAGGGAGGTCTCTGGGCCCTAGACAGCCATGCCAGGCCTACCAGCCATGGCGCAAGCATTCTTAATCAGCCTTGTTTCAGTTTTTGCGGCAAGGACCTCGTATGGACTCTTTGGAATAGGCGCTTTTCCACGCACTGTAGTCATTACACCGTTAACGATGGTGTCTACTTCCTTTTCCAGAGCATAGCTCATGTGAACAGGCATAAACACGTCTTCCGATATTGGAGAGCCGGTAGGTCCACCCTGTACAATTGGCTTTCTCTTATCCCCAACACTTCTCTTCCTGACATTTACTGCTTCCCTGCCTGTACCGAGCACGAATTCCTTCTGGACATTGTTGATCGCATCCCAGATTTCGTCTTCAGTGTACTTTACGATCCTGTGTGTATCGGTACAGTAAATTCCGCACTCAAGGAGCATCTCAAAGCCGGCCTTGAAGAGTTTTTCCATCATATCCTTGTCTGTCGGGATAAACTCTCCCTTGAAGTCAAGCCCGTACTTCTGCTTGAGTTCCATTGCTTTCATCGGGATCTTCATGAGGTCCCAGTCGTCCAGAGTACACTTTTCTCCTACTTTTGCCCTGTCGTAGAAATCATAGCAATCAAAGGACTTTCTAAATGTCATTTTCTTTTGCCTCCCAGGATTATTTCATTACCTCAAGTGCAACTTTTGCAGCTTCAGCAGCGTTTTCTGCAGTTGCATCCGCTCCAATCTCGGTAATCCATTTATCAGACACAGGAGCTCCTCCGAACATGCACTTTACATCGTCTCTCAGGTTTTCTTCTCTGAGCCTGTCCATAAGGTCTTTCTGGCCAAGCATGGAGGTGGTCATAAGGGCAGAGCCTACCAAGAGGACTTTTTTTCCCTTGTGCTTTGCAGCCTCTTCTACAACGGTTTCATTAAGCACATCAACTCCAAGGTCAAAGATCTGGAACCCATTTGCTCCGAGCATGGTGGTAACAAGCCTGTGACCAATGTCGTGAATATCYCCTTCTGCAACAAAGGTGATGGCAAGTCCAGCTTCTTCTCCCTCTTTCTTGTTCTATTCAAGTTCAGGGGTAAGAACTTCCAATGCATTGCTCATCGCTTTTCCAGACATCATGATCTGAGGCAG